>DATGJM010000191.1:0-42411 GCA_035295205.1 Solirubrobacteraceae bacterium | reverse complement strand
TCCACGAGGGCTCTCGGCGTTGCGGTCGGAGGCAGGTCTCCTGGCTTACGGGCCTACCAGCCGCGCCTTCCCGGGGACTCGACGTCGCCCAGTGGCCCATATGCGGCTGGCATCCCCGATCACAGTGGCGGGTCCGCGCCGGGATCTCACCGGCTTCCCATCTCCACCGACCGATTTACCGGCAAGATCCTAGAGGCTCGCCGGCCCGGGTAGTACTCGGCCATGACCGAGCCGCAAACAGCGTTCGTACTCGGCGGCGGTGGCGTGCTGGGCGCGCACGAGGTCGGGATGCTCGAAGCGCTGGCCGAGTCGGCGATCGAGCCGCAGCTGATCCTCGGGACCTCGATCGGCGCGATCAACGGCGCCTTCTTCGCCGCCGAGCCGAGCCGCCGGGGGACCGCCCGTCTGCGGGAGCTGTGGTCGGAGGCGAACCTGTCGGTGCTTTCCTCGGGCGCGCTGCTGCGCCGGGCCGGAACGCTCGCGCGCTCGGGCACGCACGTGGAGCCCTACGGAACCCTGCGTGCGCGCCTGCGGGAGTTGCTGCCCGTCGACCGGGTCGAGAAGCTGGCCGTGGCGTTTCAGTGCGTGGCCGCGAGCATCGAGCGCGCCGCCGAGCATTGGTTCGACCGCGGACCGCTGGCCGACGTCCTGTTGGCCTCGTGTGCGGTGCCGGGGATCCTGCCTCCCGTGCGAATCGGCGATGAGCATTTCATCGATGGCGGGATCGTCAACTCGATCCCGGTCAGCCGGGCGGTCATGCTCGGCGCCCGGCGGATCTTCGTGCTGCAGGTCGGCCGGGTCGAGCAGCCGCTTCGGCCGCCGCGTTGGCCGTGGGAGGTCGGACTGGTGGCCTTCGAGGTTGCGCGGCGCCACCGCTTCGCCAACGACCTGCACTCCCTGCCCGATGGGATCGAGCTGCACGTGCTGCCCACCGGCGGCTCGGCGGCACCCGCCTATAGCGACGTCGCCGGGCAGCTCGGCCTGCGCCGCCCCGCCCGCAACGTGGCCCGCTGGGTCGATTCCGCCTATGAGGCGTCGGCCCGCTACCTCGAGGAGCACCATTGCGGCCGCCAGCGGCCCGCCGGCGCATCGCGTTCGCGCTCGGCCTGACGCTCGAGCTGGTGCTGCTGGGCTGGGCGCCGGTGCTGCTCGGATTGGCGGCCGTCGCCCAGGCGGTCGGTCGCCCCAAGCCGATGATCGCCGTGCGCTCGGTTCTGGTCTATTGCGCGCACGAGCTCGGTGTCCTGGCCGCAGGGGGCGCGCTGTGGGCGCTCGGGCCGGTCCTCGGCCGCCCCGCGCGCCAGCGCCTGCACTGGCGCCTTCAGCACTGGTTCGTGCATGCCGCGGCCGCACGGATCCTCGAGCTGCTCGACGTCGAGATCACCGAGGACTGCGCAGCCGAGGCCGCCGCCCTGCTGGCCGGACCCGAGCCGGCGATCGTGCTCAGCCGCCACGCGGGCCCCGGTGACACCGTATTCCTGATCGACCGGCTGATGGAGCACTACCGCCGCCGCCCGAGCGTCGTCCTGCGCCAGGACGTGGCCCTGGATCCCGCGATCGGACTGCTCACGAGACGGCTCCCCCACGGTGTCATCGACCCGTCAGAGCCCGACGAATCGTCCGCTCTGATCGAGCGGCTCGCCGCGGATCTGAGCCCGCACGGCGTCCTGCTGATCTACCCCGAGGGGGGCAACTTCACCCGCGAGCGCCGGCGCCGGGCCCTGAACAGCCTGCGCCGCCGCGGCCGGCGAAAGGCCGTGGCCGTCGCCCGCCGCATGAGTAACGTCCTGCCCCCGCAGCCCGCCGGCGTCCTTGCGGCTTTGCGGGGCAACCCGCGCGCGCCGGTCGTCTTCATCGCCCACACCGGACTTGGCCTGGCCGCCTACCCGCGGGAGATCTATCGCGAGCTGCCGCTCGGCGGCCGGATGCGCTTCCGGACCTGGATGGTGTCGCGCGAGGAGGTCCCGGAGGACGAGGAGGCGCGAGTCGCCTGGCTTAACGGCTGGTGGCTCGAGATCGATCGGTGGGTGCGCGCCCAGCACGCCGAGCCGGTGATCCTCGACAGTGAACCGCGGTCTAGCGGCGCACCACCAGCGTGATCGCGGTGGCCACGGCGAGCGCCACGGCGCCGATCGCGACGGCGCCGAGCACGAACAGCTCGTGATTCTGCGCGTAGCTGATGACTCCGTGCGGCCGCACCAGCGCCAGCAGCGCGATCACGAGCGCAGCTCCCGCTACCAGCGCCGCCTGCGGCGCCAGCGCCTCGCGGACAGATGGACGCTGGCGTCGAGACTCGGTGTCCGATCGGCGCGGCCAGCGGGCATCGGCTGCCGAGACCGCGGCGACGGCCAGCATCGTCCACGTCCCGGCGACGAGGAAGCCGCCGAGCACGTCGCTGGGGAAATGCCAGCCCAACTCGAGGAAGGAATACGAGACGGCGACGGCAAAGGCGGCGCCGATCGCGGCGACCGCTGGGCGCAGGCGCGGCGCCGCAGCGAGCACGCAGGACAGCGCCAGCGCCATCGCTGCGGTCGCATGGCCGCTCGGCCACGATCCGGTCGGCACGTTCACGTAGCCGCCATACAGCCATCCCGAGCGCGGAACTGCCAGCAGCGGCTTGAGCAGATGGGTGGTCAGATTGGCGCCCAGCAGGATCGCCACGATGGCCAGCAGCGCGCGCGGCCGCCGGCGTAGCAGCGCCACCAGCACCGGGATCGCCGCCAGATAGACGTACGGCGAGGGATCGCAGAGGCCAGCTACGAGCTGGGCCACGTGATTGATCCGGGGGCGGTGATACAAGCCGGCGAACCCGCTGAGGATCGCCCTGTCGAGCCGCTCGAAGGCGCCGACATGCAGGGCAAGCGCCCACGTCAGGATCAGCAGGCCGGCGCCCGCGCCGGCACCCAGAAGCGCCAGCTTCGTCCGTCTGGTCATCGCTGCGAGACTACCCGGCGCCGGTTGTGAGCTTCGTAAGAGCTGGCCGGCCGATCGAGCCTCGAGGACGGAGCGTCGGGTCGATCAGGACCCTGCGCCGCCGCCGTTTGCCGGAGATCGCCGCGAGCAGGATGTCGACCGCCAGCTTCACCAGCCGGTCCTGATCCCAGTCGAAGGTCGTCAGCGGCGGTGACAGCAGAGCCGAGATCGGATGGTTGTCGTACCCGATAACGGAGAGCTGCCCCGGGATCCCGAGACGGAGCTCTCGCGCCGCCGCATAGACCCCATAGGCGATCGAGTCACAGAGGCAGAAGACCGCGGTGGGCCGATCGTCGGACGAGAGGAGCTCCCGCGCCACCGAAGTCGCGGCCTCGAGCTCGTAGGACGCCTCGAGGACCTCGACGTCCAGCCCGAGCCGGGCAGCCACCGACCCCACGCCAAGCTCCGCGGCGCGATCGGCGGTCGGCGAGCCCGGCGGTCGCAGCAGCGCGATCCGCTCGTGCCCGCTGGCCTGCAGGCGCTCGAGCGCGGCCTGGACGCCTGCTCGGTTGTCGAACAGAACCTCCCCGGCCACCTTGGAGTCGGTCAGCGCCTCGCCGATCGTGACGACCGCCACCGACTCGGACAGCTCGACCCAGAATGGATCGCCGGGATCGATCGGCGACACGATCATCCCGTCGACCTGCTGATCGCGCAGGCGGGCGGCCAGCATCCGCTGCCGGTCGGGGTCGCCGGCGGCGTCGACCACGAGCGCGTAGTGGTCGCGGGCCAGAAGCTCCCGGCCGGCCTCGGCGGCGAAACGCTGGAGCCAGAGGTCCTCGAGCGATGGGCCGAGAATGCCGACCATGCCGGTGCGCCCACTTGCCAGAGCGCGGGCGATGGGATGCGCCTCGTAGCCGAGGTCGTCGGCGATCTGCCGGACGCGTTTCTGGGTCTCGTCGGAGACCTGCATCCCGCGCAGCGCGTAGGACACCGCCGCGGGCGACACACCGGCCGCATCAGCTACGTCGCGGATCGTTACGCGCTTGCCAGGGCTCACCCGTAGCAAAGCCTAGTCCCGCGGCCGGAGATGGCTTGACAGCGGCCTGGTGAACCGATTCACTGAAGCGGTTCAATGAACCGGTTCACGCCCAGCCCCGCGATCGATGTCCACCAGCACGTGTGGACGCCGCCCCTGATCGCCGCGCTGCGCGCCCGTAGCGAGCCGCCACGCCTGCGCGGCTGGGTGCTGGAGCTTCCCGGGCAGCCGCCGTTCCCCGTGCGCGCGGCCGACCACGACATCGGTCTGCGCCGCCAGGCGCAGACCGGCGACGGTCTCGACCTGGCCGTCGTCTCGCTCTCGAGCGCGCTGGGCCTCGAGCGGCTGCCCGCGCGCGACTGTCAGCCGCTGCTCGACGCCTACCACGCCGGGGTGTCGGAGCTCGGGCCGAGCTTCCGCGCGTGGGCTTCGGCCTGTCTGGCACCGATCGACGCCGCGGCTCTCGAGCACCTGCTGCAGCTCGGGTTCGTGGGGCTCGAGCTGCCGGCCGACGCGCTCCTGGACGCCGAGGACTACGAGCGCGTCGGCCCACTGCTCGATGTGCTCGAAGCCGCCGGACGTCCGCTGTTCATCCATCCCGGTCCGGCGGCCGGACCGCGTGGCGCGCCGGCGTGGTGGGCACCCGTCCTCGCCTACCCGCAACAGATGCACGCGGCCTGGCTCGCGTTCGGGCTCCATGGGCGCCCGCGCCACCGAGAGCTGAAGGTCTGCTTCGCGCTCCTCGCGGGGCTCGCTCCACTGCACGCCGAACGCTCCCGGGCCCGAGGCGGCCCAGGCTCGCCGCACGACCCCCACGTGTTCGTCGAGATCTCGTCGTACGGGCCGCGGGCCATCGACGCGATCGTGCGCGCGCTCGGCGTCGACGCTCTCGTAAACGGCTCGGACCGGCCGTATGCCGAACCGGCGTGCACCGGCCTCGGACCGGCCGCGGAGTTCGCCATCCGCACTACCAACCCCATCCGTCTACTCGATCTCGAGGAGGTGTCAGTTGAGCTTGCCCTCGCTTCCAGCGCGTGATCTCTCGCTCGGAGAGCTCGAGGCACTGGTCCATGAACTCGCGGAGCACCCGGATGTGTGGCGCGCCCACGTGGCCTTTCCCGATGGCGAGCGTCACTACGTCTCGCTGCACCGCGACGACTTCGTGGACATCTGGTTGCTCTGCTGGAATCGTGAGGGGGACACCGGCTGGCACGACCACGACCTCTCCTCGGGGGCCGTATGCGTGGTGGAGGGAGCGCTCGTGGAGTCCAGCCCCAGGATCGGAGGCGATCCGTTCACGCTCGTGTTCACGGCCGGCACGACGTTCTCCTTCGGCGCCGATCGGATCCACCGTCTCGGCGGCGCAGCGGACCGCAGCATCTCGATCCACGCCTACTCTCCGCCGCTCTGGCGCCTTGGCCAGTACTCGATCGACGAAGGCGGAGTCATGCGGCGGACGTCGGTGAGCTACGCCGAGGAACTTCGGCCGGTCGCGGCGTGATCGTCCTCGACGGAGCGAGCCTCACCCCGGCCGAGGTGGCCGCCGTAGCCTTCGGCGGCGCCGCGGTCGAGCTGGCCCCCGAGGCTCGCACCCGGAACCTGGCCGCCCGGGCGGCGATCGCCGACCTGCTCGCGCGAGGTCAGGAGCTGTATGGGGCCACGACCGGCGTGGGCGCACTGCGCGACGTGAGGATCGCCGACTCCGAGCGCGAGCGCTACCAGTGGAACCTCCTGCGCAGCCATGCCGTCGACGCCGGCCCGGCGATCGCGCCCGAACTGGTGCGCGCGGGCATGGTCGTACGCGCCAACCAGCTCGGCGCGGGCGGCGCCGGCGTCGTACCCGAGCTGCTGGACGGCCTGATCGCGGCGCTTAACACCGGCGCCACGCCGTTCGTGCGCCGGCTGGGCTCGCTCGGCACGGGTGACCTGGCGGCCTTGGCCGCGGTCGCCCTGGCGCTCCTGGGCGAGGGGTTCGTGTGGCGCGACGGCCGAGCCGAGCCGGCGGCCCCGCTGATCTGCGCCGAGCTGAGCCTCCGCGACGCGCTCGGCTTCATGAGCTCGAACGCGTTCACCGCCGGGCACGCGGCCATGCTGGCGATCGAGGCGCGCGAGCTCCAGGGAGCGTGGCTGGCGGTGGCCGCCCTGTCCTTCGAGGCCCTCGAGGCAGATCCGGTCGTGTTCGACGCCCGCGTGCAGGCCGCCGTCGGAGCGCCCGGCCAGGTCGAGGTGGCCCGGCGCATGCGTGAGCTGCTGGCCGGCTCCTTGGCCGACGACGCTCCCGACCGTCTCGTGCAGGGCCCCTATCCGTTCCGGGTCGTGCCGCAGGTCGACGGGGTCACCGACGACGCGCTGAACCGGCTCGAGGTCATCGTCGGGCGCGAACTGAACGCCCGGCCTGAGAACGCTCTGATCGACGCCGGCGACGCCTTGCCGAACGGGAACTTCCACGCCGGTCAGCTGGCGGCGGCCCTCGACGGCCTGCGCTCGGCGCTGGCCCAGTCGGCGTCGCTGATCGCCGCCCGCGTGAGCTCGCTCCTGGACCCTGCGACCACCGGCTTCACGCGCTTCCTCGCCGGCCGCCCGGGCGTCGAGTCGGGAGTGATGATGCTCGAATACACAGCTCACTCCGCCGCCGCCGAGATGCGATCGCTGGCCACGCCGATGTCGGCTCAGGCCGTCTGGGCCTCGCTCGGAGCCGAGTCGCACGGCAGCCTGGCCGCGACCGCGGCGCGCAGGACGGCCGAGTGCCTGGAGTCGATGCGCGTCGTGGTCGCCTGCGAGCTCGTGGTCGCAATGCGGGCACTCCGGGCGCGGGGCCGCCGGACGCACGCAGCCGGCACGAGCCGGCTGGCCGAACTCGCGCGCGAGGCCCTGCCAGGCGAGCTCAGCGACCGTGCGTTCGGGCTCGAGGTGGTAGAGGCCTCCGAGATCCTCCGGGCCTGGAGCGCGAGCGCCTGAACAGGCGCTCGAGCACTCGCGCCACCCCGGCCTCGTCGTTGCTGGCGGTCACCTCGTCGGCGGTGGCGAGCACGTCGGGATGGGCGTTGGCCACGGCGACGGCGTGACCGGCCCAGCGCAGCATCGCCAGATCGTTCGGCATGTCGCCGAACGCCACCACGTCGCCTCGCTCGATCCCCCGCTCGGCGCACAACCGGGCCAGCGCCGTGGCCTTGCTGACTCCGGGCGCGGCGATCTCCAGCAGGCCGTCGGCGGAGTTCGAGTGGCTGAGCTCGACCAGGTGGCTGACGCACGACCGCCCGCGCTCGAGCAACTCGTCAGCGAGCAGCCGGTCGTGGCGGAGCAGGAGCTTGACCGCGGGTTGCTCGATCAGCGCCTCGACTGCGTCGACGATCGTGTCCTCCGGCACCGGCCAGCGCGTCATGTACGCCGGCTCGCGGCCGAAGGCGTTGGTGCGTTCCACCGCCCACGCCCCACCCGGGATCGCCTCGGTCAGGAGCTCGACCACCTCGCGCAGCACCGACGGCTCCAGTGGGAAGTCCTCGAGCGCCGATTCGGTGTGCAGATCCCAGATCACTCCGCCGTTCGCGCAGATCGCCACCCCGCGGTGACCGGTCTCGTCGGCCAGCGGCGCCATCCACCGTGCCGGACGCGCGGTGCACAGGACGAACAGGGCCCCCGCCGCCTCGACCTCCGCGATCGCCCGCCGGGTGCGCTCGCAGACGGTCCCGTCCGAGCGCAGCAGCGTCCCGTCGAGATCGGTGGCCACGAGCTTGGGCGTCACGCCAGGGATGCTGGCAGACCGCGAGCGGCGAGCGCTCACGTGAGCGGCGGGCGCTCACGTGAGCGGCGAGCTACGAACCGGCAGCCTGCGGCGTCCCGGCCACGCGGGTGATGCGCACCGTCGGGGCGACTCCGGTGCGAGCCCGCTGGGCATAGTGCTCGATGTCCTCGGGGGAGGCGACCTCGACGCTCACGTCGTCGGCGAGCACGAAGCGCGCGGCCTCGTAGAGGAGCTCCTGGTAGCCCGGCACCGACGACTCGGACTCCCCCTCCGGGGGGCGCAGGGGCTCGATGTCCAGGTCGTGGGTTCCGCAGCGCAGCGTCCAGCGCTGTCCCCGGGCAAGCTTCTCGGCCGTGACCTTGACCGGAACGGTGTCCGGCTGGGGATCGAGGGCGTGATCGAGGCGCTGGCGAGCATGCGCCGCCCACAGCGCGCGCTCGAGGCAGTCGTAGTTGCGCCGGTAGGGCGCGACCACGATCGCAACCGGGCCCCGCGCGTCGCGGTGCCCGCGGACCGCCTCGGCGGCCGCGCCGACGAGCACGTAGTCCACGCCATTGGCGTTCAGCCATCTGACGACGGCGATCCATCCCCGGTCGAGGTACTCGAACTCCTGCGAAATGGTGGTGGGCCGGTCTTCGATCCCCGGCGAGCGTCGTCTGAGCAGCATGACGCCCGGTTTCGCCACGGCAGGCCGGAGTCCTGCCGGCGCACCGATGTCGCGGCGCGCCGGCGGACTCCAGGGTCAGCTCAGAGCAGTCCGTTCGCCTTCAGGAACGAGGTGGCGACTGTCGCCGCCGACTGCTTGTCGATCGCCACCGCCTTGTTCATCGCGATCACGGCCGGCGTCGTCAGCAGGCTGTTGACCTTGTTGATGATCGCCATGAACTGCGCTCCGCCTTCCTGGGCGAGCTTGGCCTTGTTGATGACCAGCGCGATGTTCTGGAAGCCGAAGACGCCCTTGGGGTCGGTGAGAACCGTGTACTTCCCGCTCGCCAGCTGCGGATCGGTGGTGAAGATATCCGCAGCGTTGACGGCACCGGAATCAAGCGCCTGGTACTGCAGCCCGAGGGCCAGCGACCTGAACGTGAAGTTGTTGATTCCGTAGACCTTCCGCATGCCGAGCGCTCCCTCCTGGCGCCCTTCGAACTCCGGGCGCGCGCCGAGGACGAAATGGGAGAGCTTCTTCAGGTCGCTCAGTGTCGTCAGGCCGTTCTTCTGGGCGTAGGTCTTGAGCGTGGCGATGCCGTCCTTGTCGAAGAACGGTGTCATCTGGCTCATCGCCTGCCCGCGCTTGGCATACGCCGCCTCGGCGAGGTTGTACTCCTGCTGGGCGCTCGTCACCGGCGTGGTGATGTTGAACACGGTTGCCACCGACTCGCCGGTGTACTCCGGATAGGCGTCGATCTGACCGCTGGTGAGCGCCTTGTCGACGATCTCCGTGGCGCCGATGTTCTCCTTGTAGTTGACCGTGTAGCCGTTGTGCTCGAGGACCTGCTTGTACAGCTGGCCGAGGATGAACTCCTCTGTGAAGTCCTTGGTGCCCAGCGTGATCGGCGGCTTGCCCTTGCCGATCAGGGTGCCCGAGCCTGTGGAGGCGGTCGACGACGAGGAGCTCGTTCCGCTTGACGCCGAGGTGTTCGAGGACGAGTTCGAGTTGGAGCTCCCGCATGCCGCCAGCGCGGCCGCGGCCAGAACCGCGATCGCTGCCAGCATCAGCTTGCGGCCCCTCGGGCCATGGGCGCGGAGCATCAGGCCCGCGTATCGGATGACGGTCATAGCTGCTTCTCCTCTGGGTTGTGGACTAGGGGGGGTCAAAAAGCTCCTCGGAGCCGCTACAGGCCTGCGGTCTCCCACGTGGCGTCGGTGACCGTGGTGGCGACGCGCGTCGCCTCGGCACGCCGGCGCAGCGGTTGAGGTGTCACGGCCCGCTGGACGAGCGCCAGCAGGCCATCGATGCCGAACGCGAGCACGGTGATCGCCAGCGAGCCGGCGATCACCCCGGCGGTGCCGTAGGTCGGCTCGTTGACGATGATGTCGCCGAGTCCACCTCCGCCGGAGAAAGTCGCAAGCGTCGCCGTGGCGACCACGTACACCGTGGCCGTCCGGATCCCGGCGAACATCAGCGGGACCGCGAGCGGGAGCTCGACGCGCAAGAGCACCTGCCAGGGGCGCATCCCCATCGCCTTGGCGGCCTGGACCGCGTTGGGATCTACCTGATCGACGGCGACGTAGGCGTTGGTCATCATCACCGGCGCCGCCAGCACGACCAGGGCGACCATCGTGTTCTTGAAACCGATCCCGAGAAAGCCGATCCCGATCGAGATCACGGCCAGGCTGGGCAGCGCGCGGCCGATGTTCGAGACGTTGATGGCGAAGAACGACGCGCGGTGCAGATGCCCCAGCCACACGCCCAGCGGGATCGCGATCACCAGCGCCACCCCGATCGAGGCGAACGACACCGCCAGGTGCGCGAGCGTCTTCTCGCGAAACAGGGACAGGTGGTTGCCGAAGAACGTGAAGGCGTGGATGAAGGTCTGCACGCTTATGCCCTCCGCACCCGACGCGCCCACGGCGTCAGCGATCGCTGAACCACCACGAGCAGGCCATCGGCCACCAGCGCAAGCGCGACGGCGAGCACCCCGGCAGCGACGAACTCAGTCTTGAAGCCGGTCTGGATCGCGTCGAAGATAGGCTCGCCCAGCCCGCCGGCGCCGATGAAGGCGGCCACGGTCGTCAGGCTGATCGTCGTCACCGTGGCGATCCGGATCCCGGCCATGATCGGCGGCAGCGCCAGCGGCAGCTCGACCCGCATCAAAGTCTGCGCACGGGTCAGGCCCATCGCCTCCGCCGCCTCCAGCGCATCTCCGGGCACAGCTCTGAGGCCGGTGAGCGTGTTACGGAACAGAATCAGAAGCGTGTAGGAGACGAGCGCGATCTCGGCCGTGAACCGGTTGATCCCGGTGATCTGGACCATGATCTCGAAGAACGCCAGGCTCGGGATCGTGTACAGGAAGGCCGAGAACAGCGAGAACGGGGTCTCGAACCACCGGAAGCGGTGGGCGATCAGCGCGGCCACGAAGGCGATCGCGAACCCGACCCCCACCGCGATCGCCGTCAGCTCTATGTGCTCTACCAGCCGAGGCTCGAAGCGGGAGCTGAAGTTGTCCAGGAACCACGTCGTGCAGAACTGGCGGTTCTGCACGATGCACTTCGACGCCCCCCCGAAATTGGGGATCACCGGCCCGGTCGCCAGCGGGATCGCGAGCCCGCTCATGCCGGCGCAGCCTTGCGGTCCTCGGCCAGCATCGCCGCGATCGATTCGAGCGTCACCGTGCCGTGCGGCTTGCCCTCCGCAAGGACCACCAGTTGCGTGACGCCTTCGGTGAGCATGAACGAGACGGCATCGCGCAGGCTCGTCTCGATCGCGATCGAAGGTTCGGAGCCGTTCGCGTTGACCGACAGCGGCTCGAGCTCCATGTCGCTCAGCCGCCACACGCGCAGGCGCTTCAGACCGCGGTCGGCGCCCACGAAGCTGGCGACGAAGTCGTCAGCGGGATTGGCCAGGATCTCGTCCGCGGTGTCGTACTGGACGAGGTGGCCATCGCGCATGATTGCGATCTTGTCGCCCATCTTGATCGCCTCGTCGATGTCGTGGGTGACGAAGATGATCGTCTTTCGGACCTCGCGGTGAAGGCGCAGGAAGTCGTCCTGGAGGCGCTCGCGCGTGATCGGATCGATCGCCCCGAACGGCTCGTCCATGAGCATGATCGGCGGATCCACAGCCATCGCCCGCGCGACGCCCAACCGCTGCTGCTGACCACCTGAGAACTCTCCCGGATAGCGCCGAAGGTCGGCATCGGCATCAAGCCCCACGAGCGCCACGAGCTCCCGGGCACGTTCGCGGATGCGCTTCTTGTCCCAGCCCAGCAGCCTCGGCACGGTGCCGATGTTGTCCTCGACGGTCATGTGCGGGAACAACCCGATCTGCTGGAAGACATAGCCGATCCCCCGACGCAGCTGCGTCGCCTCGAGGCTGCCGATGCTGCGCCCGCCGATCGTGATCTCGCCCGAGGTGAGCGGGATCAGGCGGTTCACCAGCTTCAGCGCTGTCGTCTTGCCGCACCCCGAGGGGCCGATCAGCACGCAGATCTCCCCCGGAGGCACCTCGAAGCTCAGGCCCGACACCGCGGGTCCCGAGCGCCCCGCATATGCCTTGCTCACGTCCCGGAACGCAATCTCAGCGGCACCCGAGCGAGAACCGGTCTCGTCAGTCAACTCTCCTCCCAGCTCCCCAGATATACCAGTGGGATATCAGACCATAACCTGATGC
This sequence comes from Solirubrobacteraceae bacterium, assembly GCA_035295205.1. Taxonomy (GTDB): domain Bacteria; phylum Actinomycetota; class Thermoleophilia; order Solirubrobacterales; family Solirubrobacteraceae; genus Palsa-465. The sequence continues at coordinate 30,387 of DATGJM010000191.1, read as the reverse complement.
CTGCCAGCCGTCAAGGCCGTGGCGTGGAGGTTACGCCTTATCCGCCGGGGGGCTGCGAAGCCGGGCCGGGCGACGGGTGCACGGGCAGGATCAGCGGCGGACGAGGCGTCTGGCTGAAGTCGAAGTCGGCGCTCAGATCGCCCAGCAGCGGGTTGGCCTCGCGCACGTCTGGCCGCGGATCGGGACGCCCGTCGGTCGCGGGATCGAGCCTCTGGCCGCCCAGGAAGTCGTCCTCGATGAACTTGTTGTACGCGTCGTGGCTGAGGATCTGGTGATCGATGAACCCCTGCCGGGCGTAGGGGCTGATCACGATCGCCGGGACGCGCAGGCCGTAGCCGTTGCGGTCGACAGCGGGCGGGACGACGTGATCGTAGAAGCCTCCCCAGTCATCCCAGGACAGGAAGATCGCCGTGCTCGACCAGTCCGGGCTCTGCATGATCGCGTTTACCAGGCCGGTGACATAGGTCTGACCGGCGCTGACCGACGCCGGGGGATGCTCTGACACCGTGCCGTTCGGATCGATCCAGGACACGGCGGGCAGCGTGCCGGCCTTCGCCTGGGCGAAGAAGTTGGTCAGGCTCTGGACGTCCGCGAGCTGGCCGTCCTGGCGCACGTCGGTGAACGACGGCAGCGGGTTCCAGATGCCGGGTGTCTGCGCGCCCTGCTGAACGGGCGTGCACGACATCGAGGCGTCGTCCTCGCAGTCGGGCTCTGAGCCCTGGAAGACGTAGTAACCCCAGCCCACGTTCTGGGCGTGAAGCAGGTAGGTCATGTCGGTCCAGGCGTAGTGAGGCTGGCCGTCGTTCGGCCCATTGATGCCGCCCATGCCACCGGCCCAGTCGCCGGTCGGCCACTGCAACGCCCCGCGGCACGAGAACGGGTTCAGCGGATCCGAGCACGTGGCCGACCACTCCGAGACCATGAACAGATGCTGAGGCAGGCTCCAGGACGCGTTGGGCTCGAACATGTGGTCCTGGAGGACGAAGTTCTGCGCATACGCCCAGTAGTTGGGGATCTCGCGGGCGTCGTGGTAGCCCATGACGTCAAGGCACCGGCCCGTCGTTCCCGGCTGGGCCTGGGCGCTCTGCTGACAGAGGCTGCAGTTGGGATTGACCGTCGCGCTGTTACAGCCCAGGCCCTGTTCGGCCTGGGAGACGAATCCGTCCATGGCGCCGCCGTCGATGTCGGCAGTGGCGTTGGTGTCACCGTGCGGCCCCCCGTAGTTGACGTCGCTCGGATCGTGGTAGGGGGCCACGCAGGTTCCGGAGAGCGGGTCGGGGACGCACACACCGGCCGGGATCCCGTCCGCCCCCGGGAAGGTCCCGAAGTAGCTGTCGAACGAGCGGTTCTCCTGCATGATGATCACCACGTGGCGGATCTTGTGGATGCCGGTGGCCGGTACCACGGTGATCACCAACGGGGCCGAGACGGCGGCGGGCGCGAGACCGCGTGCGGCCAGCACGGCGCGCCATCTCGTGCGTCCTGGGGTGTTCATCGTCAGCGTCACCGAAAAGGCGCTGCCGCTCTGCACGCGTGTTCTGGCAACGGTGCGCCACGCGCCCTGAGCGAGTGCGCGCTGGATCAGCGCGGTCCTTCCCGGCGTGGCCGGAGCGACCGTACCGCTGAGCGTCTCGACATCACCGGCCACCGCGTAGGTGGCGCTGCTCGTGAGCGCGATCGCCGACACGAAGGCCTCGCGCACCTGCGCACTGCGCGCTCGGCCGGCTCGTGCCTGCCACGTGCCGGCCGTCTGCGGGGCCGGCAGCAGTGTGCGGAAGGAGCCGCCGCGATCGGTGCGCACGTCGAGGTAATCCTGGAAGCGCCGCTGGTCCGGCGCGCGCCGCAGGAGGTGCACGAGGATCTTGCAGCGCCCCAGCGGACGACTGAGACCGAGCACCCTCCCCGTTGCGAGCACCGCCTGGTCGGCCATCGCCGGGTCGGGAACCAGCTTCAGAGTGACCCCTTTGAGGTGAGCCCCCTTGGGGACTGCCGGGCAGCGGCGCGGTGTCGCGCCCTGCGCGGGCATGGCGAGGCACCCGGCTAGCAGCACCAGGCCGAGCAGCAACCAGATCGACCGTCGCGACTGCACCCCGGAGTAGAACCTCCGTGTGGGCTGGAAGTTGCGCCCGTGGCCCCCCGGTCGGCGCGTGGCTAATCTCGGGGCCCGGATGCCATTTTCCTCGCTGTATGCACACGGTTTCGCGCGCGTTGCCGCCGCGGTCCCGCACGTGCGTCCGGCGGAGCCGGCCTTCAACGCCGAGCGCACGCTGGCCCTCACCCGGGAGGCTGCCTCGGAGGGGGCCGCCCTCGTCGTCTTCCCCGAGCTGGGGCTCTCGGCCTACGCGATCGACGATCTCCTGCACCAGCACGCACTGGCCGATGCGGTCGACCAGGCGCTGAGAGAGATCGTCAGCCAGAGTCGTGACCTCGAGCCGGTGATCGTGGCGGGAGCGCCGGTCTGGTCAGAGGGCGGGGTGTTCAACGCGGCGGTCGTGATCCACCGTGGCCGGGTGCTGGGGGCCGTCCCCAAGAGCTACCTGCCCGAATACCGGGAGTACTACGAGAAGCGCCAGTTCAGGGCCGCGCGCGATGTGATCGGCCAGTCGCTGGCCGTGGCCGGCTCAGAGGTCCCGTTCGGTCCCGATCTGCTGTTCCGCTGCCTGGACGTGCCGGGGTTGACGGTCCATGTCGAGATCTGCGAGGACGTGTGGTCGCCGATCCCGCCGAGCTCGTTCGGCGCCATGGCCGGCGCGACCGTCCTGGCGAATCTCTCTGCCTCGAACATCACCGTCGGCAAGTCCTACTACCGCCACCTGCTCTCGGCCTCCCAATCGGCCCGGGCGCTCGCCGCCTACATCTACACCGCCGCGGGCATGGGCGAGTCGACCACCGACCTGGCCTGGGACGGGCAGGCGATGATCTACGAGAACGGCGATCTGCTCGCCGAGGCCGAGCGGTTCGCAGTGGAGGAGCAGGTGATCTATGGCGATGTAGACCTCGACCGCCTGATGGCCGACCGGGCGAGCGGCTCGAGCTACGGCGATGCCATCCACGACCACCGCGAGGTCCTGCGGCGCATGCGGACGATCGATTTCTCCCTCGGCGACGAGGCGGTGAGACGCGCGCTGCCGCTGCGCCGCCAAATCGAGCGCTTCCCCTACGTCCCCGCCGACCCGGTCAGCCGGACCGAGCGCTGCGAGGAGGTCTACAACATCCAGGTCCGCGGGCTCGAGACCCGGCTGCGGGCCACGGGAATCGAGCGGGTCGTGATCGGCGTCTCCGGCGGCCTCGACTCGACCCATGCCCTGATCGTGTGCGCCCGGGCCATGGATCGCCTGGGGCTCCCGCGCTCGAACGTTCTCGCCTACACGATGCCGGGCTTCGCCACGGGTGAGGTCACCCTTGCCAACGCGCGAGCGCTGATGGAGGCGCTCGAGGTCAGCGCGCACGAGGTCGACATCCGGCCCTCGGCGATGCAGATGCTCCGCGACCTGGGCCATCCCGCCGCAGAGGGCGAGCCCCAGTACGACGTCACCTACGAGAACGTCCAAGCCGGCGAGCGCACCTCGCACCTGTTCCGGCTGGCCAATCTCCACCGGGGGATCGTGATCGGCACCGGCGACCTGTCGGAGCTCGCACTCGGGTGGAGCACCTACGGCGTCGGCGATCAGATGTCGCATTACAGCGTCAACGCGTCCGTCCCCAAGACCCTGATCCAGTTCATCCTGCGCTGGGCGATCGACACCGGCCAGTTCAATGGCGATGCCTGCCGGGTGCTCGAGGCGGTGCTGGGCACCGAGATCTCGCCCGAGCTCGTGCCGGGCGCCGAGCTCCAGGGCAGCGAGAAGGTCGTTGGGCCCTACGAGCTCCAGGACTTCTTCCTCTACTACGTGCTGCGTTTCGGCCACCGGCCGAGCAAGCTGGCGTATCTGGCGCTTCACGCCTGGGGGGCGCGCGAGCGAGGCGACTGGCCGGACCTGATCCCGGTGGAGCGCAGGAACGAGTACGGGCTGGCCGAGATCAAGCACTGGCTGGCGGTCTTCCTGCACCGCTTCTTCGCGATCAGCCAGTTCAAGCGCTCGGCGATTCCAAACGCGCCGAAGGTCGGGTCGGGCGGATCGCTGTCGCCGCGCGGAGACTGGCGAGCGCCATCTGACTCGAGTGCCGCGCTGTGGCTGGCCGAGCTCGAGCGGACGGTTCCGGACGAGCTCTAGCGTTCAGGTACGCGTCGGGGCGCGGGCCGGTCCTGCGCCCGCGCCCCGCTTGGAGGCCACCTGTGTCAGATGCCCGCCGGTGGTGCAGCCCGGCGTCCGGGCGGCGCACTGCGGTTCCGGCCGAACATCTCGGCGGTCGCGTCGGCGCTTGCCAGTGCCAGGATGAAGACGATCACGCCGAGGATGACGTCATTCCACGATGCGGTGGCGGTGTGGTCGACCGTGAACGCCGCGACGAAGATCCACACGGCGATCAGCGCGTTCAGCCACGAGAGCCATTCCTCCCGGTAGGCGCCCGAGATCCGGATCAGCGCGATGATCCCGACGATCGCGCCGAATACGACGTCGTTCCAGCGCGGGTCACGGCTGCTGTAGCCCAGAACCCAGGGCGCGATGATGAGCCAGATTCCGGCCAGGACGTTCAGGCCGCTCATTCCGATGGTGTCGCTGCGCCAGTCGTGAGCCGGCCGCGGGGCGGCGGGCGGCCAATCGCCGGGGCGGGGGTCTCGGGTTGACATTCCTGCCTCCTTTTCGTTCTGGGACTGGTCTGCCCCGGATACTCGCCGCCGCGGGTTCGGTCGTTGGCTGGATGACCTCTGCATCGAAGGTCGGTCCTCGCGCATACCAGCGGTTTCCCGCCGCACGGGGGCGGCTAGGGCAAGGGCACAGAGATGAGCGCTCTCGATCAGCTGCGGAGCGGCTCGGCACGCACGCGCGTGATGCTCATCTTCGCCGGGGTGCTGGCGCTCGAGAGCGCCGGCCTGTCGGCCGTGAGGGCCGCGGCGCCCGAGCTGCGCCGGGCCATGCACCTGTCGAATACCCAGCTCGGGCTGCTGGCTGCGACACCGACCGGTGTCGGCGCGCCTGTCTCAGTGGGGGCACCGTTGAATCGAGCCATCCGCTGACGCGGGCGGCCGCCGGCGGCCTGCGCTCCGCCTTCCTGATCACCCTGGCCGCGCTCGTCCCGAACGGTCTGGCGCTGCTCGCCGCCCGGCGCGGGTACCCGCGCGATGTCGCCACTGCCGCCGCCTCGGACCGCCTGGCGCTGGAACGCGGCGAGCCGCCATCGGATGCGAGGATGCCTGTCCCATGTCGAACCGGTGGTTCTCCGCCCAGCCGAACGTCCCCGGCCAGGGACTTGTCGCGGCCTACAGCGCGCGCTTCTGGGGCCTGATCGTCGCGCTCGGGCTGGGCACCGGAATCCTGGCCTCGGCGCTGATGGGACTGCTCAGGCTCAGCGAGCACCTGGCCTATGGATATCGGAAGGGCCCGTACCTCGACGGGTTGCAGGTCGGCCCGGGCTGGCGGCACGTCGTCGTCCTGCTCGTGGCGGCGGTGATCGTCGCCGCCGGCCTGCGCGGCCTCGGCCGGCTGCCAGCAGGTGGCGGGCGGGAGGTCTCCGAAGCCCTCTGGCTTCGGCGCGGGCGGCTGGGATTCGTCCCCAGCCTGGCCCGCGGGGCGCTGTCGATCGTCACCGTCGGCATGGGGGTTTCGCTGGGACGCGAGGCCGGCCCCCAGCTGGCCGGCGCCGCCACCGCGAGCCGTCTGGCCGACTGGGCTGACCTCCCCCTCTGGCAGCGACGGCTGCTGGTGGCCGCGGGGGCCGGGTCCGGCTTCGCCGCCGTCTATAACGTCCCGCTCGGCGGCACACTGCTGGCGCTCGAGGTGATGCTGGGGTCGCTGGCCCTGCCGCTCGTCCTGCCCGTGCTGGTGACGGCCGTGATCGCAACTGCCGTCGGCTGGATCACGCTGGGCACAGGGCCCACCTACCACGTGCCGAGCTACTCCTTCAGCCCTTCGCACCTGCTCTGGGCAGCGCTCGCAGGCCCGCTGATCGGTCTGGCCGCGGTCGCCTGGTCGTGGATGATCGCGTGGGCCCACCGCCTGCGCCCGCCGGCGGGCTGGCCGCGACTCGCCGCTCCGGTGGTCGTGTTCGCCGGGCTCGGGCTGCTGTCGATCCCTTACCCCCAGCTGCTGGGCAACGGCAAGAACGTCGTTCAGCTCGCGGTCGTTGGGGGCATGTCCGTCGGGCTGCTCGCCGTGCTCTGCGCGCTGAAGCCCCTGGCCACCGTGGCCTGCCTCGGATCCGGCTCCCCGGGCGGTCTCTTCACACCCACGTTCACCGTCGGCGTGCTGCTGGCCGGAGTGGCGGGGGCTGGCTGGTCGCAGCTGTGGCCCGGACACCCGCTGGGCAGCTACGCGCTCATCGGTGGCGGCGCGTTCCTGGCCGCAGCGATGCAGGGCCCGATCGCGGGGACGGTGCTCGTCCTCGAGCTCACGCGCAACGTCGACGCCCTGATGGTCCCGACGCTGGTGGCGGTCGCCGAGGCAACCGTGGTCGCCAGGCGCCTCGGAGCGCAATCGATCTACTCCGCCCGGCTGCCACGCGACGGGCAGCGCGTGGGCGGGATCGCGAGCGCGGCCGCCCTGGCCACCGTGCTCGCGCTCGACGAGACGCTGCCCGAGGAGGCGACCCGTACGTCGCGGCTTCAGACTCGTGGGGTCAGCCGGCGGGGGTGATCGCGATCGAAGCGTTGATCTCGTCTTCGCCGACGATCCAGCGCCACCGGCCGTCGCGGACGAACAGCTTGTCCCCGGGCTGCGCCGGCGAGCGGTACTCGATCTCGAGATCCATCGCAGCGGGCTCGTCGGCCTCGAGCAGCTCCTCCTCGAGCGCCTGCCAGTAGGCGGCGTTGTTTATGTGGCCCGCGAGGTCGCACTCGGCGGAGCGGAATCGCCAGGGCGATGCCGGCGCATGCTCGGGGGGCGGTGGATGGCGCAGGCGTGCCGTGACGCGGCGCTCCGCGGCCGCGCCGCCGTAGATCTCGATCTCCTCAGCCGTGAGGCGGGTCGGTCGCTGGGTATCGGGATCGAGATGGACCCACAGGGCGACCGCCTCGACGTCGCTGTCCGATGCGTCGGCGCGCTGGATCGTCGTGCGCCGCTCGGCCCACATTCGACCGAGCCCGCTGCAGAAGGTGGCCAGCTGCAGCCGCTCGCCGAAGCGCGGGAAGCGCTTCACGTGCAGGCGCGCGCGGCGGATCACCCACACCGCGTGGTCTGCGACCCCCGCCTCCTCGACGTCGGCGTAGGCCACGTCCTGCAGCCAGCGGGCGACCGCGTCGAGTCGAACGCGGCCGCCGGGCGCGCAGTCGCCCAGGCCTGGACGCAATGACTGCGTGAACACGCGGCCGTCCGGCGGTCGGTCGACGAGCGGGATCAGGTCCATCTGCCGGCTCTGGGCTAGGACCCCGGTCCGACCTGCCAGACGCCGATCTCGTTGCCCGCCGGATCGGCGAACGTGGCCACCACGAGAGTGCCCTCGGGGTAGGGCTCGGTGCGGATCGACCCGCCGTGCGCGACGGCCTCCTCGAGCGTGGCGGGTACGTCGTCCACGAACACGTAGGGTCGTACGCCGGCGTGCTCGGCCACGGCGATGTCCGAGACGAAGTGGCCGATCACATGTCCGGTGCCGTCCTGGAAGCTCGGATCGTGGCGTTCGAGGTCGACCGTCCAGCCGAAGACAGCGGCGTAGAAGGCGGCCGTCTCGTGCGGGCGCGGAGCGGGGATGCGGAGGTAGGAAACGCCGCCGGGGCGCATCACTGTGGGTTCGACTGCCATCGCGCGATTATCGCCTCCAGGGCGGCTGGCGCGCCGAGCGGTCGATGGTCGCCGGAGAACCCTCAAGTTGGTACCCGGGGCGGCCGAGTACGCGACTACCGGTCCATGTCCGCCGACGTCTTCCTTGCTCGCCAGCCCGTCCTAGACCGCGACCAGACCGTCGCGGGCTACGAGCTCCTGTACCCGCGAGCCGACGTCGAGCAGACCTTCGAGAGCTTCGACGATCAGGCGCTGGAGACTGCGCGGGTCGCGCTCGGCGCGCTCAGCGAGATCGGCCTCGAGCACCTCGTGGGCCAGAGCCAGGCGTGGATCAACGTCGCTCCCGGCTTCCTGTCGATGGATCTGGTGCACAGCCTTCCGCCTGAGAGCGTCGTGCTGCAGCTTCGCGGGACCGCGTTCATCGCCCCGGCGATGCTCGAGCTGGTGCGCGAGCTCCGCGAGGCCGGCTATGTGCTGGCGCTGGACGGGTTCCGCTACACGCCCAGCATCGAGCCGCTGCTGGCGCTGGCCCAGATCGTCAAGCTCGACATGGTCGAGCTCGGTGGGCGCGAGCTGGCCGCTCAGCGCTTCAAGCTCCGCGACCACGACGTCACCGTGGTGGCCAAGAAGATCGAGAGCTACGAGGACTTCAAGCTCGCCTCGGCCGCCGGTGCCGACCTGTTCCAGGGCTTCTTCTTCTGCCGCCCGCATCTGCTCGGCGGGCGCACCATCGCTCCCAGCCGGCTGGCCCTGATGCGCCTCGCGGGCGCGCTCCAGGATCCGGGGATAGAGCTCTCCGACATCGAGAAGCTGATCTCCCAGGACGTCGCCCTGAGCTACCGGCTGCTGAAGTACATCAACAGCGCCTACTTCAACCTGCGCTCGCGGATCAGCTCGCTGAGCCAGGCCGTCGCGCTGCTGGGGATCGAGCCCCTGCGTCGCTGGGCGACCCTGACGACCCTCGCTGAGATGGGCGACAAGCCGCGCGAGCTGTTCGTCACCGCGCTGATCCGCGCGCGCTTCTGCCAGCTGGCCGGCGAGCCGCTGGACGGGCCGGCCGACCAGCTGTTCATGCTCGGGCTGTTCTCGGTGCTCGATGCGCTGACCGACACCTCGATGCACACCGCGCTGCAGAACCTGCCCCTGACTCCTGCGATGCGGGATGCCCTGGTCAACCACAGCGGTCCCGGCCGCCTGCTCGATTGCGTGATGTCCATCGAAACCGGCGACTTCGAGCGGGCCGCCGACGTGCTCCCCGGCTCGGCGGAGCACTACCTCCAGGCGGTGGCCTGGAGTAACAACGCCGGCGCGCAGCTGCTCGCCGCCTGACACGGCCGTCGCCCGGCCGACGCGGCGTCGGCGTCGGCTCACAGTGCCGTCGGCCGGCCTCACGCCGTGGTCGGCCCGCGCGAATGCGACTCGCGCGTCTGCGCGCCCGATGACACGGCTATTGCACGAGACCAGTAGCCTTGCAGCGACTTACCCAGCTGCGCTACGGTTCAGGCAGGGATCGAGTCACCAGGACGGGTTGGCCAGGTACATGCGAACTTCTGCGGCCGCGATCATTTGCCCACGACGAGTCCGCAGCGGCGCTGTCGCGCTCGTCCTGTCACTGCTGGCGCTGGCGGCGCTCGGTGCCGCCCCCGCCCTCGCGAAATGGGGCCCGCCCCGCGCGATCAATCCGACCAGCGGAAGCACGTTCGACCCGGCGGCCGTGTCCTGTGCCTCGACGACGTTCTGCGCCGCGGTCGACTTCAGCGGACTGGCGAGCACCTGGAACGGCTCGGCCTGGAGCGTCCCGGTGAGCATCGACTCCTCCGGGGCCCCGGTGATCTCGGTCTCGTGCCCGACGGCCGGCTTCTGCGTCGCCGTCGACCAGGCCGGCAACGAGATCACCTACTCGGCAGGCAAGTGGGCAGCTCCCGTCCAGATCGATACGACCCACGGGCTCTTCCACGTTTCGTGCGCCTCATCCTCGTTCTGCGTCGCCATCGACTCCGAGTCCGCGCTCGTGTTCAAGGGCGGTTCGTGGAGCGCCCCGATCCCGTTGCATCCGGCGTCGTTCCTGGCCTCGGTGTCCTGCCCGTCGAGCTCGTTCTGCATGGCCGTCGGCGGCTCCGGGGATGCGTTCAGATACAACGGGAGCTCGTGGCGCCCCGCGCCCCCCAACGGCGTCAACGCCGGCCAGGTCTCCTGCTCTTCCGCGTCTTTCTGCGAGGTGGTCGGCTTCCTCTCCACCGCCACCTGGACCGGCGACGCCTGGAGCGCTCCGATCAATGTGCTGTCTGATCCGCTTTGGTCCTTCTCCGACGTCTCGTGCACATCGAGCTCGTTCTGCATGGCCACGGCGGCGTTCGCGGCCGGCATAAACGACATCACCGCAGGCGCGATCTACAGGTGGAACGGAAAGAGCTGGGACAGCAGCGGCAATAACTCCCACGCCCTGAACTCTGTGTCCTGCGTGTCCAGCTCGTACTGCATCGCGGTCGACAATCACGGCCGCTACATGAAGTACTTCGTCGGCACCGGAGCTCGGATGGCCTCGCGGCGGGTGGCTCACTCCCCGCGGCTGCGGCGAGCCTGAGCGCAGGCGGCCGTTAAAGACAGAACTCCCGTCGGTGCGGGAGCTTCGCCAGTACCGCTACCGGGATTCGAAGCCGGCCTCGGAGGAGTGAGATTGGGCTGATTTGCGTGCAAAATCAGCGGGTTCGCGGTTCGGTGGGAACCGCTGCTCAGGGGCTCATAACCGCCCTCGATCGAAGTCAACTGTGGCGCGACTGTGGCGCATGACCGCTCTCGCCCACCGGCCACCGATCGTCTTCGGTCCTTCGCGGTCTCTTGGGAGGTACACACACCTGACGTCACGCACGTCACGCACGTCAGCGCGTCGCACGCCAAGACCTCCGAGAGACTGTTTCCCACATAGCACCCGCACGGCAGCCGGCTGCGTTTCGAACCCCGAGAGCGTGGGCGGCGTCGGCGAGCACGACTGCAGCGCCCCCAAGCAGGAGCGTCCTGAGCGGCTATACGAGGTACAAGAACGTGTATATGGCGGACGGACCGGTCTGGGTCCAGTCCGCGAGGCAGTACCGACACCTGCTCCCGTCGTCGGCCGACACGTCGATCGTTTTTGGCGGGCGGCCTTCCACGACGTCTACGTCGATGCGCCGGCCTGCCAGCGGGCCGCGCTCGAGGACGGCGATGATCGTCGGCCCAATCTCTGTGTCCGAGGTGCCCATCTTCCCCCCGTGCATCATATGCCGCGGCGGCGCGTTCACAGCCCTCCGCCCGCGCCAGCAGTTCGACTTTGTGCGGCTGGCCGACACTAGCGACGAAGTGATCGTGACCTACGAGATGAGCCGACGCGGCGGAGGCAGAGGTCGGAATGCCGAGATCCTCACCTTCGACGGCGATCGGATCACCGGCGCCGAGGTCTACTTCGGCTGGAACCTCTAGCGTCGTCCCGAAGCCCCAAAGCACTGCTATCTCGAGCGGGTGCTCCGCGTCTTTGTCGAGCATGCCAACGGCCACCGGCTCCCTTCTCGGCAGTCGCTTACAGCGACTCCTCCCGGGATCGAGACGGCGCTGCCGAGGCTCGTGGGCCTACGCGCGGTAGCTGCCACCAGTTGGCTGACCGGCGCCGGCGATTCCGGTGCCCGCGCCCGAGTCGCCGCGACCCTGCCACTGCTCCATCGTCGTCCCAGGCTTGCACCAATTGGCACAAGCGAGTAGAGTGGTTGTTGGACGGTCGCTGACCAAGCCGACCAGCCGTCGCCGCAGCTCGACCCCCGCCGTCGCTGCGACTTGCCGACGTGATTTGACCTCCGCCCTAGTTGATCCCTTTCGGGATTCGCGAACCGCCGAGCGTTGCTCGGAGGGGACTGAAACCAACAGGAGGTTCCTCATGTTCAGAGCCAGAACCGCCGGTTCCGCGCCCGCAGTCGATTCCGGTGGACGGTCTTACGGCCGGGGTGGTGCGGGCGCCTTGTCACGGGGAGCCGGGGCAACGATGGGCGTGCTCGCCCGTGTCGTGAGTCTGATCGTCGCGATCGTCGTGTTGCTCATCGTCGCCGGGATCGTGCTCGTGCTGCTCAAGGCGAACGCGACCAACACGATCGTCTCTGACGTCCACGACGCGGCACGCTGGCTGGCCGGCCCGTTCGATGGGATCTTCAGCTTCCACAGCGCAAGGGTCGCGCTGGCGGTCAACTGGGGCATCGCCGCGGTCGTCTACCTGGTCGTCGGCGGACTGATCGGACGACTGCTCAGCTCGCGCCGCTAGACGCGAAACCCCCCCGCGCAAGGGAGGCCTCATAACCGACCAGAAGGAACAAGCGGCGCGTCGACCACCACAGACTCGGCAAAGACGGGCGCGGACCGGATCGCCGACTCCCCCACCGGCCGCCACAAGAAATAGCGCGTACGCGCGTCTGAGTCCACCCACCCAAACACCCGGAAGGTGAACATGCTCCCAATCCTCATCACCGTGCTGCTAGTCCTATTCCTAGCCGGATACGGCTACACCCACCGCGGTCGTCACGCGTTCGGCTTCAGCCGCCGCGGCCGTCGCGGCACGTAGGCACAAGAACCCGAAGTCAATTACCCCCAGAGGTCAGGAGACCCTGATGATCGTTCTCGGCATTTGTCTGCTCATCGTCGCCGCCTTTGTTCCCAAGCTCGCCGTCCTATGGGCTATCGGGATCATCGCGCTGATGTTGGGCGTGATCCTGTTGATTCTCGGCACGATGGGACGTGCCGTCGGCGGTCGACGCCACTACTACTAACCGTCTCTGGGCGCATTGTCATTCCGCTACTGACATGACGACTCTCACCCCAACATCAACGGCAGCGCCAAACAATCGGCGCATGAGGCCAGTGACTGCGCATCCAAGCCCGCCGAAGCACAGCGACCGTACGAGCTTCAACGAGAAGGCGGCCGGCCTGATCGCGAAGTTCGTCGGCTCGATGTGGATGTTCTACGCCAGCATAATTGGCTTCGCGATCTGGATGGCGGGACTGGGTGTCACCGTCGCGGGCGACCACTATCCGTTCAACCTCATGCTGCTCGCGGTCGGCGGCATCATGCAGTGGCTCGCGATGATCGCAATCCTCGTCGCCCAGAACGCTCAGGGAGACGTTCAGGACAAACAGGTGGAGCATCTTCATCAGCTCGGCGTGACAACCCATACGCTCGTGCTGGAAAACACAGAGCTGACCGAAGCGATCCACGCACACCTGATCAAGACGCCGCGTGGCGTTACGTCCACTAACGGCGGCCACAGAGGAGACGTGAAGCGATGACGACGACGAGTCCCCGGCCGGGCACCGTCCGCAGCGCCCCACCGAGCGGCAAGACGGGCGCGCGCCGGCCCGAGCTTGGCTGGCTGGCGCGCTCCGGGCTGGTCGCCAGGGGCGCCGTGTACGGCATCGTCGGGATCCTCGCTCTGAAGCTTGCGGTCGGATCGGGCGGCAAGGCGACAACCCAGCGGGGGGCGCTGATGACGCTCGCCCAGGAGCCGTTCGGCAAGGCGCTGCTGATCGCCACGGCGGTCGGACTCGCCGGCTACGCCCTGTGGCGTTTGGTCCGCGCCGGGGTCGGTCACGGCAGCGAGCAAAACGACAGCGCTCTCACGCGCGTCGCTGGGGTGGCCAGCGGCGTCGCGTACGCTGGGCTGTGCGTCACCGCGGTGGAAATCCTGACTGGTGCAAGCAGCAGCGGCGGATCGAACAGTCCAAAGCAGACAACGGGAGGCGTGCTGGGCTGGACGGGCGGGACGGTGATCGTCGGTGCGGTCGGCGCGATCCTGATCGGAGTGGCGCTCTTCCAGGGATATAAGGGTGTCTCGAAGAAGTTCCTGGACGACTCGAAGACCCGGGAGATGAGCCCCAGGGTCAAGAGCGTCTTCACCGCGATCGGCGTCTTCGGGCACCTCGCGCGGATGGTCGTTTTCGGCCTGATCGGCTACGGCCTCGTCAAAGCCGCGGTGGACTACAACCCCCGCAGTGCGATCGGCCTCGACGGAGCCCTCAACAAGCTGCTCCACCACTCCTACGGACCGTTCCTCCTAGGCGCCGTCGCCTCCGGGTTGATCGGATTCGCGGTGTACTCGATCGCCGACGCCCGCTACGCGAAGATCTGACACCGCTCGAACCCCGACCACGCCTCCGGGCGCCGATGCTCGGGCCCGTCGATCACGGCTTTCCTGCTTGCGGTGATCGAGCGGTTAGCCGTCAACCACGAGCGCTTGCAACGGGCCTCGCAGCCGACCGGAACGGCGTGAGGTCGCCGGGAGCTCGACTAGCTTGTGCGTCATCGGCTCATCGCGGTTGCGGCGCTTGCGTTGCTCGGCTGCGATCGGGCGCCAGAGTTCGTCGATGACTGTGCTTGGGTCGCCGGCGATCTCGTCGATGTCGCGTTCCAGATGTGCGGCCCACAGTCGCAGGCGTGTATCGCGTGCGAGTGCCGCGTCGCAGGTCACGACGTTGACCTCGGTGTCGTTGAAGAAGGAGTGGGCGTTGAGGTTCGCGGACCCGAGCGTGAGCCAGCGGTCGTCGACGATCCCGACCTTCGCATGCACGTACACGCGGTCGCTGGTGTTGCCCGAGCGCGCCCGGATCGTCGTGGCGAGAAACCGCCCCTGATCGCCGTCTGCTTCGGCGAGGAGCGCGAGTTGCCCGCGGGTGTCGTCCTCTCCGGTGTTCGGCCTACCGGGCAGCATGACCACGACGCGAAATTCGCCGGTCGGCGGCTTGCGGAGCTTGTCGGCAAGGATGTTCACAATCTCCGGCGACCACAGGAACTGGTTCTCCAGATAGACCAGATGCTCGGCGGAGCGCAGCGCGCGCAAGTACGCCTCGATGATCCGAAAGTCGCCGCGCGGCGCGAACTCGTAGAGCTTCTCCGGGACGGTGCTCACGATCTGCAGCTCCACATCACCGGCGCTCACCACCTCGGTCGGCGGCGCTTCCAGGCGCTCGCCGGTGACCGCTTGCCAGCGCTGGGCCAGGTGGCGGCCGACGTCCGCCACCGCCGGGCCGCGCAGTCGCGAGGCCACGTCGTGCCAGCCCATCCGCCCACGCCCCGGATGCTCGGGCGTGTCATAACGATCACCGCCGAGGTCCGTCAAGTCGATGCCGCCGACGAACGCGACCTCGTCATCGATCACAACAAGCTTCTCGTGATGGCAGTGCATCGGGCGCTCGTTCGAGTCCAGCGCCGCCTTGATCCGCGTCCCGCGCACGAGCTCATCGCGCCCCGCGCGCACCGAGGACCGGCGCGGCGCGAACACGGGCACCGGAGCCCCGGCCCACAGCAGCACGCGAACGTCGACCGACTCGGCCGCCTCGCCCAACAACTCGCGCAACAGCACCGGCGGCTCGTCACGGACGAGCGCAAACCCCGGCGTGATGCACCACCCCGCGATCAGCACACTGCGCCGCGCACCGCGGATCGCCTGCTCAAGCACGGGGAAATAGGCGGCGCCATCGATCAGCACGTCGACCGCGTTGCCAGCCCGCGGCGGCGGATCCCCCGCAGCCCACAACCGCCCGTCCTCCGGCGGCGAGCGCTGCGCTGACCGCCCAAGCTTGCCCAACCGCCGAGCATGATGAGCGCTCGCCAAACGCTCGATCGCGGTTCCCGCAACACGATCGGCGACTCGAAGAACATCCACCGGCATCGCGCTCAGACGATACGACGGCGAGGCGCCGCACGACACGTCGCAGACGAACACCACCGAGCGCTTCGCGACCCGTCAGCCAGCGCTTCGGCCACGAACCGCTCTCGCGCCACCCCAAGCAACCCGGCCGCGACGCGCTCTGAGCAGCCCTCTCGCACGCAGATCGGCCACGGGGCCCCGTCGGCGCCGCTCGCTCACGGCCTAGCCTAAATCTAGGGTTGTCGATTCCCATTGCGGCCGTGTCGACGGGAGTCGTCGAAATCGTTGTTGCAGTCGCGGTCTTGGCTCACGCTTCTGACGGCCGCGCATCGACAGGGTCACGAACAGCGTCGTCGAGGCCCTTGACCGTCTTTCGCTGCACCAGATCTGCCTGGCGGATCGCCTCATCAAGGCGGTGGAGGACGCGCTCGTCACCTTCCCGGCGGAGCGCATCCTGATCTTCACTCGCCCCAGCTCGGGACAGCGTTATAAGGCGTCGACCCCGACGCGTTGCAGCGACACGTTGGCCTGCCGATCCAACGAATGCCGCGCAGCTGCTCGGGGCGGATCCAGTTGCGGATCGTCTGGCTGGAAGCGCTCAGCGCTTCAGCAACCCGGGAGACGGTCGGCAGCTCGACGTCGTCCACGGGCAGAGCAAGGGCCAAAACTGCAAAATCTGCGGGACGCCATTCTTGCACTGCCGCCGGCCGCAACGGGCTCGGACCGAGGGCAGATGCTGGCCTTCCCCGGGCCCAGTGAGTACATCGGGGTCCCGCTCGCATCATCTCGGCAAGAAAACCGCGCGATTTGCAGGGCTTTCGAGGTACCGCTACCGGGATTCGAACCCGGGTTTCCGCCGTGAGAGGGCGGCGTCCTAGTCCCCTAGACGATAGCGGCGGGGTGCGGGGATGCAGGGTAGCGGGTCCGGGTGGCCCCAGCGGCGCGAGGCCACTGCTGCGGAGGCTTTTCCGTCCGCGGGGAGTGTCAAGATACGAACATGCGTTCGCACCCGAGATCCCTACTCTGGGCGAGCCGTCCTGCTACCTTGGTGCCTCCCCGCGGCTGTGGTGGAATGGTAGACACGCGGTCTTCAGGTGGCCGTGCCCAAACGGGCGTGGAGGTTCGACTCCTCTCAGCCGCATCCAGGCGCAGATGTATGAGCGACGCACGATAGAGGCGGCGCTCGCGCTCTCCGACGGTGGCCTTGGCGCGACGGTCATCGCCCGGCAGCTCGGCGTCCCACGTTCGACTGTCCGCGACTGGCTCGCTGGGCGGCGGCCCCGTTCTCCTCACGGGCCCGACGGGGCCTGCGGCGTCGAGCACGACTTCCGCGGCCTTCCTCCTGAATAGGTCTATCTGCTGGGTCTGTGGCTGGGTGACGGCTGCGTCTCTATGCAGCCGAAGCGAGTGCCGAAGCTTCGCATCGCGCTCGACGCGAAGTACCCGGGGATCATCGCCGGTGCCCGCGGAGCCATCCAGAGTGTGCGCGGGGTGGCCGGGGGCGCGCTCGCGCGGCGCGGGTACATCGAGGTCTACTCCTACTGGCGTCATTGGCCATGCGTGATCCCCCAGCATGGGCCGGGCAAGAAGCACGAGCGCCGGATCACTCTCGAGCCATGGCAGCACGAGTTGGTCGCGAGGTGGCCGCACGAACTCCTCCGCGGTCTGCTGCACTCAGACGGCTGCCGCTTCCAGAACACGGGCACCGGCTGGTCGGCGCCCAGGTACTCCTTCAAGCAGGTCTCCGCTGACATACGCGACATCTTCTGCGTCGCGTGCGAGCGAGTTGGGGTCCGCTTCACCCTGGCCCGCCACACGGTGTACGTCTCGCGCGTGGCCGACGTGGCCACCCTCGACCAGTTCGTCGGACCGAAACGCTGATGCTGTGCTCAGCCGCCAGCCGGGCGCCGCCAGGCCAGCATCACGCCGTCGCCGATCGTGAGCATCACATTGTGGACGCGCTCGTCCTCGTGCACGCGGCGGGCGAACTCGCGCATGCCCTGGGTGCCCGCGTCGTCGACGCTCGAGTCCAGGACCAGGCCGGCGCGGAAGAGGTTGTCGGCGACGATCACCCCGCGCTCGGAGAGCTTCCCCATGACCGCTTCGTAGTAGGCCGGATAGTCGGCCTTGCCCGCGTCGATGTACACGAGGTCGAACGGCCCGGGGAGCCGCTCGATCGTGTCGAGGGCGTTGCCCACGATCAGCTCGATCCGTGAGGCGTACTCGCTCGCGGCGATGTGACGTCGCGCCACGGCGGCTGTCTCCTCGTCGACCTCGAGCGTGGTGACGTGCCCACCATCGGACACGGCGGCGGCCATGGTCAGCGCGCCGAAGCCCGTGAACGTCCCGATCTCGAGGACATGGCGTGCACCGGAGGCGACGATCAGCGCCTCGAGCAGACGGGCCTCGGCGAGTCCGCTCATCATCTGCGGCGCCGCAGTCTCGGACTGCGTCCAGGAGGCCACTTCGGCCAGCTGCCCGTCGACTCCAGACGTGTGTGCTTCGGCGTATGCCTCGGCCTGCGGTGAGACGAGTTCGGTCACGGGTCGCCAGGTTATCGGGCGGGCTGTCCGGCAGGCTGGGTGGTGGGCACGCCGCCGCCCCATCCTGCCGTCCACGGCCGCCGACCCGGACCCGCGGACACGGACCTGCCAACACGGGGCGCCCAGCCCTACAGCCAGCCCTTCTCCTCGGCCAGCCGCACGGCCTCCGCCCGGTTCCGCGCGCCGAGCTTCTGCAGCACCGAGGAGATGTGGTTCCGCACCGTCCCGGGCGAGAGGTAGAGCGCGCCTGCGATGTCGGACACGGTCGCGTGCTGCCGCGACGCGG
The DNA here is from genome assembly GCA_035295205.1 of Solirubrobacteraceae bacterium. Lineage (GTDB taxonomy): Bacteria > Actinomycetota > Thermoleophilia > Solirubrobacterales > Solirubrobacteraceae > Palsa-465. The sequence goes on along the minus strand of DATGJM010000191.1, from coordinate 12,086 downwards.
ACAGCACTTCGTGCTCGCGGGCGGTCAGCGGGCTCTCGCCCTGGCTGAGGGCCGCCGCGGCGAGCCCGGGGTCGACGATCCGCTCGCCGGCGACAGCCCGGCGGATCGCGGCGGCCAGCTCCGCGGCGGGTGCGTCCTTCAGCAGGAACCCCGAGGCTCCGCAGGCCATCGCGCGGCGCAGATAGCCGGGCCGTCCGAAAGTGGTCAGGATCAGGATCCGGCAGGCCGGCATGGCACGGCGCAGCTCCTGCGCGGCGTCGAGCCCGGTCGCTCCCGGCATCTCGATGTCGAGCAGCGCGACGTCGGGCTCGGCTGCCCGAGCGGCGTGGACCACATGATCGCCGCGCGGCACCTGCGCGACGACCTCGATGTCGGGCTCGAGGCCGATCAGCGTGGCCAGCGCCTCGCGCACCATCGCCTGGTCCTCAGCGATGAGCACACGGATCACGACCTGCTCCTGGTCGTGGGAGGGCCCCCGTTCGCCACCCGGCCGCTCCCGTTCGCCACCCGGCCGCTCCCGTTCGCAGACGGACTCGTCACCGGCACGCGGACCGCCAGACGGAACCCTCCCATTTCGCCGGCGCCCGTCTCGACGCTCCCGCCCACCGCGGCCGCCCGCTCCGCCAGGCCGCGCAGACCGTGACCGCCGATCGACAAGACGCCATCCGAGGCGGCGCCGCGACCATCGTCCACCACCTCGAGCTCGGCTGCCACCCCCGCCGGGTGCAGCCGGAACGCGCACCGCCGCGCCCCGCTGTGGCGGATCACGTTCGTCGCCCCTTCTCGCACAGCCCACGCGAGGACGGCCTCGGCCGCAGCCGGCAGCTCGACCTCCCCGAGCTCCGCGGACGTCGAGATCCCGGCGGCCGAGAGCGCCATCTGCGCCCCGGCCAGTTCTCCGTCGAGGGTGAGCTCGCGATAGCCGCTGACCGCCTCGCGGACCTCCGAGAGTGCCGAGCGCGCGACCTGCTCCAGCTCCGCGATCTCCCGGCCGGCGTCCTCGGCGCCGGCGGGGAGCAGCCGCCCGGCCAGTTCGGCCTTCAGCGCGATCACCGACAGCGAGTGGCCGAGGAGGTCGTGCAGATCGCGCGCGAAGCGCTGGCGCTCCTCGGCGACCGCCAGCCGCGCCAGCTCGGCTCGGGCGCGCGAGAGCTCCTGGTTACGCAGGCGCAGATCCCGCATCCCCAGCATCAGCAGCCCGATTCCCGCGGTGCTCGTGCTGTAGCCGAGGATCGTGCCTCCGGAGCCTCCCCCTGCCCACGAGGAGCCGGCAGCGATCGCCGTGCTGGCCAGCACACCCCAGAGGCCCGGCCGGCCGGGCGTCATCACTCCGACGATCGCCGCGCAGTACACGAACAGGAAGCCCCAGCCGGAGTCGTCCGCAACCGTCATCGCCACCGCGATCGCATAGAGGCCGCCCAGGAGCACACCCAGCTCCCAGCCGACGGGCTGGCCCTGCCGCGCTCGCGGCCGCCAGTGCATCACGACCACGACGTACAGGACCACGAACGCCGCCGCTCCCGCGATCGTAAGTCCCGCGCGCCACGAGTGGCCGGACTTGCCGAGCGCGTCGATCAGCGGCAGGACGATGAAGAACAGCCACGCGAACGCGCCCATGTACGGGACGAAGCGGTCACGTGGCTGCTCGCAGTCGTTCAACTTCTCTCACCCTGAGGCGTCCGCAGGAACCTGACCATCATCCACACGCCCACCGCCGTCCAGATCGCCAGGGTCCTGATGTCGCCGCCGTTCAGGCCGGAGCCGACGGTATGCGGGTTGAACGCATACTGCAACCCGTTGGCGAGCGGCTGGATCGGGAACGCCTTGGCCACGTCGAGCAGACCCTTGGGCATCCCGTTCGTCGGGAACCAGATGCTCGAGATGAAGGTCAGCGGCAGCACCGTCAGGTTGACGATCACCGGAGCGGCCTCGCTGTTCGGGATCACTCGCGTGATCCCGATGCCCAGCGTCGTGAACGCAGCCGTCCCGAGCAGTAGCGTCACGATCATCCCCGGCAGCGTCGAGGCACGGACGCTGACCCCGTAGGCCGCCGCGCCGAGCCCCAGCGTGATCATGCACATCAGGGCGACGATCAGGACCGTCGAGCCGATCCGGGCGGCCACGTACCCCCAGCGCGGTAGGGGCGTCCCCTGCATGCGCTTGAGCACCCCGTTGTCTCGGAGGATCGACGTGCTGATCGCCATGTTCACGTAAGTGGTGGCGATCACACCGTAGGCCAGGATCCCCGGAACGAAGAACTCGTCGTAGGCGATGTTTCCCTGCGAATGGAGCTTCGTGCCCTTGTTCAGGCTGGCGAAGATCACCAGGAACATCAGCGGGAAGACGAATGTGAAGATCCCCCGCCCGCGGTTGCGCCAGTACGCGCGCTGCTCATAGCGGATCTGCCACGCCACGAGCCCGAGGTCCCGTCGCAGTCCGGATCCCATCAGCGTGCTCACAGCGCCACCTCCTCGACATTGGTCGTCGTTTCCCCGGCCCCGCCGGTCAGCTCCAGGTAGATGTCCTCGAGGGTCGGCTGCGCCACCGAGAAGCGGGGGAGCTCGATGTCGCGCTCGAGCGCCCAGCTGGTGAGCTCGTGCGCGGCGCGCATCGGCTGGCGGCTCAGCACCAGCACCATCCCGCCATCGAGCGTTCGGGACTCGCTGAATGCTCCGGGGAGGTCCTGGAGCTCGATTCCAGTGGGCAACTCGAAGCGGATCTCGGCCGGGCGCAGGTCTCGGCCGCCGAGCTCCTCGGGCCTGCCGATGGCGATGATCTCGCCGGCACGCATCACCGCCACGCGATCGGCGAGGTACTGAGCCTCGTCCATGAAGTGCGTGGTCAGGAAGATTGTCTTACCCAGCTCGCACAGCGAGCGGATCGTCGACCACGCGTGACGGCGGGCGGCCGGATCGAAGCCCGTCGTCGGCTCGTCGAGGAAGATCAGGTCTGGGTCGCCGACCAGCGCCAGCGCGAGATCGAGGCGCCGCCGCTGCCCACCGGAGAGCTTGTTGGCGCGCACGTCGCGCGACGCCGTGAGCTCGACCATCTCGATCACCTCGTCCACCGGTCGCGCGCGCAGGTGGTAGCGCCCGTACATCTCGACCAGCTCGGCCACCGTGAGCTCCTCCTGCACGCCGCACTGCTGAAGGACGATCCCCACCCGCTCGCGAAGGTCGCGCTGCCCGCGCGCTGGATCCATGCCCAGCACGCGAACCTCGCCACCGCTGCGCACCCGGTAGCCCTCGAGGATCTCCACTGTCGTCGTCTTGCCGGCGCCGTTAGGACCGAGCAGGCAGAACACCTCGCCCGCGCGGACCTCGAAGCTGACCCCACGAACGGCCTGCAGCGCGCCGTAGGATCGCTTCAGGTCGCGGACCTCGATCGCCGGCGCTTCGTCGTCGAATGTCATCGTTGTCATGGCGCTCAGCGTACGTGGCGGTGAGGCGCCGCGTAAGTGGCGGGCCACCGAAATCCGCCATGACGTTTGTCAGGGGGACCGTCCCGGCAGCGCCACGGGAAACCGCCAGGCAGCGCCACGGGAAACCGGCACGCAGCGCCACGGGAAACCGCCAGGCAACGCCGCGAGAGACCGCCCGGCTAGCCCAGATTCCAGCGCGCGATCGCCGGCGTCTCGCGCTCGTAGCCGAGCACGCTGAGGCCGCCAGCGCCGAGCAGCAGGTGCCCGCCGAAGGCGGCGTCCTCCCCCACCCACCGCGATGCCACCACCCGCAGGATGTGGCCATGTGCGAACGCGACCGCGTCGCCACCCGCGCCACGCAGGCGCTCGAGAACCCGGTCAGCGCGCGCGGCGACATCAGAAGGCTGCTCGCCCCCCGGGGCGCCATCGCGCCACAGCCACCAGTCCGGCCGCCGTTCGCGGATCTCGACCGTTCGCATCCCCTCGTACTCGCCGTAGTCCCACTCGCGCAGGTCCTCGTCGACCACGGCGGCCGCACCGAAGCCCGCCAACTCGCACGTCTCCTGCGCTCGGCGCAGAGGGCTGCACAGCACGAGCGCGAACGAGCGACCGGCGAGCTCCTGCCCGAGCGCCGAAGCCCGCTCCCGTCCGGCCTCTACCAGCGGCAGGTCGGTGCGGCTGGTGTGCCGCCCGGCCGCGCTCCACTCGGTCTCCCCGTGGCGGACGAGCAGGATCTCGGCCTGCCGCCCGTCACCACCTGCCTCGCCGACCACGGCCTAAACGCCGCCGGTGCGCTCGATCTCGTCGATCTTGGCCCGTCGCCGCACGTGGCGCTCCTCCCCGGAGACCTCCGCGCCCAGGAACGCGGTGACGATCTCGCCCGCCAGCGACGGGCCGATCACCCGCCCGCCCAGGCACAGGACGTTCACGTCGTCGTGCTCCACCGCCTGGTGGGCGGTGTAGGTGTCGTGGATCGTCGCCGCCCTGATGCCGTGGACCTTGCAGGCCGCGACCGACACCCCGGCTCCGGAACCGCAGACGATGATCCCGCGCTGCGCCTGCCCGGAGACCACCGCGCGCCCGACCTCCAGCGCCTTGTCGGGATAGTCGATCGGCTCGGGCCGATCCGTGCCGAGGTCGAGCACCTCGTGCCCGAGACGAGCCACCACTTCGAGCAACCCCTCGCGCAGCGGAAACCCCGCGTGGTCAAAGGCACAGGCGACGATCACTGGCTCACCTCCAGGGTCGGGCGATGCACCGGCGCCTCGAGCTCGTGCGCAGCCAGCAGCGCCGCCCCGAGCACCCCGGCCCGGGCGCCGTGCCGGGCCAGGCGGATCCGCGTCTGCGAGGCCTGCCCGGCCAGCAGGTAGCCACGTGCGACCGCCGCGGCTGGCTCGAGCAGAAGCTCCCCGGCGGCGGCCGCGCCGCCCCCGACGACGACCTCGTCCGGATCGAAGATGTTGATCGCGTTGGCGATCCCGATGCCCAGGCGGCGCGCCCAGAGCTCGACGGCGGCACGAGCGACCTCGTCGCCCTCCCGGGCGGCCTCGACGGCATCCGCCCCCAGTACCTTCCCATGCTCAGATGACAGCCGGCCGAGCGCGGACGAGGGCTCAGCCCGCGCCGCGCGAGCCGCAAGCGCGTCGAGGGCGCGCCCCGCGGCGAGCGCCTCTAGCGATCCGCGCTGGGGGAACTGCCCGGGCTCCGGCACCGAGTCCTCCAGCGGCAGCCCGATGATCGTGTGACCGAGCTCGCCGGCGCCGCCGGTCGAGCCCCGGTAGATCCGCCCGCCGAGCACGATCCCTCCCCCCACGCCCGTGCCGATCGTGAGCATCACGAGGTCGTGGGCTACGAGCCGCAGCTGCTCGTCGTGAGCCTCGGCCAGCGCCGCCACGGTCGCGTCGTTATCGACGAACACCGGGACGCCGACCTGGTCGCCGAGCACGGCGCGCAGTGGCACATCTGCCAGCGGGATGTTGACCGATGAGATCACGCGCCCGGTTGCGAACTCGACCAGTGACGGCACGCCGATCCCGACGGCGGCAAGGTCGTCCTCGCGGGCCTCGTCGATCATCTCCACGAGCTGAGCCACGAGCTCGTCGGGACCGCGGCGATCCGTGGGTCGCAGCGTCGACTCGCCGAGCTCGGAGCCCCGCAGACGGGCCACGGCCACCTTGGTGCCGCCGAGGTCGACCCCGATCACGGAGGTCATGTCACGGGACCGCCGAGCGCGGCCGCGGCCGGCGGATCGACCAGGACGATCAGCTCTCGAGCGGTCACGGGCAGGTACGACGACGGCACCAGCGGATCCGGCCTGGCAGTGGGACCGAAGGCGGCGCCCACCGCCCAGGCCTTCTCCTCGCCGGTCGCGAGCACGACCACCTTCCGCGCCCGGGCGATGGTCGCGAACGTGAAGCTGATTCGGGGTACGAACGGCTCGAACCCAGCCTCGGGGACTGGCACCACGAGGCGCGAGCGCTCGGACACGGTCGCCTGTCCGGGGAACAGCGAGGCAGTATGGCCGTCCGGCCCGATCCCGAGCAGGAGCAGCTCGAACTCCGGCGATCCGGCCTCTTCGAGCTGGCGCTCGTAGTCCTCTGCTCCCGCCACCGGGCCGAGCTCGCCCTTCATGCGGTGTATCTGGAGTGCCGCTGCTCGCTCGCCCAGTGGCTCGAAGAGGGCGTCCCGCGCCATCCCGAAGTTCGAGCGATCGTCGTCCGGAGGGACGCAGCGCTCGTCGCCGAACCAGAACCGCGCGCCCGAGATGTCGGCATCGACCGCCCCGACGGCGGCGACGAGCTCCTCGTAGGCCTTGCGCGGTGTGTTGCCGCCGGTGAGCACGATGTCGTCGCCCGCGGCCGCTGCTCCGAGCATCATCGCCGCGCAGGCGCGCGCCGGGTCGGAGACGACTTCGATCTCGACGCTCACCCGGCCATCTCCAGGGCCGCGTGCAGGGACGGCGCGTAGGTCGGATCGCGCAGCAGCGCCTGGCGAACGCCCTCGCCGAGGATGCCGCCTTCCCCGCGCGAAGCGCCGAGGATCTGCCACGAGCGCTCCGAGTCGCCGGCTGCCTCCCGCGCGCGCAACCCGCCCGGCGCCCTGTCCAGCGACAGCGAGAAGCCACCGGAGCAGCCGACCGTCACCCCGGCCAGCCCCGGTGCATCCTGTTGGCTGGGCTCGAAGCGGAGTTGGATGTCGCGGCCGTCGGGCTTCGCCGCGCTGATCAGCGCCGGCCCGTCGTCGAACGAGGCCCCCATCTCAGGCTTCCACCCGAGCCGCGAGCAGAGCCAACCTGCCAAGAGCAGCGCACTGGCCTCCGACCCCTCACGATGACGGACCTCGACAGCCTCCAGGCCGTCAAGCGCACGCAGGCGATCGGACGGGTCGAAGCTGGCAGCCAGCCGCTCGCGCCACGGCGTCGTCCGCAGCCACGCCAGGTCGACGACATACGCGGACGCCTGCAGCTCGGCGGCCTCGCGGAGGCCGTCCGCGGCGAGATCCTCGTCCCCGGAATCGAGCAGCATGACATCGACCATCCCCCGAAGGGCGACGATCGCCTCGCGGTGGCCGTGCGGGCACCAGAGCATTGTCGAAAGCTCGGACACGATCACCGGATCGATGATCGTGTCGAGCGCCTTCAGGTGCTCGGGACCCATGTCGATCTCGACCTGCTCGCGCATCACCGACACGCCGCCGACGCCCGGTGCGTCGTAGCCCATCGAGGCGCGGGCGTCGAGCGAGACCCGGCCTTCCTCGACCGCGCACAGGACGGTGCGCGAAGCGTGGTAGCGCCCGACGCGCTCCAGCCGGTTGGCGATCTCACCCTTCCACGCCCGGTCGACGACCACGATCAGATTCAGCACCCGCGCGGGCGCCACGGTGCGGTCCGCGGCGTGCCGCTCGCGCAGCAGCTCGCGCAGGGCGGCATCGATGGCCTCGGGAGTGGTATCGGAAGCCGACCAGACGTCTTCACTCATAGCCGACGCCAACCCCGACCTTCACCGAGCAGCCGGCTCGCCTCCTCGGGCCCGGCCGAGCCGGCCGGATACTGCGGCAGCGGCGCGTCGTTCTCGGCCTGCCAGCCGGTGAGGATCGGGTCGATGATCCCCCACAGGGCCTCGATCTCGTCGTTGCGCGTGAACAGCGTCGCGTCGCCACGCATCGCGTCGAGGATCAGCCGCTCGTAAGCCTCAGGCGACTCCGACATGAACGAGGTGCCGTAGTGAAACTCCATGTTCACCGGCCGGATCCGCATCCTCGGGCCGGGGATCTTGGCCCCGAGCGAGACCGACACCCCCTCGTCGGGCTGGACGGTGAGGATGATCTGGTTCGGCTGCACGCCGACCGAGCCCGTGCTCTGGAAGGCCAGGTGCGGAACCGGCTTCAGCGTCACCGCGATCTCGGTCAGCTTCCGCGCCAGGCGCTTGCCCGTCCGGAGGTAGAACGGCACGCCGGCCCAGCGCCAGTTCGACACCGCCAGGCGCAGGGCGACGTAGGTCTCTGTGTGTGAGTCCGGCGCGACACCGGGCTCCTCCAGATAGCCCGGCGCCGGCTTGCCCCCCGAGACCCCGGCTGCGTACTGCGCGCGAACTGCGACCTCGTCCACGGCCTCGGGCGACGGCGGCACGATCGACTCGAGAACCTTGAGCTTTTCGTCACGCAGCCGGTTGGCCTCGAACGAGCTCGGCGGCTCCATCGTCAGCAGTGCCAGCAGCTGCAGCATGTGGTTCTGCACCAGGTCCCGCAACGCACCGGCGCCCTCGTAGTAGCCCGCGCGGCCGCCGATGCCGATGTCCTCAGCCGCGGTGATCTGGACGTTGTCGATGAAGTTGCGGTTCCAGACCGGCTCGAACAGGGCGTTCGCGAAGCGCAGCGCCAGCAGGTTCTGGACCGTCTCCTTGCCCAGGTAGTGGTCGATGCGGAAGATCTGATCCTCCGCCAGCACCTCGAGGAGCTCGCTGTTCAGCTCGCGCGCCGAGGCCAGGTCGTAGCCGAAGGGCTTCTCGACGACGAGCCGCGTCGCGGCGTGCTCGCGGCGGTCGAGGCCCGCGGCGCCGAGCTTCCGGGCGATCAGCGGGAAGAACTGGGGCGCGGTGGAGAGGTAGAAGACGCGGTTCAGCGGCCGTCCCGCCCGTTCGTCGAACTCGGCCAGGCAGCGTCCGAGCTCCGCATAGACCGCGTCGTCGTCGAAGGTGCCGGCCACGTAGCGGACGTCGCTGACCAGCCCGGCCAGCACATCGGGATCAGGCTTGCGACGCGAATAGAGGTCGATCGACTCCCGACACACCTCGCGGAAGTCCTCGTGCTCCTGCTCGCGCCGGGCGACGCCGATCAGCTCGAAGCGCTCGGGCAGCGCGCCCTCGTGCGCCAGGTTGTAGAGGGCGGGGAGCAGCTTGCGGTGGGCGAGATCTCCCGTGGCGCCGAAGATCACCAGCGCCGTCGGGTGAACCGGCAGTCGTTCGAGACCCTCGACGAGGGGGTTCTCGCCCGGCTCGAGGCCCGACCGCGGCTCGCCGCTGACTACGGTCACTGCCCTGCCGTGGCCTTGACGGCGTGACCCCCGAATTGGTTGCGCAGCGCGGCCAGCAGGCGCGAGGTGTAGTCCCCGTTGCCCCGCGAGGAGAACCGCGCGAACAGCGAGGCGGCCAGCACCGGCATCGGCGTGTCGTGGTCGATGCCCGCCTCGAGCGTCCAGCGCCCTTCACCGGAGTCCTCGACGTAGCCCTCGAGCGCGTGCAGGTCGTTGCCGTCCGCCTCGAACGCGCGCGCCGCCAGCTCGAGCAGCCACGAGCGGACCACGGAGCCCTGTCCCCAGAGCTTGGAGATGCGCTCCACATCGAGCCCGTACTCGGATTTGTGCAGCAGCTCGAAGCCCTCCGCATAGGCCTGCATCAGCCCGTACTCGATGCCGTTGTGCACCATCTTCACGAAGTGCCCGGAGCCCGACTCGCCCATGCGCGCCCACCCGTCGGGTGGGGCGAGGACGTCCAGGACGGGAGCGATCCGGTCCACCGCCTCCGAATCTCCACCGACCATCATGCAGTAGCCGACCTCGAGGCCCCAGATGCCGCCGCTCGTGCCCACGTCGACGAAGCTGACCTGTCGCTGCGCGCACTGCCCGTGCCGGGCGACCGACTCGGTCCACTTGGAGTTCCCGCCGTCGATGATGATGTCGCCCGGATCCATCTCGCCGAGCAGCGCTTCGACCGTGTCCTGGGTGGGCTTCCCGGCGGGCACCATGATCCACACAGCGCGCGGCGCTTGGAGCTTGCCGACGAGCTCGGCCAGCGAGCTCGCGCCCACGGCGCCGTGGCCCTCCGCGGCCTTGACCGCGTCGGAGCTGAAGTCGAAGGCCACCACCTCGTGATCGGAGTCGCGGCGGATGCGGTGAACCATGTTCCCGCCCATGCGGCCGAGTCCGACGAAACCGATCTGCATAGCGTTACCTAGCTCCCTCGTAGAAGGCCACCGATCCGCTCGGCGAGCGATCGCACCGCGGTGGCGGGATCGCCCTCGAGCTCGACGCGCTCGGCGCTCAGGCCGTGCGCGCGCAGAGTCTGCAGGTCCCCGGCCGACTGCGCGGCGATCAGCGTGCCGAACGAGTACCCGGCCTCCGGGATCTCGGCGTCGCGCGCGGGACGGTTCACCAGCTGCAGGAACCGGCCGGTCTTCGGTCCGCCCTTGTGCAACTGGCCGGTCGAGTGCAGGAAGCGCGGTCCGTAGCCGAAGGTCGTGGCGGCGCCGGTGCCGGCGCGGATCGCCTCGCGGAGCTCAGCCACGGCGGCGTCGAGCTCGTCCGACGGCGGCAGGTATCCCATCACCGCCACGTAGTGCGGCGGGCGCGCGTCGCCGAGCAGCGCGCTCAGCGCCGCGTCGTCGGCGGAGTCCAGCGAGGGAATCGAGCCGGACTCGAGCACCCGCTTGGTGTTGTCCTTGGCCTCCTGCACGTTCGGCTGGTCGAACGGGTTGATCTCGAGCGCCCAGCCGGCGATCGCGACCGCGAACTCGGCGATGAAGAAGATCCGGCCGAGGTCGGCGGCGCCGTGGGCGTTCATCGTCAAGGTGGGCTGCCCGGCGAGCCCGAGCTTCGCCACGACCTCGTCGAGGTCCTCGCGCGGCTCGTCCGGATTGCGCAGGTAGACGAACACGCGGTCGTTGCCGTACTCCTCGGGCGTTCCGAGTGGCTCGCCGGCCACCGGCAGGATGCCGCGGCCCTGTTTACCGGTGGACTCGGCGATCAGTTGCTCGACCCAGAGCCCGAAGCTCTCGATCGGAGGCGAGACGATGAAGGTCAGCTTGTCGCGCTTCAGGCGAGCGAGCTCGCCGATGGCCGCCCCGAGCCACAAGCCGGAGTTGTTCTCACTCGAATCGTGATGGGCACAGTTCTGCTCGGCCACCTGGCAGCCGTGCAGGAGCGCCTCGACGTTGATCCCCGCCAGCGCCGCTGGCACCAGCCCGAAGTACGACAGCACCGAATAGCGCCCGCCGATGTCGGGCGGGTTGCAGAACACGCGCCGCAACCCGTCGCGCTGCCCCAACTCCTGCAGCGGGCTGCCCGGGTCGGTCACGACCACGAACTGTCGCGGCTCGGCCATCGTCCTGAAGTACCGGTACTGCGACAGCGTCTCGATCGTGCCGCCCGACTTCGAGGAGACGATGAAGATCGTCTTGGCGACGTCGATCCGGTCCTGCACGGCCAGGATCTGGTCCGGGTGGGTGGAGTCGAGCACGTGCAGGCGCAGCCCACCGGTCTCGCCGAAGGACTGGCGGAGCACCTCGGGGCCGAGCGAAGAGCCCCCCATGCCGAGCAGGACCGCCTCGGTGAAGCCCTCGCCCTGGAGCTCCTCGGCGAAGGCACGCAGCTCGGGGGCATGCTCGAGCATCGTCTCGGACACGGTCAGCCAACCGAGGCGGTTCTCGATCTCCGGCCCCCCGCCCCACAGCGACGCGTCGTGGCGCCAGATGCGCTCCGACACCCGCTCAGTCAGCGCAAGCCGGACGCGCTCGGCGACCGGGGCCTGGAGCGTCTCGGCCAGCTTTCCCTCGATCGAGGTGGGGCGACCGGTGAGCACGGCCGCCCGGTGCTCGTCGATGCCGGCCAACAGCCGGTTCATCGCGTCCTCGAACTGCTTGACGCCGTCGACGAGCAGCTCCTCGGTCACCTCCCGCAGATCGATGCCGGCCTCGCGCAGCGCCTGGAGATCCGGTTCGGGGTCCCGCTCGGCCGTGGGCCCCGTAACCCGTCCGTGGTCGGCGACGGCGTGCAGGGTGGCCATCGGCATGGTGTTCACGGTGTGCTGCGCAACCAGCTCGTCCACGTACAGCGTGTCGGGGTAGGCCGGGTTCTTCGTTCCGGTGGAGGCCCACAGCGGGCGCTGCACCGAAGCACCGGAATGGTGCAGGGCCTCCCATCGCGGGCCCGAGAAGAGCTCTTTGAACAGGCGGTACGCGGCGCGGGCGTTGGCAATCGCGGCCCGGCCGGCCAGATCGCTGCGGCCGAGCTTCTCCAGGCGCTTGTCGACATTCGTATCGACGCGCGAGACGAAGAAGCTCGCGACCGAGTGCACGTCGAGCGGCAAGCCCTCGGCGTGACGGCGCTCGAGGCCGCGGATATACGCCTCGGCGATCGCCCGGTAGGACTCCACGGCGAACAGGAGCGTGACAT
>DATGJM010000190.1:0-6560 GCA_035295205.1 Solirubrobacteraceae bacterium | reverse complement strand
TCATGATCAAGATGATCCCGAACCTGAGATATGCAAAGGCCAACGGCAAGTGCTGCGGGGGCATCCCGCCGGTCTCGGTCATCCATCTCCACCACGGCGTCTGGCTGAGCACCGGCCAGCTCGGGGCGGGTGAGGGGAACTCGGCGGCATACGGCCGCCTCTACCCCTTCATGGCCACCGGAGAGGAGAAGACGCACTACGTCCTGCCGCCCGGCTATGGCTACCCCGTCCAGGCGTCTGACCGCTGGATCTTCAACTACATGATCCACGACCTCATCCCGGTGCCGGCCAAGGTCTACGTGACCTACGAGATCGACTTCGTGCCGGCCAATACGCCGCTCGCCCACACCCTGACCGCCGTGCACCCGATCTGGATGGACGTCGAGGACGGCAGCATCTACCCGGTCTTCAACGTCATGCAGCACAGCGGCAAGCGCGGGACCTTCACGTTCCCGTACATGGCCAAGAATCCCTATCCGGCCCCGGAGCGCGTCAAGAACCAGTTCGCCGTCGATCATCCCGGCGTGCTGGTGGCGACGGCAGGGCACCTACACCCGGGCGGCCTCTATACCCAGCTCGACGACACGCGCCCTGGGGTGGCCCCCCACGGCGGCGCGATCCGCGGCCTGACGGCCGGATCGGTGCGTCTGTTCCGCTCCTACGCCCATTACTGGGACAAGCGCGGGCCGATCTCTTGGAACCTCGCCATGGAGGGCACCGCCGCGGACTGGCGCCCTCGCGTCAACGCGGGCGACATCCTCTCCGTGTCCGCCACCTACGACACGACCAGAGCCTCCTGGTATGAGGTGATGGGGATCATGGTCGTGTGGGAGGCGTGGGACAGCCAGCGCGGGATCGACGTGTTCACGGGCCAGCGCGAGTCCCATGTGAGCGCCGCGAGCCGCTCGCTCAACCCATTCGCACGAAGGCTGGACCAGACCGGCCACGTCACCCACGGCTACCTGCCCGAGAACAACGACAACGGCGGGGCGTCCGCCGTGTACACCCTGAATGTGAACAAGCTCCGGTCGTGCAAGTCCACGACGGTGACGATCAGCGACTTCCAGTTCAACCCGGGCAACCTGCCCGGTGCGGGGTGCATGCCGACGGTCAGCCGGGGACAGTCGATCACCTTCGTCAACGAGGACGCGCCCAGCACAGCCGCTGGGTTCGGGACCCCGAACACTCCCTACGGTGACGCCGTCTACCACTCGATCACCGCCTGCAAGTTGCCCTGCAACCGAACCGCCGGCATCTCCTACCCGCTGGCAAACGGCGCCGGCTTCGACTCCGGCCAGCTCGGATATGGCACACCGGCTGTGGGCACGCTCAGCTGGTCGACGCCGGCGACGCTGAAGCCGGGGCTCTACACGTACTTCTGCCGGATCCACCCGTTCATGCGCGGCGTGTTCCGGGTGGTTGGGTAGTTCGCCAGCTGATGGCGAACCGCCCTATTTGAGCATCCCCCGGGCGGCCTTCGTCCACGTGTCCGTGACGTCGCGGACGAACTTGGCTTGAGTCGAGAGCAGCGTCGAGACCCACTCGACGTCGCTGACGGTGGCTCCGCGATCGAGCGAGGAGGCGATCGCCTTCAGCGCCTTCTCGTAGGCAGTGAGCGTCGTCTCCCCCGCGTCGCGGCCGGCCTCGATGATGCGCTCGTTCAGCTTGCGTACGCGCTGGGCGACGGCGTCGAGCCGGACGTCTCCGGCGCCGGCGGTCGCGCCGCTCGCGCTGCTGCTGCCGGTGCCGCTGCTGCCGCGCGCACTCGAGCTCGCTCGGGACGAAGACGCGCGCGCGGTGGAGCGCTTGGCGGACGCGCTGGAGGTGCCTGCGCGCTTGGTGGCACCCGAGGTGCGCTTGGCGCCGGAGCGGGCCGCTCCGGTGGATTTGGCGCTGCTGCTGGTGCTGCGGCGCGGCTGGGTCATGTCTCCTCCTGGGAAGGGGCGGTTGAGCGTCGCCCCCTTTCATATCACTCGAAGTCGTGCGTCGCGAAATCGGCGAAGCGCCGGTAGCCGATGTCGGCATAGATCTTGTTCGACGTCGGGTTCTCGAGATCGGTCAGCAGCATGCACGTATGGGCGCCGGCGCCCAGCGCCCGTCGGCTGGCCGCCGCCGTGGCACTCGAGCCGTACCCCCGCCCGCGCAGCGCCGGGGGCGTGTACACGGGGCCGATGCGCACCACGCCCTCGACCTGAGGGCGCACACCGACCATGCAGGCCGGCACGCCTTCCACCTCCCAGAGGAGCAGTCCCTCCTCGGCCAGGTGGATGTCAAGCGAGCGCTGCACGCGATCGTCCTCGATGCCCAGGGCCTCGAGCATGAAGCCCGCGATCCACGCTGCGAGGAGCGGACGGTCGGCGCCGGTCGCGACCCGCAGGCTCCCAGGCGCTGGCCGGGGCGGGTCGACGATCTCCCGCGCGGCGTGCGCGGCCTGCTGCATTCCGAGCCGCGACCGGCGCCCGGTCTGCGCCCGCCATGCGGCTGCCACCCGCTCGGCGGCACGGGCGGGTCCCGACACGCCGGGCACGTCGGGGTCGCGCTCCATCCACCCCTCGATCAGTGCAGGCGCAAGCTCGTCGGGCACCGCGCCGACCAGCAAGGGCCAGGGCGCGGTACGCAACGCGGCCAGGCACGGACGGCCGTGCGCGTCGAGCGCGTAGGCGAACAGCGGGCGGGCATCCGGGTAATGCCCGTCGCGGATCGATCGCAATACGGTCAGGACCATGTTGCAGATCAGCTCGGAGCGAAGCAGCGCCGACGTGTGCTCGTCGAACTCGGCCGCGTCGCGGGTGAGCGTGACCACGCCTCAGGACTAGGTGCGGACGATGCGCACCCGCGCCTGACCGCACGGGTTCAGTCCCAGCTTGACGACCGCGTCGCCGACCACGACGTCCTCGAGCCAGACGCGCTCGTGCTCGTTCAGCGCCGCCATCACGCTGACCTGGCGCATGACGTCGGCCAGCCGGGCCACCTGCTCGTGGCTGCCCTCGATCGGCTCGAGACCCTTCTCGGTCATGAACGTGACCGCGACCCCGTTCTCGGTCTCGCGTGCGTCGAGGACGACCAGGCTCATCGTCGGCACAGAGTACCGGCGGACCTGGGGGCCCGCATCATACGTTCGTCCACTCCTGAGCCAGCTCGCGAGCGACTGCGTGCACGACTTCGACCGCGTGCGCCACGGTCTCGAAGCGCAGGTTCTCGGGCGTGTCTGACATCAGGTGGTAGTTGCTGAGCAGCTTGGTGTCGGGCTCCCAGGACGCGAGCGTGGCGGTCGGATAGCCGGCACGCGTCGGCAGCACGGCGTCGGTGCTGGCGCGAGCCCGGACGCCGCGCCGCACCGGCAGCCCTGCGCGGCCGGCAGCGCCGGCGATCAGATCGCGGAAGCCGGGATCGCAGTAGTCCTCCATCCAGAAGGGGCCCTCGCCCTCGACGAGCAGCAGTTCCGGAGAGCCGATCGTGTCCAGGTTCACGAACCAGGTCGACTCGCGCGGCAGACGCGAGAAGTGGGACTTCGCGAAGGCGTAGATCCCCCCCTGGATGACCTCCTCGGCGCCACAGGAGACGAGCAGAACGCGCAGGCCCGCCGGAGGATCCGCGGACAGCCGTTCGGCCAGGGCCACCAGCGCGGCCACGGCGCTCAGGTTGTCGTTGGCGCCGGGGACGATCGGGCTGCGAGCGATATCGGCGGCGAGCGCCACGACGACCCCCGCGAGCGCCGTCCCGGTCGCGCTCAGCTTGCGGCTGCCGAGCAACGTCCCGGCAGCCACGGTGACGCCGCCGCTGACCACCGGCCACCACAACGGAAGCGAGGTGTCGATGCGCGCCACCACTTTCGGGAAGCGCCGAGCGAGCCACCGCTGGAAGCTCTGATCGAACACCCGGCCGGTCGGTGCGGCGTCGTGGTGGGCGAGGACCACCAGCGTCCGCGCGGCCAGCGGGTCGCCCGCGGTCGCGGTGACATTCCAGGTGCGCCGCCGCCTGCCGACGAGCCGCCGCCACAGCCGCCGCCCGTTCGAAACGTCGTCGATCACGAGCGCGCTCGCGACCGCAGCCAGCAGCCCGGCCCGCGTCCGGCTGCGGCCGCTGAGGTGGAGCCCCCCGGCCACCAGCCCCGCCAGCCCGAGCGGCAAGAGCAGCAGGGCGTAGCCGTCCAGGAAGTCGACCTCGGCGACCGAGGCCGGGGAGCCCGCTCGGGTCAGGCGCTCCGCCAGCCACAGGGCGGCCTCGCGCTCACCCGGCGAGCCGGCGCGGCGCTCGAGGTCCGACAGCGCGTGCACCACCTCGCGGAGAGTTCGGTCGCTGGCGGTCACCTCTGGGCAGGCTGCCACACCCGAGGGTGGAGCGCGGATCAACCCTCGGATCAACCCGCAGGCCGACGACAGAAGCGCCGCGGGAGCAGATCATGATGCCCATGACCACCACCGATTACCTCCTCAACGGACTGTTCGTCCTCCTCGTCGTTCGTCAGGCCCGCACTCGCCGCCTCGACACCCGCAGCCTCGTGCTGCCGCTGCTCGCCGTCTTCTTCGTCGCCCACACCTACGTCCACACGATCCCCACGGGCGGCAACGACCTGATCCTGATCGCCGCGCTGGCCGGCGCGGGGCTGTTGCTCGGAAGCCTCAGCGCTCTGACCACCCAGGTCGGCGTTGACCGCGATGGAGTCCCGGTCGCCCGCGTGGGCTGGGTCGCCGGCTTCCTCCTCGTCTTCGGGATCTGCTCACGGATGGTGTTCGTCTTCGCCGTCAACCATGGCGCCGGCAGCGACATCCGCAGCTTCAGCATCGCCCACCACCTGACCCCCGCCGCCTGGACGGTCGCCCTCGTCTCGATGGCAATGCTCGAGGTCGGCGTCCGGGTCGTCGCCGTCCATCTCCGCGGCCGCCGCGCCGCGATGCTGGCGCCCGCGACGACGGTTGCCGCGGGAGCGCTGGCCTGATCCCGGAAACCGCATTATCGTCAGCCTCGCGGTGACTGTCTCAGAGCAACCGCTCGTCGAACCCGCCGGTGAGAGCCGGCGGGTTCGCCACGCCCGGGACCGGGCTGAGGCCCGGCTCCGGCGCGAGCGCGAGCGCTTCCAGCCGCTGGGCGTGGCCGTCGTCGCTCTGGTGCTCATCACGACGGCCGGCGGCCACCCCCGGCCCAGCGGACACGGCCGCGGCCTCGTGGTCAGCGCGGCGCTCGCCGTGTTCGTGGTCGCGATGGCGCTGGTGACCCGTTCGCGGTTCACGGACCTGCGCGACGGCACCCAAGCCGCGGCGATCGCGCTGCTCGGCACAGCGGGCGTCGCCCTGGCGGCCGCCTCGCCGCACGGAGCGGCCGGGGTGGCGGCCAGCGTCGCCGTGTTCATCGCCGCGGCCCGTCTGCCCACCAGCGCCGGCGTGGCGCTGGCTGGGGCCGTGACCGCCGGACTCGGAGTGGCCAGCGCCGCGACCGGGAGCAGCACCGCCGCGGTGCTGGCCGAGGTGCTGCTGTGCGTCCTCGTGGCGCTCGTGGCCCACTTCCTACGCCAGGCGCGAATAGGGCAGAGCCGGACCGAGGTTCTGATGGCCCAGCTTCAGGACGCTCAGGAGGAGCAGGCGCGCGCGGCGGCGATTAACGAGCGCGGCCGCATCGCCGGGGAGCTGCACGACGTGCTCGCCCATGCTCTGTCCGGGGCGGCGATCCAGCTCCAGGGGGCTCGCATGCTGGCCGAGCGCGAGGGCGCGGGCGAGACGCTCCGTTCCACGATCGAACGCGCCGGCGAGCTGGTCAGGGACGGGCTGGTCGACGCTCGCCAGGCCGTGAGCGCGTTGCGGGGCGAGGAGCTGCCGGGCGTCGATCAGCTCGATGGGCTGGTAGCCACGTTCAGGCGCAGCACCGACATCGACGTCGGCCTTCAGGTGCTCGGGCGGCCCCGGGCGCTGCGGGCTGAAACCAGCCTGGCGCTGTTCCGGGCCGCCCAGGAGGGATTGACGAACGTCGCGCGCTACGCGCCGGGCCACGCGGCCGCGGTGACCCTGGCCTACGAGGAGGAGGGCACGAGGCTGCGGGTGGAGAACCGGCCGGTCCCGGGCGCCGCGGCCGGTCCGGGCCTGGCGGGCGTCGGAGGCGGGCATGGACTGACCGGCGCCCGCGAGCGGGTACAGCGCTGCGGCGGCACGCTCACGGCGGGTCCCACGGAGGACGGCTGGCAGGTGGAAGTCGACGTGCCGGAATGAGCCAAGGCGGCGTAGCCGCCTCGGCCGGGAGTTTCGCTTCGCGAAACTCCCGGGGCAGGCGAGCATGAGCGGCCTTCCGATCCGCGTGGTGGTGGCCGACGACCAGCGCGTGGTCCGCGACGGCCTGGCGATGCTGATCGGGATGATCGACGGGCTCGAGGTCGTGGCCTGCGCCGCCGACGGCGTGGAGGCGGTGGAGGAGTGCCAACGGACGCGTCCGGATGTGGTGCTGATGGATCTGCGCATGCCCCGCATGGAGGGAGCCGAGGCGACGGTGAGGATCCGTTCAGGGCTTCCGGACACTCAGATCCTTGTGCTCACGACCTACGCCGACGACGAGTACCTGTTCCCGGCGCTGCG
>DATGJM010000189.1:0-18845 GCA_035295205.1 Solirubrobacteraceae bacterium | reverse complement strand
GCTGTGGCCACCGAGCCGCCGCCACCCGACGAGGAGGAGGCCGTACTGCCGCCGTTGCCGCTGGCCGACACGGCAGCCACCGCGCCCGCCACCAGGCCCCCGACCAGCGCGCCGGCGAGGGCGGCAAGGGCAACGACCCGTCTGGCCGAGAACTCAGCCACCCGTGCCCGCCCCGTAGCTGGCACCCGCCTCGCCGGCGAAAGCGGCTGACGGCACGAGGGCGCCAGGTGGGGGAGCACCGGGCGGCCGGGCCGTGCGAACGCTCACGTCGCCCGGCGGTCCCCACCCCGCGCTCCACCAAAGCGGCAGGTGGAGCTTGTTGCCGCACCTTATGCTGATCTTCACGACGAGCGGGCTGGTGGGATCGACACCGGTGCCGTTGAAATTGGTTGTGTCGCCATCGGGATAGGGGTAGTTGGGGACCCCGCTGGCCCGCATGCAGTTGACGTACTTCAGAAGATCGGCCTGGTTGTCCATCCCGAGCGGGTCAGAGACTGGGTCCTCAGCGCGCAATGCGACTTGGGCGGCAGCCAGGTACTGGCTGCATGCACCGGTGACATCGTGGGCGTCACCGGCCGCCTGGGGTGTCCCTGGCCGGGTGCTCGGCCCCGGTAACCGAAGCATCGGGATGGTGACGTTGATCACGCCGTGGGTGTCGATGATCGGGTCGGCCTGGCTGGGATCGCCGTGGCTGCGCATACAGGCGGCCCACTCGTCGACGA
Organism: Solirubrobacteraceae bacterium; assembly: GCA_035295205.1. Classification (GTDB taxonomy): domain Bacteria; phylum Actinomycetota; class Thermoleophilia; order Solirubrobacterales; family Solirubrobacteraceae; genus Palsa-465. The sequence continues at coordinate 18,123 of DATGJM010000189.1, read as the reverse complement.
GCTTGGTCGCGTTGCCATGCGGATGCGTGGCCGGCGAGCTCGTGTCGCGGCCATTGGTGCTGGCACGGTCGAGGCTGCCGGTGCTCGTCGGCAGGCTGGCGACGTGTGGTGAGCTGGAACCGCCGCCACACGCGGCCAGCGCGATCGCTGACACCGCGGCGAGGACCGCCGCTGATCTCCACGGGCACATGAACTCACCCCCCAAGGGGGCCCCCGCCGTTGAGCTCGACCGTTCCGGGCATCGGGGTGCCGGTGAAGAGCGCCGGCGCACCGGTCTTCCGAGAGCGGTCCTTGGCGGCGCTCTGGAAGGCCGGGCTCGATGGGTCCAGGTCGGTCCCCGGATGAATGCTCATCACCAGGCCGCTCGCGGTGGGGTCGGGGAAGTCCGGGATCCCGCTGGCCCGCATGCACCTGGAGAACCTCACCATCGTCTCGTGGTCGGGCGGCTTCTCCCGCTCGCCGCCCTGGAGCGCGGTTGAGGCCGCGTTCAGATACGCCCGGCAGTACTGGCCCGGACCGGAGTTGCCCTGCCCGCCCTTGTTCGTCCCGTTGTACCCGCCGGGAATTGCGGGATTCCAGCTGATGTGGATCACCTTGTTGGTGTCGATTGTCGGGTCAGCCTGGTTGGCATCGCCGTGGCTGCGCATACAGGCACCCCACTCGTCCACCAGCTTGGTCGCGTTGCCCTTCGGCGGTGCGGTGGATGCGGCGCCGGTCGGAGTCGAGGTGGTGTACCCGCTGCCACTGCTCGTCGGCAGGCTGGCGACCTGGGGGGAGCTGGACCCGCCGCCACAGGCGGCCAGCCCGATCGTGGCCGCCGCGACGATGACCGCCAGCCTGGCTGTCATATCTCGCGCTCTCATCTGTCTCCCTTCGGTCGGGAACCGTCCACGGTTGTACGGAACGGAAAGTCACACCCAAGTCACACGTGTGACGTGCGTGTGACCCGCGACTTGCGATCTTGTGCGCCCGGCCGGTCGAGGGCGAGACGGCCCCGACCGGCCGAGGCCAGGTGCCACACTGGAAGCAGGAAATACGGGATGAGAGTGCTGGTAGCCGAAGATCACGAGCGCCTGGCCCGTTCCGTAGCGGCGGGGCTGAGCCGCCACGGAATGACCGTCGACGTGGCCCTCGACGGCGACGAGGCCGTCACCCGCCTGATTGCCAACCGCTACGACGTGGTGATCTTGGACCGGGACTTGCCCGGCACCCACGGCGATGACATCTGCCGGGCCCTGGCGGCCGAGCGCTCCGAGAGCCGAGTCCTGATGCTCACCGCCGCCAGCACCGTCAAGGACCGCGTCGAAGGGCTCGGGCTGGGCGCCGACGACTACCTGCCCAAGCCGTTCGATTTCGGCGAGATGCTGGCCCGCGTGCAGGCTCTGGGCCGTCGCCCCGGGGCTGCGCAGACCGGCCGGCTGGGGTACGCAGATCTGAGCCTCGATCCCACGAAGCGGGTCGCCGTGCGGGCGGGACGTCGTCTGGCTCTCAGAGCCAAGGAGTTCGCGGTGCTGGAATGCCTGCTGGCCGCCGACGGCAAGCCCGTGTCGGCCGAGGAACTACTCGAACGAGTTTGGGACCCCGTCACCGACCCGTTCACCACCACCGTCAAGGCGACCATCAATCGGCTGCGGGGAAAGCTCGGCGACCCGCCGATCATCGAGACCATCCGTGACAGCGGCTATCGCATCGGAGGACAGTGATGCCAGCACATCGTCTTGGCCTGCGCCGGCCGCGGCGCACTGCGCGGCTGCGCTTCACGGCTGTTTACGGCTGTCTGTTTCTCGTCTCGGGCGTCGTGCTGGTCGCGGTGACGTACGGCCTGTTTCAGAGGGCGACCGAGTACGCCAAGCCGCACTTACCGAACGTCCCTCACGCTCCCGCGATTCGGCAGCTCACCGTGCCGCGCTTGGCCCCGTTTCTGCCTCAGCTGGCATTCGATCAGCAGCAGCTCACCCAGGACCAGCACAAGCTCTTGAAGCTGTATCCGGTGGGCGTGAGCGACGCGGGTCCGATGAGCCCGTTCGGCCCTCGCCCGCAGGTTCTGACTCAGCTGGCACAGGATCAGCGTCGGCTGACACGGGACCAGCATCAGCTGGCAAGCACCGTGAGTCAGCTGGCCCAAGCCGTGCACCAGGTATCGCAGGCGGGGTCGGTGCAAGCCGCACAGCGTGCTGCCGACTCGCACCAGCTCCTGGTCGACTCGGGAATCGCTCTGGCCATCGTGGCCGTGCTCGCCCTCGGGGTCGGCTGGCTCGTCACCGGCAGGATGCTGCGACCGATACGGACCATCACCGCCACGGCCCGGAGAATCTCGGCCAGCAACCTTGCAGAGCGCCTCGGCCTGGACCGGGCCGACGAGGAGTTCAGACGGCTCGGTGACACGCTCGACGATCTGTTCGCCCGCCTCGAGGCGTCCTTCGAGGCGCAGCGACACTTCGTCGCCAACGCCTCCCACGAGCTGCGCACTCCCCTCACCGCCGAACGGAACCTCCTGCAGGTCGCGCTCGACGACCCCGACACCAGCGCAGAAGCCTGGCGCTCCACGGCCGGCGAGCTGCTCGCCTCCAACGACGAGCAGAAACACCTCATCGACGCGCTCCTCACCCTGGCGAGCAGCGAGAGCGGGCTCGACCACCGGGAGCTGACCGACCTCGCCGGGATCTGCGAGACGGTGCTCGCGCGCCCCGCTTTCCTGCGGGATCGCCTCGACGTGGATATCGACACCGCCATCCTCCCTGCCGGGCTCGTCGGCGACCCGCGGCTCCTCGAGCGCCTGATCGCCAACCTGGTCGACAACGCAGTCAGCCACAACCTCGCCGGCGGGAGCGTGCACATCTCGACCGGGACCGAAGACGGCAAGGCGATCCTCACTGTCACCAACACCGGGCCGGTGATCCCGCCCGGGGAGATCGACCGTCTCTTTCAGCCCTTCCAGCGCCTCGATCCCCGCCGTGCCCACCACAAGCACGGACACGGCCTCGGCTTGTCGATCGTCCAAGCCATCGCAACGAGTCACGAGGCCACCGTCACCACCTACCCCCAGCCCGAGGGAGGGCTCTCGATCACCGTCACCTTCCCCGCACCCACGAGCTCCGCTCCCAGCCGGAACCGGGCTCCGCAGACCCGCCGGATCGCGGCCGGCAGCGTCTAGCCGAGTGAGATCCGCCTTCCCGCTCGGGCCGGGCGCTCGAGCTCCGCGTGCGAGGCGGCGAGCGCCTGCACACGGGCGAGCACGCCGTCGCCGGCCGGCGCTGCCCGTGAGACGCCGGTGTCCACGTGCAGGAGCATCTGCTCGGCGGTTGCCACCGGAGCCGACTCGCCCTCGCGCAGAGCGGTGTGGAAGACGTGCAGGCGCTTGTCGTCAGCGCCGAGGACCTGCGTGACCACCTGAACGCGATCGCCCGCAACCAGCTGCCCGAGGTGCGAGAGGTGCGTCTCGACCGTGTAGTAGCTGCCGCCGGCGCCGAGATATGCCTCGTCGATGCCCACCGTCCGCAGCAGGACGTCGGTCGCGTCGGCGAACAGCTGGAGGTAGCGGCTCTCGTGGACGTGGCCGTTGTAGTCGATCCACTCGGGCGGAACCACGCGAACCGGGGGACCGCCGTCGCTCGAAGAGTTCAGCAGGCCCTGCTCCCACCTCGCCAGGGTGTCCCCCGCGCCCGCGCCGTTGGACCGCAGGCCCTGCAGGATGGCCACCAGGCAGTCGTCGCGCTCGCGCTCGAGCTCGCCGACCGTGCGCCCACCGGCCTGGGCGTCGGACTGTTCGGCCAGCTTGTCGAGCAGCGCCGGCGTGAGCTCGGGAACGTCGACCAGCTTCGACCACGGCGCGGCCAGCGCGGGCCCGAACTGCTCCATGAAGTGGCGCATGCCGGCCTGGCCGCCCGCGATGCGGTACGTCAAAAACGTGCCCATGATCGCCCAGCGCAGCCCCGCGCCGTAGCGGATCGCGTCGTCGAGCTCCTCGACCGTGGCCACGCCGTCGTTGACCATCCACAGCGCCTCGCGCCACAGCGCCTCGAGCAGGCGGTCGGCCAGGAAGCCGTCGATCTCCGAGCGCACGAGCAGCGCGTGCATGCCCACCGACTCGTAGATCGCGCGCGCACGTTCGACAGCGGAGGGGTCCGTCCGCGACCCGGCGCACAGCTCGACCAGCGGGAGCAGGTACACGGGATTGAAGGGATGGCCGACCACGAGCCGCTCGGGATGCTCCATCTCAGACTGGAGCAATGACGGGCGAAGCCCCGACGTGGAGGAGCAGAAGACCGTCCGCGGCCCCGCCGCCCGGCTGGCGGCCGCCAGCAGCTGCTGCTTGAGCTCGAGCCGCTCGGGCGCGGACTCCTGCACCAGATCGACCTCGCCGACCGCCTCGTCCACCGAGCCGACCAGGGTGATCGCGCCCTCGGGCGGGAGCGGGACCAGCGTCAGCCGCTCGTAGGCCCGGCGCGCGTTGGCGAGCATCTCGTCCACCCGCCGCATCGCGTCGGGTGCCGGGTCGTAGAGGCGGACGTCAACGCCGTTCAGCGCGAACCGGGCGGCCCAGCCGCCCCCGATCACACCGCCGCCGAGCAGCCCTACCGTCGAGGGTCGCTCAGACACGAACCCTCAGCGCAAGCTTCTCCCGCACTTCATCCGGTCCCATCACCCGCACGTTCATCCCTTCGAGGATCGTCACCGCTCGCTCGACCAGCTCTCCGTTTGTCGCCAGGCGTCCACGCGAGAGGTACAGATTGTCCTCGAGCCCGACTCGCACGTTCGCCCCGACGAGCGGAGCCAGGGCGGCATAGGGCAGCTGCATCCGGCCGATCGAGAACGCCGAGTAAACGGCACCGGCGGGAAGCCGGTGCACCAGCGCCAGCAATGTCGTCAGATCATCGGGCGCCCCGTAGGGGATTCCCATGCACAGCTGGATCAACGGCGGGTCGTCGATCAGTCCGTCGGCGATCAGCTCATGGACGAGAACCAGCTGTCCGGTGTCGAAGACCTCGAGCTCCGGGCGCACCCCGAGCTCCTGCACCCTCGCGGCCATCGCGCGGAGCATCGCCGGCGTGTTGCACATCACGTAGTCCCCGCCGGCCGCGAAGTTCATGGTCCCGCAGTCCAGGGTGCAGATCTCGGGCCGGAGCTCCTCGACATGCACCAGGCGCTCCACGGCTCCGACCATGTCGGTCCCCAGAGCGTCGACCGGCAGCGGGTCAGACACGCCGCCGAGCACGAGGTCGCCGCCCATTCCAGCGGTCAGGTTGATCACCGGATCCACGTCCGAGGACCGGATTCGCTCGACTACGGCGCGGTACAGCGCGGGATCACGCGAGCCACGGCCCGTGTCGGGATCCCGCACGTGGATGTGCACCACCGCTGCGCCCGCGCGTGCGGCCTCGATCGCCGAGTCGGCGATCTGCTCCGGCGTGACCGGCACGCGCTCGGAGCGCCCAGCGGTGTCCCCGGCCCCGGTGACCGCGCACGTGACGAAGACCTCCCACTTCATGTCTCGTTCTCCTTGGTGTTCCAACAGCAAAGCCCGAGCGACGCCCCCTCAGGCGGCGCCTGCGCCGGCACCAGCCACGTCCGCCCCTCGAGACAGACCAGCACGCGGTCCCCGAGCTCGGCGGCATCGAGCAGGATCTGGTCCCAGTGGCGGTACTGGACGTCGTGCCCCTCGCCCTCGTAGCGGCGAACGGCGACGACGTTCGGCAGCGCGGCGCTCCATGCCGCGGCATGCGCGGGACCGACGGTCTCGTCGGCATCTCCCAGGTAGAGGTATGCCGGGGCTCGCACGTGCCGGAGGTCGGGCAGGGGCGTCGTGCGGATCAGGCGGAGCTCGTGCTCGAACGCGGCGACACCGCGCCCATCGGGCCCCAGCGCGCGCATGCCCTCCTCGCCGGCGGCTCGCGCGAAGCCGGGAACCCGGTGAACTGGGCTGTGAGCCGGGTAATCCCACATCGTCCGCGGGTCGGCCGACACGGCCTGGGACGAGAGCGGAGCGTCCGCGCCCGCCACGGCTGCCGCGAGATGCAGCGAGACCACCCTCGGCGCCGCGGCCGCCGCCAGCGCTGCGGCGTAGGGTCCACCGCCGGAGATCGCCACGATCCCGAAGCGCCCGACGCCGAGCGAGGCGAGGACCGCGAGCACGTCGCCGACCACGTCGGAGACTCCGCGCCTGCGATCGAACGGCGTCTCGCCGAAGCCGTTGCGCTCCACGCAGATCAGGCGCAGGCCGAGCCGCTCCCGAGTCGAGCGCGCGAACTCGGTGAGCAGGCAGGCCCCCGCGCTGGTGCCAAGCCCGCCGAAGAACACGAGGGCCGATCCGTCCGGGGGTCCGGTGTCGACGAAGCGGATGGAACGGTACGAAAGATCGTTCGCGAAAACACCGAGAACGTCGAACCGCGCCTGCAGCTCGATCGGGCCGCTGCGCGCGCGGACTCCGGGAGCGGGGAGCATCAGGCGTGTCCGAGGGCGGCCTCGATGCTGGGCGTGTTGGCCAGCAGCTGCTTCGTGTACTGCGCCTGCGGGTCTTCGAACACCTCGGTGACGGTGCCGGTCTCGACGATCCGGCCCTCGGTCATCACGCACACCCGGTCGGCGATGTTGCGGATCAGGGCCAGGTTGTGGGTGATGAACAGGATGCTCAGTCCGATCTCGGCGCGCAGGTCGCGGAGCAGGTCGATGATCGCGGCCTGCACGGAGACGTCCAGGGCCGAGGTCACCTCGTCGCAGACGAGCAGCGCCGGCTCTGCGGCCAGCGCCCGGGCGATCGCCACACGCTGGCGCTCGCCGCCGGAGAGCTGGTCGGGAAAGCGGTTGATCGCGGTCTCTGAGAGCGCGACCCGCTCCAGGCACTGCGACACACGGCTCCCGACCTCGCGCCGGGACCCGGGGAAGAACAGCTGCAGCTGGCGGGCGATCGTCTGGCCGACCGTGCGGCGAGGGTTCAGCGAGGCGTACGGGTTCTGGAACACGTACTGGATCTGCCGGCGGTGCTCGCTCGAGCGCCGGCGCGCCGAGTTGGCCAGCACCGCGCCGGCGAGCCGGATCTCACCCGTGTAGTCGCGGTGAAGTCCGGCGACGCAGCGCGCCAGCGTCGTCTTGCCTGAGCCCGACTCGCCGACCAGGGCAACGCATTCGTGGCGGCTGACGGCGAGCTCGATGTCGAACAGCGTCTCGCGGGTGCCGTGGCGGGCCTTCAGGCCCGAGATCTCGAGCACGGAATCCCCAGCCGTGATGCCGGGCAGGGCTGCGGCCTCGTCGGCGGTGACGCCGGCGGCCGTGTCGGCTGCTCGGTAGCAGCGCACCTGGTGCCCCGGCTCGAGCATCGTCGCCGCCGGGAAGCTCTGGCGGCACGCGTCGACCGCCAGCTGGCAGCGCGGCTCGAAGAAGCATCCCCCCGGCCGGTTGCCGGGCAGCGGCGCGCGTCCCGGGATGCCCAGCACCGTGCGCTTGCCCGCCAGGTCTGGCACCGCCCGCAGCAGCCGCTGCGTGTACGGATGACGCGGAGTCGTGAACAACTGGTCGCGTGTGCCCGACTCGACGATCCGCCCGGCGTACATGACGGCCACCCGGTCGGCCAGCTCGGCGACGACCGCGAGGTCGTGGCTCACGTACAGCGCCGCCACAGAGTGCAGCCGGCAGAGCTCCTTGACGGTCTGAAGCACCCGGGCCTGGGTGGTCACGTCGAGCCCGGTCGTCGGCTCATCGCAGATGATCACCTTCGGGCGGCACGCGAACGCCATCGCGATCGCCACGCGCTGCTGCTGACCGCCTGAGAGCTGGTGCGGGTAGCGGGTCAGGAACTCGTCATCCGAGGGCAGCGCCACCTCGCCGAGCGACTCTCGCATGCGCTGAACGCGCTCGGCCTCGCTCAGCTTGGTGTGGGTCTCGAGCGTCTCGAGCAGCTGCTTGCGGATGCGCAGCGCGGGGTTCAGCGCCGTCCCCGGATCCTGCGGGATGTAGGAGACGAGCCCGCCGCGCAGGCTTCGCAGGACCTGATCGGCGAGCTCGGAGAGGTCGCGTCCGTCGACGAGCACGGCGCCTGCGGCCACACGCCCGCCGGGGCGGCAGTAGCCGAGCAGGGCCATTCCGACCGTCGTCTTGCCCGACCCGGACTCCCCCACCAGCCCGAGCACCTCTCCGGCGCGGATCTCGAGGCTGATCTCATCGACGATGTCCTCGCGTGTGCGCGAGAGCTCGATGCGCAGCTCGCGGATCTGGACCGGCGTCCTTCCCGGCGCGGCCATCTCGGTGGACTCCTGCACAGTGCTCACGATCGGTCAACTCCAATCGACGCTCGCGCGACGCCGTCGGTGACGAGGTTCGTGCCGACCGTCAACAAGGCGATGGCCAGCACGGGAAGCAGGACGGCCCAGGGCTGCACGGTCACGTCGAGACGATTCTCGTTGATCATCAGGCCCCAGTCGGCGTGCGGTGGCTGCAGCCCGAGGCCGAGGAAGCTGATCCCGGCCATCAGCCCGATCGAATAGGTGAGCCGCAGGCCCGTCTCCACGAGCAGCGGGCTCGTGACGTTGGGCAGCAGCTCCGCGAACAGGATGCGGCTTCGTTTCTCGCCCACGGCCTCGGCAGCCCTGACGAAGTCGCGCTCCACGACCTGCAGCGCGGCGCCGCGCATCACTCGCGCGACTCGTGGCGAGTGGCTGATCGCGACGGTCAGGATGATCAGCCACAGCTTCGGGCCGAACGCGGTGACGACCAGCAGCGCGAGGACGATCTGCGGGAATGCCAGGAACACGTCGGCGATCCGCATGAGCACCTCGTCGGCGACTCCGCCGGCATAGGCCGCGGCCAGGCCGATGGCCACACCCAGCGCCACGCCGAAGGCGGTCGCGGCCGCCGCCAGCCCGAGCACGCTGCGCCCGCCGTACAGGAAGCGGCTGAACACATCGCGCCCGAGCGTGTCGGTCCCGAACAGTCCCGTGGAGCTGCTGTTCGGGGCCCCGACGAACTCGGTCGGCGAGTGGGGCGCGAACAGCGGCCCGAGCAGGGCGATCAGCACCATGACGACGAAGATCAGGAGGCCGACGCGCGTGCGAGTGAACCCCAGCGCGGTGCGCAGCGTCGCCAGCCACTGGCGCTGGCGCAGCACCGGCGCCATCGGCGCGGCGGAGGGTGTCAGTGCGGTGTCGGTCATCGTCCCGCCGTCCGCAGTCGCGGGGTCAGGAGGATCGTGGCCATGTCGGCACCCACGTTCAGCACCACATACACGGCGGCGATGATCATCGTCAGCGCCTGCACGACCGGCACATCGCGGTTGCCCACCGCATCGACGAGCGCCGCGCCGATTCCGGGAAAGGAGAAGACGAACTCCACGACCACGACACCGCCGGCCATCCACGCCAGCTGAAGTGCCGAGACCTGGATCGCGGGAACGATCGCGTTCGGGACGGCATGGCGCCAGATCACCGTTCGCTCGGGCAGGCCCTTCAGCCGGGCCATGGTTACGTAGTCGCTTTCCAGCACCTCGATCATCGAGCCTCGCATGATCCGGCTGATGTACGGGGTGACAGCGAGGACCAGCGTCGCCGCGGGCAGGATGACGTCGTTGAGGTGCTGCCAGGCGTGATCACCGGGCGGGATCAGCGACACCGCCGGCAGCGAGTGGAACACGTTGGTGGCGAACACCACCACGAGCAGGATGCCGATCACGAACTCGGGCAGCGCGGCCAGCACGAGTGACACGGTGGATCCGACGTGGTCGGCGAGCTTGTCGCGGCGCATCGCCATCCACACTCCGAGGACGATCGAGAGCGGGATCGCCACCAGCGCCGAGACGAACACCAGGAAGGCGGAGTTACCGATCCGCCCCGACAACAGCGAGCTGACAGATTGCTGACTGGCCGCCGAGGTGCCCAGGTTCCCGGTGAGCATCCCGCTCAGCCAGTGTCCATATTGGCTGAACACCGATTGGTTCAGATGCAGCTGGGCACGCAGGGCGGCCAGTCGTTGCGGGGTGGCGTCGCGGCCGAGGATGGCTCGGGCCGCGTCGCCTGGGAGGGCCTGCGTGGCGGCGAACACGACCACTGACACGAGGAGGAGAGTCAGGAGGCCGAGGGCAAGCCGCCGTAGCAGGAATCGGCTCATGGTGATCAGGCCACGAAGCCGACGTTCTTGAACCAGTAATTGCCCAGCGGGAAGCCCGACTTAGGCGGCGTGAACCCGCCCACCTTCGCGCTGTAGGCGTCGATCTGGTTCGAGAAGTAGGGGATGATGTAACCGCCGTTGTCGTACTCGAGCTTCTCCGCCTCCTGGAGGATCTGGTTGCGTTGCGTTTCATCGACGGTGGCCCGGGCCTGCGCGATCAACTTGATGAACGTGGGGTCGGCCCAATGGGTCTCGTTGAACGGCGACGTCGGCAGGCTGCCCTGCGAAACCTGGGGCAGGTACTCGCGGGTGGCCCAGAAGTCCTGGGCGAACGGCCACTTCAGATAGTTCGGGCCGTAGAAGGTGCCCGTGTCGACCTTGCGGAGGTTTACCGTCACCCCGGCACCGGTCGCCTGCTGGGCGAAGACCTGGGCGGCTGCGACGACGCCCTGGAAGACGTCGGCGGTGACCAACTCGACGGTCAGGCCGGCGTGGCCCGCCTGCTTGAGCAGCGACTTCGCCTGCTCGAGGTCCTGCTGGCGCTGGGGCAGCGAGCTGTAGTACGCAGGGTCATAGGGTGAATACATGTCGTTCGCGACCCTGCCCTGCCCGCTCAGCACCTGCTCGACCATCTGCTGGCGGTTGACGATCAGACGGAACGCCTGTCGCACGCGGACGTCGTTGAACGGAGGCGCGTCCACGCGCATCGTGAACGGCTGCCATTCCCCGGTCGGGGAGATCAGCACCTTCAGCGACGAGTTGCCCTGAACCTGAGCGATCTGGCCCGACGGCAGGTTGTCGATCGCCTCCACCTGCCCACCTAGGAGCGCGTTGACGCGCGCGGTGCTGTCGGTGAAGTCGATGATCACGAGCTGATCGACGTACGGCCGGCCCGTCTGCCAGTAATGCGGGTTCTTGACGAACACGCTCTGTTGGCCAGGGGTGAAGCTCTGATACATGAACGGGCCTGTGCCAACGGGCTTGGCCGGGTCGTAACCCACGGGCACGATCCCGATGAAGTACTGACCGATGTCGTCGGGGAACGCTGCGTTGGCGAACTTCAGAGGGATGCGAACGGTGAGGTTGTCGATCTTCTTGAGGTTCTTGATGTCGACGTAGCCGATCGCCGTGGCGCCGACCATCGGGGCCTTCGGGTTGGTGATCCGGTTGAGCGAGAAGATCACGTCGTCCGCGGTCACCGATTTGCCGTTGTGGAAGGTCACTCCGGGGCGCAGCTTGACGATCCAGCTCTTGGTCGAGCCGTTCTCGGGCTCGATCGACTCGGCCAGGAGCATCTCCAGCGGTCCGAAGTCGGGCGGACGGACGGCGAGCGGCTCATACAGGTTCCAGACCCGCATGATGTCCGTGTCGGCTGTGGGGTTGTGGGCGTCGATCGTGTCCTTCGCGCCGCCGCCGGTTGCGCCGACGCGCAGGATGCCGCCGTACTTCAGCTTTCCGGCCGGGGCCGAGCTGCTGGTCAACGTCGTCCCGGAACTGCTTCCGCCTCCGCAGGCCGCCAGCAGGCCGCCCGCGCTCAGCGACACGCCGCCGACGAGGGCGCCGTGCAGCACCTGGCGGCGGGTCAGCGGGCTGTCCAGACCCTCACGCCGTGGTTCCTCCGTCACTTCTGCTCCTCTCCTCGGTGTCGATTGCGGCCTGTGACAGCCGCTCGAGCTCGCCGGCGATCAGAGTCGCCGAGAGCCTCAGGTGCTCGCGCACGCGCGCCGGAGCCTCCGGATCCCGGCGCTCGATCGCGTCCAACAGGACGCGATGATCTGCCGCATAGTCAGTCGGCGGATACACCGGCTGATGGAGCAGCAGCATCTGCGCCTCGGCAGCCAGCGTCTCGTGCGCGCGCGTCAGGCGGGGGCTGCCACCCAGCCGCACCAGCTCGCGGTGAAAGTCGAGGTCGGCGCCGATCAGATCCAGGCCCGGGGTGTCGTCATCGGCTGTCGCCCGCGCGGCGAGCGCGATGCGCTCGAAGGCCGCACGCAGTGGCTCGAGATCGAGCGACTCGCCGCACTCGAGCGCTCGCTCTAGCGCCTTGGTCTCGATCGCCTCGCGCGCCAGATAGACGTCGTTGGAGTCATCGACCGACAGCGTGCGGACGTAGCAGCCGCGGTTCAGCCGATACTCGACAAGGCCCTCCTGGATCAGATGGCGGATGGCCTCGCGAATGGCGCTTCGGCCCGTCCCGAGAGTCTCAGCCAGGGCGACCTCGCGAAGTGGCTCGAGCGGACCGATGCGGCCGGTGACGATCGCGGCGCGCAGCTGGGCGAGGACGTCCTCGGTGGTGGAGCGGCGCTCCACCGCGTTCAGGCCCCAGTGCTGCGTCGCGCCCCTCTTTCGGCCCGCGACCGGCTTTGATGGCGTGGCCTCCATCAGAATTGTCGACAACCTACATGCAGACGAAACTGCTGTCAAGATCTGTGACCGACTTCTGATCCTCGAACAGATATATCACGGCTCGTGCTGTATCGTAACGGCCTGTGCAAATAACGCAACCCTCGGCGCCAAGCTCCCTGCTCCAGACGGCCGACCGTGCGCTCCAGGTGCTGCTCGAGTTCCGGGCTCCCGGCGAGGTCCTGACGGTTTCCGGACTGGCCGGTCGCCTCGGACTGAACCGGAGCACCACATCCCGCCTGGTCTCCACACTCGAGGCACGCGGATTTCTCGAGCGCCTCCCGGGCGACGGCCTGCAGCTCGGTCCGGCCGCAGCACGCCTCGGCCGGATCGCACTAGCCGGACGCGACCTCGTCAGCATCGCCCGCCCGGTGATGGAGGAGCTCGCTCAGGAGACGGGAGAGGCCGTGACCCTGGCGGTGCCCGCCGGGCGCGAGGCGCTGACCGTCGCCGAGGCCGGCGGACGTCATTTCGTGTCCTCGCTCAACTGGACCGGGGTCCGCACTCCCGGTCACTGCACCTCCGACGGCAAGGTGCTCCTGGCCTTCGGCGCGATCCCGTTTCCGTCGGGCGTCCTCCAGCACCTCACTCCGCGCACGATCACCGACCCCGAGACGCTCGAGCAGGAGCTCGCCGCCGTGCGCCTTCGAGGCTTCGCTGTCGCCCGCAGCGAGCTCGAAGCCGGGCTTCACGGTCTGGCCGTGCCCGTGTTCGATGCGGGCTCCTGCGTCGCCGCGCTGTGCGTGTCCGGCCCCGAGTACCGGCTGCGCGCCGGGTTCGACGAGACGCTCGCTCCGAAGTGCCGAGCCGCGGCGGCGCGGATCGAGCGCAAGCTGGACGCCGGGACCGAAGTCGTCGCGGGCGCGGCGTGAGCCGCCCGAACTTCCTCGTGCTGATGGTCGACCAGCTGGCGGCCGGCTGGCTACCGGTCTACGGCCACGGCGTCGTGCACGCGCCGAATCTCAGCGGGCTGGCGGCTCAGAGCGTGCGCTTCGAAGCCGCCTACTGCCCCTCGCCGCTGTGCGCTCCCTCGCGCTCCGCGATGCTGACCGGACGGCGCGCCTCGCGGATCGGCGTGTTCGACAACGCCGCCGAGCTGGCGGCGTCGGTGCCCACTGTGGCCCACCACCTGCGCGCCGCCGGCTACCAGACCTGCCTCGCCGGCAAGATGCACTTCGTCGGGCCCGACCAGCTGCACGGGTTCGAGCGGCGGCTCACGACCGACGTCTATCCCGCCTCGCTTGACTGGACTCCAGACTGGAGGGAGCCCGCGAGCGCGCGCCTGCCCTGGTACCACACGATGGAGAGCGTGCTGACGCCGGCGCGATGCACGGCCAGCATGCAGACCGACTACGACGACGAGGTCGCCTTCCACGCCGTCCGCCACATCCACGATCTCGCTCGCGGCGGGGACGAGCGGCCGTTCCTGCTCACGGTGTCGTTCACCAACCCCCACGATCCCTGGGAGCTCCCGCCCCGCTACTGGGACCTCTACGACGAGGAGCAGATCGAGCTGCCGGCCGTGCCCGAACCCGCGGGCGACCCTCACAGCCAGCGGCTCCGTGCGATGTGCGGAGCCGATGAGATCGAGCTCTCAGAGGAGCAGCTGCGCCGAGTGCGCCATGCGTACTACGCCGCGATCAGCTACGTCGACGAACGGATCGGAACGGTGCTCGAGGCGCTGCGCGCCTCCGGCCTGCATGAGAGCACGACGATCGCGTTCACCGCCGACCACGGAGAGATGCTCGGTGAGCGCGGGCTGTTCTACAAGATGTCGTTCTTCGAGCCCTCGGCGCGGGTGCCGCTGATCGTCCGCGCCCCGGGGGTGGCCCCGGACTCGGTGGTGAGCCGGACGGTTTCGCTGCTCGACCTCGCCCCCACCCTGATCGAGCTCGGGGGCGACATGGGGGAAGCCGACTGCGATGGGCAGAGTCTCGTGGGTCTGCTGCGCGGCGAAGCGGACGATCACCCTCCGGTCATCTGCGAGTACCACGCCGAGGGCGTCAACCACCCGGCGGCGATGATCCGGGCCGGCGTGCACAAGCTGATCGTGTGCCCGGGCGACCCGGCGCAGCTCTACGACCTCGAAGCCGATCCCCGCGAGCTCGAGAACCTCGCGGGCCGCCGCGAACATGCGGACGTCGAGGCGGCCCTGCGCGCCGAGCTCGACGCGCGGCTCGACCTGAGCGAGATCGAGGCGCGGGTGCTGGCCAGCCAGCGCGAGCGCCGAGTCGCAGCCCGGGCTCTGTCACAGGGCGAGGTCACGCCGTGGGACTTCCAGCCGCAGATAGACGCGTCGATGCAGTACGTCCGGACCCGCGCTGACCTATACGAAGTTCAGCGCCGCGCGCGCCTCGAGGCGCGGCCGCGTAAGCAGCAGCCAGCCTGAGGCCAGCACGCCCGGCAGGATCACGGTCAGGTACGCCGGGTTCGGGCCGGCGAGCTGATCGACGGCGCCGGCGACGAGCGGGGCGATCACGAGTCCCAGCGCCCAGGTGCCGTTCAACAGGCCGATCACCACCCCATCCCCGATCTCAGAGCCGGCAGTCGCCAGCGGATAGGCGACGGTGCTCACGACCGCCCGGGGCGCCGTGCAGAGCACGAGCACGCCGACGAGGACGGCGGCGCCCGTCCCGAGCACAGCGGGCAGCAGCGACAGCGCCAGCGCCAGCGCGCCGAGTGCCGCCACCCGCACTGTCGTGGCGCGCGTGCCGAAGCGGACGACCACCGCGCTGACGAGGATGTAGACACCGGCCGCGGCCGAGAAGGCCACGCCGGTGGCGCTGGCCGAGAAGCCAAGCTGGTGGAGCTGGAGCGGGATCAGCAGCTGCGTGACGCCGCCCACGGCGCCGCCGATCGCCAGCGCGCAGGCGCCGGCGACCACGCCCGGACGAGTGGGGGCAACGCGGATCGCCGCCCGTGTCGAACCGCGCTCGGCCGGCTCGGCGGGTATCGCCGCCGGCTGGCGGTGGAGCGCCAGCACGAGGACGGCGGCGAACCCCGCTACGAGCAGGAACGGCGCCGAGAGCCCGAGCGTGTCGGCGACGATGCCGCCGAGCGCCGGCCCCGCCACCATGCCCACGGCGGCGCTCGTGGCCACCGCCCCCAGGTGCGCCGAACCCTCGCCCGAGCTCGAGAGCCAGGCGACGCCCGTCGTCCACAGGATTCCGTAGGCGAGCCCGAACGCCAGCCGGCCGCCCATCAGCACCGGATAGGACGGCGCCGCCTGGGCCAGGGCCGCGAGGCCCATCAACGCCGTCGCGGCGATCGTCACCCGGCTGGCTCCGAGCTTGTCGGCGAGGACGCCCGCGGGAACCGATACCGCCAGTGTGGCCAGGCCCGGCGCGGCCAGCAGCAGCGCCACGGAGGCCGGGGTGAGGCCATAGGCATGGCTCAGCCGCGGCAGCAGCGGGACGATCGCGTTCTGAGTGGCGGCGGCCACGAAGAACAGCGTGTGGAGCAGGAGGGCAAGGCGAGTCTTCACCCTCCTTACAATAGGATGCAGATTGTTTTTCATAAGTTGAACTTTTCGAGCTTTGGTGATCAGTGTCTTCGATTGATCTGCGTGGACTGCGTGCGCTCGTGGCGGTCGCTGACGCGCGCTCGTTCCGAGCCGCCGCCGCGGGTCTCGGCTACACCCAGTCGGCTGTCTCCCATCAGGTGGCCGATCTCGAGGCCGCGCTCGGAGCTGCGCTCTTCACCCGCCCGGGCGGGCGGGGACAGGTGTCGCTCACGCCCGCCGGCGAGTCCGCCTATCGCCACGCGCGTCGCACGCTCGTCGAGGTGCACGCTCTGCAGGCCAGCGTCCAGGCACACGGCGGCGAGCGGACCGTCCTGCGCGTCGGCGTCTTTCAGACCGCGGCGGCAGAGCTGCTGCCCACCGCCCTGCAGCTGCTGCGCGAAGAGTTCCCCGGGATCGAGGTGATCCTGACCCAGACCGACGACGATCCACGCATGGTGGAGTGGCTGGCCGAGGGCCGGCTCGATCTCGCTCTGACGATCAACCAGCAGCCCGACGACCGGATCGAGCTCGTTCGGCTGTTCGAGGATCCGTGGGTCCTGCTCACCCGGCGCGACAGCCCGCTTGCGGATGCGCCGGCACCCAGCTTCGACCTGCTCGACGGCGCCGACGTCGTCGCCTGGACGTCGCGCTGGGATGTCCAGAACGAGGTCGAGGAGGCGTGGCGCCGGCGCGGGATCGCGCCCCGGGTGGTGTATCGCACCGACGACAATCTGGCGATGCAGCGCCTCGTGGCCGCCGGGCTCGGCCACGCGTGCATCGGGCGCCTGTCAGCGAGGCGGGCGATCGATCCCGCGCTGACGTGGCTCGAGCCCCCGGACATCCTCACGCCGCGAACCGTGGCGCTGTGCCATCCGCGGCGCCGCCACCTGGCTGAGGCGGCGCTGGCGCTCAGCTCGGCGCTACGGGCTCAGTTCGGGCGCTGATCCGGGCGCGGAGCTCGAGCGCGAGCTCCGGGGCGTCGGTGATGATGCCGAGAACGGCCGGGTCGGTGAGGAAGCGACGCAGTGCCGGGGCGTCATTGACCGTCCAGACGAAGCATCCGGGGAGCGTCGGCAGGCACTTCTCGAGCATGGGGTGGGTGGCTCCGCTGCGGGCCAGGGCGTCCGGCGCCGAGTATCTGTCGATCACCCGGCCGGTCGCCAGCGCCGGCGCGAGCTTGCGGGCCTCACGGATCACGTCCTCGTGGAAGCTCGTCAGCAGGCAGTTGTCCTCGGGCAGGAGCGCGAGCACATCGGGGACGTACCCGGGCTCCTTCAGCTCCACGTTCACGGCGATTCGCCCGCGGCAGAGCTCGAGCGCCTCGGCGAGCGCGGGCAGGTGGCCGGCACGCTCGGGCTCCGGGACGTCGTGACTCACGATCAGCCGGCCGTTCGGCGCCCGGCGCACGTCGAACTCGACCATGTCGGCGCCGAGCGCGATCGCCCGCTCGAACGCGGCCAGCGTGTTCTCGGGCACCCCGGGGCCATGCGCGCCGCGGTGGGCTATGACCAGCGTCACGCGGCGGGTCTTCTGACCGTGACCAGGACGCGGGCCGGCCGCGTGGGCCGTCTCAGCGAGAGGAACTCGCGCGTCGGCGCCCGGTGGCGGCAGAAGGGGCAGCTGATGAGCTCGGACGGGGAAAGCGCGCGCGGTCCCGGCGAGACCGGCGCGTCGCAGCGGGCGCAGGCCAGGGTGCCGGTGCCGAGCACCGTGGAGCGGTTGGAGCGACGGAGCTCCTCGTGCACGAAGCCGACGCGCACGCCGGGGCGGGTGGGGGTGAAACGTGCTGCCATGCTGATCGGAGTCTAGGCTTACGCGGCAGTGCTGAGCGCTGACCAGCAGGCATCCGAGCTTGCCACCCTGCAGTCGGTCCAGGACCGCGTGCTGTGGCTCGCCACGTCGATCGTCCACCACGCCAACCGGGTGCGAAAGGCGCCGTCGGGGGTGAAGGTCGGCGGCCACCAGGCCTCCTCGGCTTCGATCGTCTCGATCATGACCGCGCTCTGGTTCGAGCACCTGCGCGCGCCAGACCGGGTCTCGGTCAAGCCGCACGCATCCCCGGTGCTGCACGCGATCGAATACCTGCTCGGAAAGCTGGACCGCCGCTATCTCACGAGCCTGCGGGA
>DATGJM010000188.1:0-7264 GCA_035295205.1 Solirubrobacteraceae bacterium | reverse complement strand
GCGAGCCCGAGAGGATCGACAGGCCGATGACGTGCACGCCCTCCTGGGCGGCCGAGTTGGCGATCTGGGCGGGGGTCAGGCGGATGCCCTCGTAGACGACGTCCATCCCGGCGTCGCGGGCACGAACGGCGATCTGCTCAGCGCCGTTGGAATGACCATCCAGTCCAGGCTTGCCGACCAGGAACTTCAGCCGGCGCCCGAGGGCTTCGCTCACCCGCTCCACCTCGTCGCGCAGCTCGGCCACGTTCTCGCTCGAGACCGCGGCGGCCTCACCCACCCCGGTGGGGGCGCGGTACTCGCCGAACGCCTCGCGCAAGGTCTGCGCCCACTCGCCGGTGGTCACCCCGGCGCGCGCAGCGGCGATCGTCGCCGGCATGATGTTCTCGCTGGAATCGCGGGCGACCCGAGCGAGCTCGCGCAGGGCGCCGTCGACCGCTCCCTGGTCGCGCTCGGCGCGCCAGCGCTCCACCGCTTCGCGCTGCTGGGCCTCGACCTCGGGGTCGACCAGCAGGATGCCGCCGTCCTCGGCGGCGGTGAGCGGGCTGACCTCGGTGGTGTCGAAGCGGTTCATCCCGACGACCGTGAGCTCGCCGGACTCGATCTTGCGCCAGCGCTCCCGGTGGGAGTCGACCAGCGCGGCCTTCATGTAGTCGACGGCGTCGACGGCGCCGCCGAGCTCGGCCACACGGGCCATCTCCGCGCGGGCGCCCTCGACGAGCTCGCAAACCAGCGCGTCCATCACCTTCGACCCCTCGAAGATGTCGGGGTACTCGAGCAGGTCCGTCTCGTAGGCCAGGATCTGCTGCAGGCGCAGCGACCACTGTTGATCCCAGGGCCGCGGCAGCCCGAGAGCCTCGTTCCAGGCCGGCAGCTGCAGCGCGCGGGCACGCGCGTCGCGGCCCAGGGTGACGCCCAGTGCCTCCAGCGCGATCCGGTAGACGTTGTTCTCGGGCTGCGCCTCGGTGAGTCCCAGCGAGTTGACCTGGACGCCGTAGCGGAACCGCCGCTGGACCTCGTCCTGGACGCCGTAGCGCTCCCGGCCGAGCTGGTCCCAGAGCTGGGACATCGCCCGCAGCTTGGCGTGCTCCTCGATGAAGCGCACGCCGGCGTTGACGAAGAACGAGATCCGCGCGAAGACGCTGGCCATGAGCTCCTGGTCGACCCGCTCGCGCACGGCGTCGAGCACGGCGATCGCGTTGCTCATCGCGTAGGCGATCTCCTGAACCGGCGTGGCGCCGGCCTCCTGGAGGTGGTAGGAGCAGATGTTGATCGGATTCCACTTCGGGATGTGCTCGACCGTGTAGGCGATCGTGTCTGCGATCAGGCGCATGCTCGGGCCGGGCGGGAAGGCGTAGGTGCCGCGGCTCAGGTACTCCTTGAGAATGTCGTTCTGGGTCGTGCCCTGGAGCTTGTGCTCGGGCACGTCGTGGGCTTCGGCGGCGACCACGTACAGCGCCAGCAGCCACGCGGCGGTGGCGTTGATCGTCATCGAGGTGTTCATCTCCTCCAGCGGGATGCCCTCGAGCAGCGTGAGCATGTCGCCCCGGTGCGCCACCGATACGCCGACCTTGCCGACCTCGCCCCGGGCGAGCTCGTGGTCGGGGTCATAGCCCGTCTGGGTCGGGAGGTCGAAGGCGATCGAGAGGCCGGTCTGGCCCTTGTCGAGATTGCGCCGGTAGAGCTCGTTAGACCGGCGGGCGTCGGAGTGCCCGGCGTAGGTGCGCATCATCCACGGACGGTCGCGCTCAGGCAGGCGGGGCGAGGGCCTCTCCGGCATGCGGGCCATTCTGTCATTCCCGCTGTCCCGTGACGGAAGCAGCCGACCAGTCGCTGCGCCGACGCTGGCCGGGCGGTATGGTCAGGGCATGCCCGATCAAAGCTCAGCCTCCTCCGAGCACGCCCTCCTGCAGGAGATCACGGCGCCGCTGGCGACGCTCCCCGATGATCCGGTGCCGGCCGTCGCCGATGTGGACTTCCCGATCGTCCTGCGCGGTTACGACCGCATCGCGGTCGACGCCTATGTCCGACAGACCAGTCAGCTCGTGGCCGAGCTTCAGGCCACCCGCTCGCCCGAGGCCGCCGTGCGCCGCGCGCTCGAGCGCGTCGGAGAGGAGGTCTCCGGCATCCTCCAGCGTGCCCACGAGACGGCCGAGGCGCTCACCGCCCAGTCGCGGCGCGAGGCCGAGGACCGGCTCGAGGCGGCCCGCCAGGAAGCGGTTCAGATCACGGCCGCCGCCGGGGAGCGGGTCAAGGAGCTCGACGCCGAGACGGATCGCGTATGGGACGAGCGGCTGCGGATCGTCGAAGACGCACGCGAGCTGGCCCGCCAGCTGCTGGCACTGGCCGATTCGGCGGCGGAGCGCTTCCCGGCCGAGGAAGACGCGCCGCCGGCCGAGGAGGGGCCGGTCGATCAGATCTCCGAGCCCCGCCTCGCGGTCGTCGAGCCCGCGGGCGAGCAGGAGCTGGAGCCCGATCCGGACGAGGAGGCGACAGCGGTCTACCCGCTGCCGTTCGACGCGGACGCGGGCCGAGAAGAACAAGAAGAAGAAGAAGACGAGCGCTGAGTGCCGGCGGCGCCCGAGCCGATGCGGCTGATCGATCTCAGGCACCTCGGCCGCGAGCGCGTGATCGGCTCCTGGGTTCTCGGCGGCGTGCTGATCGACCCGGGACCTACTTCGTGCCTCGACACGCTGCTGGCCGAGCTGGGCGAAGAGCGGCCGCGGGCGCTGCTGCTCACCCACATCCACCTCGACCACGCCGGCGCGACGGGCTCACTCGTGCAGCGCTGGCCCGAGCTCGAGGTCTACGTCCACGAGCTCGGCGCCATGCACCTGGTCGATCCGGAACGGCTGATGGAGAGCGCCCGCAGGCTCTACGGCCAGGCGATGGACCGGCTCTGGGGCGAGATGCTTCCCGTCCCCGAAGCGAACATCCGTGAGCTCTACGGCGGCGAGCGCATCCTCGGCGGCGAGTTCGAGGTCGCCTACACGCCTGGCCACGCCAGTCACCACGTCTCCTACCTGCACGACGGCACCGCGTTCGTGGGCGACGTCGGCGGCGTACGGATCGGAGGCGGGCTGACGCTCCCGCCGACGCCGCCGCCCGACATCGACATCGAGGCCTGGGATCAGTCGCTGGCCACCGTCGCCGCCTGGCGGCCGCGGAGGCTGGCGATGACCCATTTCGGCTCGAGCGAGGATGTCGAGGCGCAGCTACAGGAGCTGGGCCGGCGGTTGGACTCGTTTGCCCGGCTGGCACGCGATCACGGGCGCGAGGAGTTCATCGCCGGCGTCGAGGCCGAGATCCGGGCTCACGCTCCCGCCGATGCCTTCGAGTCCTACACGCAGGCTGCACCTCCGGATCAGCTATTCGTTGGTCTGGAGCGCTACTGGCGTAAGCGAACCTGACTCGCTGGGTATGCTCCAATTAGATGTCGTTGACGGTTGAGCTGCCGCGTGTCGGAGGACCGGGGTCGGGCGTCGGCGGGCTGTGGCGAGTTGTCGTGCTGAACGACGACTACAACACCTTCGATCACGTAGCGGAGACGCTCGCCAGCGTGATCCCAGGTGTCACGCTGGCCGACGGCTACCGGTTCGCCGACCGCATCCACAACACGGGCCTGGCGATCGTCTGGAGCGGCGCGCGCGAGGACGCCGAGCAGTACTGGACGCGGCTCGACGACGCCGGGCTGACGCTGGCGCCGCTCGAGGGCTGCTAGCCCTCAGACCTGACCAGGGAGCGGCCTGGCGGCGGACTCTGCGGCAGCGCCTTCGCCGCGATGCGTTCCGGGCTGACGCGGACGACGTTCCACACGATCCCCAGCTTCTCGAGCGCTGCGATCAGCAGCCCGGTCGGATCTGCGAGCTTCTCCCACGGACGCAGGCCGTGCCACGCCGAGGTCGGGAAGGCGTGGTGGTTGTGGTGCCAGGCCTCGCCCATCGAGAGCGGTGCCAGCCAGAAGACGTTGCGCGACTCGTCGTCGATGTCGAAGCGCTTGCGGCCGAAGAAATGGCAGACCGAGTTGATCGACCACGTGACGTGATGCAGCATGAACACGCGCACGAACCCACCCCACAGCATGCAGGTCACGGCCGTACCGAAGCCGCCGACGATCCAGCCGATCGCGAACGGGATCCCGAGGCTCACCGTGACCCAGAGACCGAACGTGCGGTCAACGAAGCGCAGCGCGCGGTCCTTCACGAGGTCGGGGGCGAAGCGCTCGCGGTCGGCGGTGCCGACGCTCTCGAACAGCCACCCGATGTGGGCGTGCCACAGCCCCTTCACACCGCCCCAGAAGCCCGGCCCGCTCAGATGCGGAGAGTGCGGGTCGCCCTCGTGGTCGGTGAAGGCGTGGTGCTTACGGTGGTCGGCGACCCAGGTGATCACCGAGCCCTCGACGGCCATCGAGCCGATCACCGCGATGATCACGCGGAAGGCGCGCGAGGACTCGAACGCGCGATGAGTGAACATGCGGTGATAGCCGAGCGTCACACCCAGGCAGGTGAAGACGTAGAGCCCGAGCATCAGACCGAGCTCGAGCGGCCCGATCGCGCGGTCCCAGAGCAGGGCGATGGCGACGATCAGGCCGACCAGCGGCGCGGGAACGCCGATGAGGTTGACCAGCTTATGAGCGCGCGTCATCGGTCTCCCAGCATATAGAGGCTCCGGGGTGATTTTCTCCTCAGCGGCTCACTAGCGGGGCCGCGAAAGTTGTAGGTTGGGCACAAACAATGGCCGACCAGCCCTGGCACGAGCTCCCAGCCGAGATCGTCGCGGTCCTGCGTCCGCGGGTCGACGAGGTGGCCGACGAGATGATCGACGCGGTCGTGCATCAGGTCCCTGCATATACCCGGCCACTGGAGGGTGCATTCGGCGAGGGTATCCGCGCCGGGGTCCAGGAGGCGCTGCACCACCTCCTGGCCGAGATCGAGGCTTCGGGGCCGGTCGCGCGGCGCGATGTCTACCGGCGGCTCGGGCAGGGCGAGATGCGCGCCGGGCGGAGCCTCGAGTCGCTGCTCAGCGCCTACCGGATCGGCGCGCGCGTGGCCTGGCGGCGCTTCGCGGCGATCGGGGTGGAGGCCGGCCTGGCGCCGGACACGCTGTATCTGCTGGCTGAGTCGATCTTCGCCTACATCGACGTGCTGTCGGCCGAGTCGGCCGAGGGTCATGCGCTCGAGCAGTCGGCCGCGGCGAGCGAGGCCCAGCTGCGCCGGCGCCGGCTCGTGCGCATGCTCGTGCGAGACCCGCCCGCGGATCCCGCGGCGGTCGAGGCGGTCGCGGCCGAGGCCGACTGGGGGCTGCCGCGGACGATGGCCGTGCTGGCGGTGGGCGGGCCCAACCGCGAGGCGGCCGTCCCGCGCCTTCCCGGGGACGCCATCGCCGAGACGATCGGTGAGCTCGTCTGCGCGATCGTCCCGGACCCCGACGGGCCGGGTCGCCGCGCCGAGCTCGAGCGGGCCGTGCGCGAGGCCGAGGCGCAGGCCGGGCTCGGGCTCACGGTCAGCTGGCCGCAGGCCGGCGTCAGCTTCACCCGCGCCCAGGCGGCGCTGGCCCTGGCGCTCGAGCTCGACCACGACTCCCAGCCGGCGCTGGTGGCTGCCCGCGACCGCGCGGGGGAGCTGCTGCTCGCCGCCGACCCGGTCCTCGCCGCGGAGCTGGCACGCGATCGCCTGGCGCCGCTGCAGGAGCTCTCGGCCGGCGCTCGAAGCCGCCTGACCTCGACGCTCGAGGTGTGGCTGGCCGAGCAGGGACGCCTGAGCGCGGTGGCCGAGCGTCTCGGGATCCACCCGCAGACGGTGCGCTACCGGGTCGCCCGGCTGCGCGAGCTGTTCGGCGACCTGCTCGAGGACCCCGAGGAGCGGTTCTGGCTCGAGGTGGCGCTGCGCGTTCGTGTGGGTGGAGCCCGGGAGAAGCCGGAGGTTTCTCCGGGTGCAGGCCGCCTTTAGGCGGTGCGCGCGGGCTCGGGCTCCGGCTCCGGCTCCGGCGCCGGAGCCAGCGGGACCTCCGGACCGAGCGCCCCCGCGGCCACCTCGTCGTGCCAGATGTAGGTCACGGGGATCTGGTAGCGGGTCGTGTTACGCCGTCGGAAGGCGATCATCTCCGGCCCGTCCCAGTAGCGGTACCAGTCTGTCTTCGACTCGAACCAGACCATCTGGGTGATCTTGTACTGGTCGTCGCGCGAGCGGTGGACCTGATACTGCGTGGCCCCGTAGCGCAGCGAGATCGCCGCTGCCTGGGCGATCTCGGCGGTCATCGCGTCACCGCGGAAGACCGTGGCGTACCAGGGGATGTGAACGACTCCTGCCATCAGGCTCCCACCTCCGCGTAGATTGCGCCGGGGCCGTCCTCGGTCTTGCCCTGGCCTTCCTCGGTCGCCCCGACAAGGATCGAGATCTTGCCGAAGTGCTTGTTCTCCTTCATCAGCTGATGGGCCTCGGGCACGCCCTCGAAGCCCAGGGTGCGCCAGAGCACCGGCCGGATCTTGGCCTCCTCGATCAGCTCGTTGGCCCGCATGCACTCATACGCGTTGGCGAAGTGCGAGCCGATGATCTGCTTCTGCTTCATCCACAGGTAGCGGACGTCGAAGTCGAGGTTGTAGCCGGTCGTGCCGGCGCAGATCACGACCTTGCCGAATGGCTTGACCGCCAGCACCGAGGTCGGGAAGGTGGCCTGCCCGACATGCTCGAACACGATGTCCGGCGGCCCGCCCAGGATCTCGGCCACCGCTTTGCTGAAGCGCCGTGACTCCTTGAAGCGGGCCTTCTCCTCCTCGGGGGTCTCGCCGCCGCGGCGCATCATCCCCGTGTACTCGGCGCGGTCGATGTAGCCCACGGCGCCAAGCTGCTTGACCAGATCGCCCTTCTCGGGGCTGGACACGACGCCCACGCAGTCCGCGCCGGAGATCGCGCACAACTGAGTGGCGAACACGCCGAGGCCGCCCGCCGCGCCCCAGATCAGCACCCGATGGCCGGCCTGAAGCTCGCACTGCGTGATCAGCATCCGGTAGGCGGTGAAGTAGACGAGCCCGTAGGAGGCAGCCTCCTCCCAGGTCAGGTTCTGGGGCCGGGGCAGGAGCTGCTGGGCCTGGACCTTGGTGAACTGCGCGAACGAGCCCCAGGTGGTTTCGTAGCCCCAGATCCGCTGCGAGGGCGCGGCCAGGGGATCGAGGCCGTGGACCTCGGGGTCCTCGTAGGAGGCCTGGTTACAGTGGATCACGACCTCGTCGCCGGGCTTCCAGCGAGTGACGCCCGGCCCGACCTTCCAC
>DATGJM010000187.1:0-11430 GCA_035295205.1 Solirubrobacteraceae bacterium | reverse complement strand
CCTACGCACTCGCCGCGGCCGAGATGAACCGCTTCGACCCTGCGCCGCTGCCGGGGCTGCCGCCGTTCGCCGGCGGCGCGGTGGGGATGTTCGCCTACGACCTGGTGCGCACGATCGAGCCCGTCGGCGAGCCCAACCCCGACCCGGTCGGCCTTCCCGACCTGGCGCTGATGCTCACGGACGCGCTGGTTGCGTTCGATCACCTCAAGCGCACGATCACGGTGCTCGCCAATGTCTACGCCGACGAGGATCTCGAGGCGTCCTACCAGCGCGCGCTCGAGACGATCGCCGAGGTGCGCTGGCGCCTGGCAGGCCCCGTGCCGCGGCCGGCGCGGCCGCCGGCGTCGGATCGTCGCGCGCCGGCGTTCGAGTCGAACATGCCGCGCGAGCAGTTCGAGGCCATGGTCGCGCGGATCATCGAGTACATCCGCGCCGGCGACGCCTACCAGGTGGTGCCCTCGCAGCGGTGGTCGGCTCCGGTGCCGCTCGAGGCGTTCTCGATCTACCGGGGGCTACGAGCAGTCAACCCGAGCCCGTACATGTACTTCCTCGACTTCGGCGACTTCGAGGTCGCGGGCGCGAGCCCCGAGCCGCTGATCACGGTCAGCGGGCGCCGGGTGGCGACCCGGCCGATCGCCGGCACCCGGCCGCGAGGCGCCACCCCCGAACAGGACGCGCAGATCGCCCGCGAGCTCCTGGCGGACCCGAAGGAACGAGCCGAGCACGTGATGCTGGTCGACCTCGGCCGCAACGATCTCGGCCGCGTGTGCGAGTTCGGCAGTGTGGAGGTCGAGAGCTTCATGGTGGTCGAGAACTACAGCCACGTGATGCACATCGTCTCGAGCGTGGTCGGGCGGTTGCGCGCGGGCGTGGACGCGCTGGACGCCATGCGCTCGGTGAACCCGGTCGGGACCCTCTCCGGCGCCCCGAAGGTGCGGGCGATGCAGATCATCGACGAGCTCGAGCCGGTCAAGCGTGGCGGATACGGCGGTGCGATCGGCTGGATCAGCTATACCGGCGACCTCGACACCTGCGTCCACATCCGCACCGTCGTGGTCAAGGACGGGGTCGCGTACGTGCAGGCGGGCGGGGGCACCGTTGCCGATGCCAAGCCGGCGGCCGAGTACGAGGAGTCCGTGGCCAAGGCCCGGGCCGTCCAGGCGGCGATCGAGCTCGCGGTACATCAACCGGACTGGCCGTGAAGTCGGCTTGCGCCTCCTTCATTGGGAGTCCGATGCGCGGACTCCCGGGCGAGGTCTCTCGATGAGCCAGATCGCCACTCCCGGCCAGGGCGCGCTGCGCGTGCTGGTGATCGACAACTACGACAGCTTCACCTACAACCTCGTGCAGTATCTCGGCGAGCTCGGAGCCGAGCTCGAGGTCGTGCGTAACGACCACGCCACGGTGGACGAGCTGCTCGTACGCGGCTACGACCGCGTGATCGTCTCGCCGGGGCCGTGCACCCCGGACGAGGCCGGCATCTCGCTCGAGGCCGTCCGCCGCTTTCCCCAGGCGCACGTGCCCACGCTCGGGGTCTGCCTCGGCCACCAGGCGCTCGTGCAGGCGTGGGGCGGCAAGGTCGTCCGCCACCAGCCCGTGCACGGCAAGACCAGCCAGATCGAGCACGACGGGCGCACGATCTTCCGCGACCTGCGCCAGCCGCTCGAGGTCGGCCGCTACCACTCGCTGGTCGCCGATCCGGATCTCCCGCCCTGCCTCGAGCGCAGCGCCTACGGGGCGGAGGTGGTGATGGCCGTGCGACATCGCGAGCTGCCGGCCGAGGGCGTCCAGTTCCACCCCGAATCGGTGCTCACCGAGCAGGGCCGGGAGCTGCTCTCGAACTTCCTCTCGCGGACCCCGTGACTCCCGATCTCCTCACGAGCGCCATCGACACGCTCGCCAGCGGGCGCGACCTGACGCTCGAGCAGAGCGCGGGCGTGCTGTCGGAGATCATGGCCGGCAACGCCTCCGAGGTGCAGATCGGCGCCTTCCTGATCGCGCTGCGCACAAAGGGGGAGACCGTCGACGAGCTTGCCGGCCTGGCCAGGGCGATGCGGGCGATGGCCACCCCGGTGAGCACCTCGCGCACCGACCTGCTCGACACCGCGGGGACGGGCGGCGGACGCCCGACGTTCAACGTCTCCACGACGGCGGCGCTGATCGCGGCCGGCGCGGGCTGCGCCGTCGCCAAGCACGGCAACCGCTCGGCCACGGGGCTGTCGGGCTCCGCCGACCTGCTCGAGGCCCTCGGCGCCCGGATCGACCTGGGTCCGGCCGCCGTCGCCATCTGCATCGAGGAGGTCGGGTTCGGGTTCATGTTCGCTCCCGCCCACCATCAGGCGACCCGCTACGTGGTCCCGGTGCGCCGCGCGCTGGCGGTGCGCACGATCTTCAACTTCCTCGGGCCGCTGACCAACCCGGCGGGCGCCACGCGTCAGCTGATCGGCGTCTCGGACGCGGCGTACCTGGGGACGATGGCGGGCGCGCTGGCCCGGCTTGGAACCGAGCACGCGCTGCTCGTCTCGAGTCAGGATGGGCTCGACGAGCTCAGCATCTCCGACGTCACCGAGGTCGTCGAAGTCCTCGGAACGGAGATATCGCGCTACTCGGTGGCTCCCGAGGACGTCGGACTCGAGCGCGCGGCGGCGGAGGCGGTTCCCCGGGGCGACCCGGCCGCGAACGCCCAGACGACGCGCGGGATCGTGACCGGCGAGCGGGGAGCCGCGCGCGACCTGGCGGTGCTGAACGCCGGGGCGGCCATCTACGCGGGCAATGGCGCCTCCTCGCTCGAGGACGGGGTCCGCGCCGCCGAGCGGGCGATCGACAGCGGCGCCGCCGCGGCCACGCTCGAGCGCTTCATCGCCCGGACCGCGGAGCTGGCCCCGTGAACGTGCTCGAGCGCATCGTCGCGGCCACCCGCGAGGAGGTGGCCAGACGGCGTCGGGCGCGCCCCGAGCTCGACCTCGAGGCGGCTGTGAAGCAGCGGGGTGATGACTTCCGAGCCTTCGCCGAGGCCCTGGCCCGACCCGGCCTGTCGGTGATCGCCGAGCACAAGCGGCGCTCTCCGTCGGCGGGGCCGATCCGGGAGGACCTCATGCTGCAGGACGTCGTCCAAGCCTACGAGCGAGGCGGAGCGGCCGCGCTCTCGATCCTCACCGAGGGACCCAGCTTCGGCGGCTCGCTCGAGGACCTGAGCGCGGCCAGGCGGGTGAGCTCGCTGCCCCTGCTGCGCAAGGACTTCATCGTCGACTCATACCAGCTGCTCGAGGCGCTGGCCGCCGGCGCCGATGCCGTGCTGCTGATCGTCGCCGCGCTCGAGCCCGAGGAGCTCGCGCGTCTGCACGAGGAGGCGACACGGCTGGGGCTGGCCGCGCTGGTCGAGGTCCACGACGCGGCAGAGCTCGAGACCGCAGCCGGGCTCGGAGCGCCGATCATCGGCATCAACAACCGCGACCTCACCACGCTCGAGGTCAACCCCCGCACCACCTTCGAGCTGCTGCCACGCGTGCCGGCGATGGCCACGGTCGTGGCCGAGTCCGGCTTGCGCACCCGCTCCGAGCTCGACCGCCTGGCTGAGGCGGGCCTCGACGCGGTCCTGATCGGCGAGGCGCTGATGCGCTCCCCGGACATCGAGCGTGCCTGCCGGCGGCTGACCGCCCCGGTCTAGCGCCCCTAGGATTGACGCA
Source organism: Solirubrobacteraceae bacterium (assembly GCA_035295205.1). Lineage (GTDB taxonomy): Bacteria > Actinomycetota > Thermoleophilia > Solirubrobacterales > Solirubrobacteraceae > Palsa-465. The sequence continues at coordinate 7,744 of DATGJM010000187.1, read as the reverse complement.
TGCCCGTCCCGAAGATCAAGTTCTGCGGCCTCACCGGCCTCGCCGACGCCGAGCTGGCGGTCTCCGCCGGCGCCTGGGCGATCGGGCTCATCTTCTGGCCCGGCTCGCCACGCCGCTGCGAGCTTCAGGCGGCCGCGGAGATCGCCGGCGCCCTGCGCCGGAAGGTCGAGATCGCCGGGGTGTTCGTCAACGCGACGCTGGATGAGGTCGCCGCCGTCGCCGAGGCGGTCCAGCTCTCTCTCCTCCAGCTGCACGGCGACGAGGGGCCGGCGTACTGCGCCGAGGCGGCACGGCGCACCGGGGCGAAGATCATCAAGGCCGCTCGGGTCCGCAGTGGCGCCGACATCCAGGCCCTGTCGGCCTTCCACACCGACTACCACCTGCTGGACAGCTACACCCCGGGAATGCCGGGGGGGACGGGGGAGACCTTCGCCTGGGAGCTCGCGCGCGGCCATCGCGGGCGCACGCCGCTGATCTTGAGCGGCGGTCTCACCCCCGAGAATGTCGCGGCGGCCGTCGCCGGGGTACGGCCGTTCGCGGTCGACGTGGCCAGCGGCGTCGAGGTGAGCCCCGGCCGTAAGGATCCGGCCAAGCTCGAGGCCTTCGCCGCCGCGGTGCGCGAAGCCGCCCCGAGCCCGGTGGCCACGTGAGCACGGCGGTCGAGCACCGCTTCGGGCCCTACGGCGGCCAGTACGTGCCTGAGACCCTGATGCCGGCCCTGGCCGAGCTCGAGGCCGCCTGGGTGCAGGCGCGCGGCGACTCCGGCTTCCGGGCCGAGCTCCAGACTCTCCTGGCCGAGTACGTCGGCCGTCCCTCGCCGCTGTACCACGCCCGCCGCCTCAGCGACGCCGCCGGTCGTCCGATCTACCTCAAGCGCGAGGACCTCAATCACACCGGCGCCCACAAGATCAACAACGCCCTCGGCCAGGCGCTGCTGGCCAAGCGCATGGGCAAGCGGCGGATCATCGCCGAGACCGGAGCCGGCCAGCACGGCGTGGCCAGCGCCACCGCATGCGCGCTGCTGGACCTCGAGTGCGTCGTCTACATGGGGACCGAGGACATGCGACGCCAGCGCCCGAACGTGCAGCGGATGGAGCTGCTCGGCGCGACCGTCGCCCCGGTCGAGGCCGGGGCGCGAACCTTGAAGGAGGCCGTGTCGGCGGCGATCCGCGACTGGGTCACGAACGTCGAGACCACGCATTACATCATCGGCTCGTGCGTCGGCCCGGCGCCCTATCCCGCGCTCGTGCGCGACCTGCAGCGGGTGATCGGCGACGAGGCCCGGGCCCAGATCCTGGAGCGGACGGGCCGACTGCCCGACCGCGTGATCGGCTGCGTGGGCGGAGGGTCCAACGCGATCGGCGTGTTCACGCCGTTCGTGGCGGACGCCGAGGTGAAGCTGATCGGAGTCGAGGCCGCAGGCGAGGGAATCGAGACCGGACGGCATGGCGCGCCGCTCACGGCCGGAGGCCTCCCCGGCGTGCTGCACGGCGCGTACTCGGCGGTCATGCAGGACGAGGACGGCCAGATCCTCGAGGCGCATTCGATCTCGGCCGGGCTCGACTACCCGGGAACCGGTCCGGAGCATGCGTGGCTGCGCGACTCCGGCCGTGCCAGCTACGTCGCGGTCACTGACGGCCAGGCGCTCGACGCGTTCGCCCTCACCGCGCGGCTCGAGGGCATCATCCCCGCGCTCGAGAGCTCGCACGCGATCGCGTGGGCTATGGCCAACGGCCCCAGCGAGCTCGACCTGATCTGTCTGTCGGGCCGGGGGGACAAGGACCTCGCCGAGGCGCTGGAGAAGCTTGGAGCATGACCGGCATCGCTGCGCTGAGCGGGGTCGAGCGGATCGCCGAGGCGTTCGCGCGCGCCCGTGCCGACGGGCGCCGGGCAGCGCTGATGCCCTACATGATGGGCGGCTACCCGGACCTCGAGCGCTCGCGGCGGATCGGCGCGGCCTACGTCAAGGGCGGCGCCGACCTGATCGAGCTCGGCGTCCCATTCTCCGACCCGCTGGCCGACGGCCCGGTGATCCATGCCGCGGGCACCACCGCCCTCGCTGCCGGCGTGACGCTGGGTGACGTGCTCGAGCTCTGCGCCGGCCTCGCGCACGAAGTGCCGGTGGTGCTCATGTGCTACGCCAACCCGATCCTCGCCCGAGGTCCGGAGCGCTTTCTGGACGTCCTGCGCGAGGCCGGCGCGAGCGGATTGATCGTGCCCGACCTGCCGCTCGAGGAGTCCGACGAGATGCTCGCCGGCTGCGACGAGCGCGGCTTGGCGCTCGTGCCCCTGGTCGCGCCGACCACACCGCCGGAGCGGATGGCCACGATCGGCCGACGGGCGCGAGGCTTCGTGTACGCGGTCTCGCTCACCGGGACGACCGGAGAGCGGACGAGCCTCGACGCCTCGCTCGCGCAGGTGATCGCCCGCGCCGCCGCCTCGACCGAGGTCCCGGTCGCCGTGGGCTTCGGCATCTCGGGTCCCGAGCAGGCCGCCGCCGCCGCGGCGGCGGGGGCCGACGGCGTGATCGTGGGCAGCCGGCTGGTGCGCGAGGCCGGCGAGAGCGACGAGCCGGCGGAGGCGGTCGAGCAGGCCGTGCGCGAGCTGGCTGCCGCGCTGCGCTAAGCGTTAGCATCCCGCCGGATGGGACTGATCCTCACCGCCACCGCTGGGCTGTGCCTGTGGATCATCCTCTGGGCGACCGGCGTCAGCGGCTTCGACGCCATCATGATCGCGATCGTGATGGTCCTCGTCGCGATCGGAGTCCGCAACGTGCTCCCGTTCCTGCCCGGCCGGCAGGACTAGTCTCATAGCCATGAGTGGGATCGGGCTGGCACGCGGCCGGGCTCTGGCCGCATGCGCGATCAGTGTCCTCGCGGTCGCCGTATCGGGCTGCACGGCGGCGACCTCGACCGTGTCCGTGAGCGGAAAGAAGCTGACCATCTACGCCAGCGCCCCGGCCACCGCGGGCGGGGACAGCCGCGCCGAGGACGTGCTCGCCGCCGAGCGCCTCGCCTTCCAGCAGTCCTCGAAGACGATCGGCACCTTCACCGTGCGGTTCGTCGTCCTGAACGGCGCCAAGCCCTCCGACGACGCGCGCAGCGCGATCGAGGACAGCACGGCGATCGCCTACCTCGGCGAGGTCGTCCCCGGGGAGTCGGCGGCTTCGCTCGGGATCCTGAACTACTCAGACGTCCTCACGGTCAGCCCCACGGACACCGAGCAGGCGCTCACGCAGGCAACCCCGGCTGTTCCCGGCTCGCCAAACAATTACTACGAGCAGCTCAGCACCTACGGCCGCACGTTCGCCCGCCTCGTGCCGACCACCGCGCTCGAGGCCAGGGCGCTCCTCGGCCAGGCCCAGACGCTGGGCGTGAGCCGGGTCTTCGTGGCCAGCGACGGTCAGCCTTACGGTGCGGCGCTGGGCGCGGCCCTGAGGACGGCGGCGACGAGCGGGATCAGCGTGGTGGTCGGGCCGGCGACCAAGTCCGCATTCTCGAGCTCCGGCGCCGGAGCCGTCATCTACGCCGGCACCGATCCGCTCGCCGCGGCTCGCCTGTTCAACGCCGTCATCCTCGCCAGCCCCACGGCCAAGCTGCTCGCGCCCTCGGCCCTCGACACCCAGTCGTTCGTGGCCAACCTCCCGCCCACGACCGGACGCTCGCTCTACGTGACCGCGCCAGGGGTGCTCCCCTCGCAGTTGCCTGCGGCGTTCACCTCGGCGTTCCGCGCCGCGACCGGTCACGCGCCCTCGCCGGAGGCGATCTTCGGCTACGAGGCGATGCAGGCGGTGCTCGCAGTGTTGCGCGAGGCGGGAGCCAAGGCGAACGACCGCGCGACGGTCGTCAAGGACTTCTTCGCGATCCGCAACCGCCAGTCCGCGCTCGGCAGCTACTCGATCGATGCGAACGGTGATACGAGCCTCGCGCCGTTCGTGATCAGCCGGGTCGGCGCCGGGGGTGCACTCGTTCCCTACCGTTCGGCCGCGGCGCAGGGGTGAGGCGCCCGGAACCCGGCGCGAACCTGATCTGGCCTGCGGCCGCGCTGGCGCTGCTGGCCGTTCTGGCCGCGCTCGGATTGGGAGCCTGCGGCGGCGGCACGCACCAGCCGCCGGGCGACCGGATCCCCGGACACCTGCTGACGATCTACACCGACCTGCCGCTGCACGGCGCATCGGCCGCAGGTGCACGCGAAGTGCTGGCCGGGGAGCAGCTCGCGCTCGCGCAATCGGGCGCGCACATCGGCGGCGATCGCGTCCGGCTGGTCGTGCTCGACGACTCGACCCAGAAGCGACAGGGGTGGGATCCAGGCCAGACAACGGCCGACGTGCACCAGGCGCTTGCCGACCCCAGCACGATCGGCTACGTCGGCGACTTCAACTCCGGCGCCACCGCCGTGGCCATCCCGCTCCTGAACCGCCTCGGCATCCCGGAGATCAGCCCGACCGGAACGGCCGTGGGCCTGATCTCGGGCGGCCCGGGGGCGGCCCCCGGGGAGCCCACGAAGTACTACCCGACGGGGCGGCGCACCTTCATTCGGCTGGCGCCTGACGACGACGTCCAGGGCCACGTGCAAGCCCGGCTGCAGTACAACCTCGGCTGCCGCAAGACATACGTGCTCGAGGACGGCGAGGTCGACGGCGCCGACGCCGCGGCCTCCTTCCAGCTCGTGGCCGGCTCGACCGGGCTGAAGGTCGTCGGCGACCAGCTCTACGACCCGAAGGCGACCAGCTACGTCTCACTCGCCCAGGCGGTGGCTCAGAGCGGGGCCGACTGCGTGATGATCAGCGCGCTGCCCGAGAGTCACGCTGCGCTGCTGGCCGAGCAGCTCGCCGCGGCGATGCCGAACGTCCGGCTGTTCGCCACCGACGACCTGGCGCAGCCCGCCTTCACGAACGCCGCCGACGGCGGCATCCCGGCCGCGCTGGATCCCCGCGTGGTGATCACCGCCCCCGCTGCAGGCGCCGACCGGTCCTTCGATGCGGCCTTCAGCGCCCGGTTCGGGGCGCCGGGGCCGTACGGCGCCTACGGCTACGAGGCGATGCGCCTGCTGCTGCGCGCCATTGCCCGGGCGACTCGCGACGGCACGACGCCGGCCAGACGCTCGAAGGTGCTCTCGGCTCTGTTCTCGCTGCGCGAGAGCGGGGGGGTGCTCGGCGCCTTCAGCGTGCGCCACGACGGCGCCACCACGCTTTCGCGCTACGCCGTGTACGCGGTGGGGAGCGGTTCGCTCCAGCTGTGGTACACGGCGTCTGCGCACGGCGCGTGAGCCCTCTGATAAGGCCTCGCGATGACCCGGTTGACGTTTGGTTAGGGAGGGTGCCGGGCGCCTTGATTGCTCTCTAAGAGCGCGATTACTCTGCGCGCTGTTGCGGGCCCCTGCGCCCGGCATCTACTTAAGAGGAGGCGTATGCGAATTCTCCGACCCGCCCTCGTGGCGTGCCTGCTGTCGGGCGCCGTGTTGGGAATCGGCGCTTGCGGCAGCTCGAGCAATAACAGCAGCAGCAGTAGCAGCAACACCAGCTCGAGCAGCTCCGGCGGCGGCAGCAGCAGTAGCGGCGGAAACACCGTCGACATCTATTCCAGCCTGCCGCTCCAGGGGTCCTCGAGCGCGCAGACCGGGCCGTTGGTGAAGGGCATGCAGCTGGCCCTGTCGAAGGTCGGCGGCAAGGCGGGGCAGTTCACCGTCAACTACCAGTCGCTGGACGACTCGACGGCGGCGGCCGGCAAATGGGACCCGGATCAGACGGCGGCGGATGCCCGCAAGGCGGCGGCCGACCCGAAGACCGTGGCCTACATCGGCGAGTTCAACTCGGGCGCCAGCGAGGTGTCGATCCCGATCCTGAACCAGGCCGGGATCCCGCAGATCAGCCCGGCTAACACCTACGTCGGTCTGACCACGAGCCTCCCCGGCAGCGCCCCGGGCGAGCCCCAGAAGTACTACCCCACCGGCACGCGCACCTACTTGCGCATCGTGCCGATCGACTCGATCCAGGCCGCGGCCGGATTGATCGCGATGAAGCAGGCCGGCTGCACGAAGGTGGCCGTGGCCAACGACAAGGAGGCCTATGGCGCCGGTCTCGCCACGCTGATCGGGCTCGAGAAGGGCTTCTACGGCGTGACCGTCCTCAGCGACACGGGCATCGACCCCACCGCCCCGAACTTCCGCTCCTATGCGGCAACGGTCAAGGGTGAGGGCGCCGACTGCTTCTACTTCGCCGGCATCGTTTCCAACGGCGCGGTCCAGCTGACCAAGGACATCCACAACGCGATCCCCACCGCCAAGATCTTCGGCGGTGACGGCATCTGCACGGGCTCCTACACCGCTGCTTCGCAGGGCGGCGTGCCCGCCTCGATCGATCCTCTGATCGAGTGCACCGTGGCCACTCAGGATCTCAAGGCCTACCCGGGAGGCCAGCAGTTCCTGAACGACTACAAGGCCAAGTACGGCGTCGCCAACCCCGACCCGTATGCCATCTATGGCTACGAGGTCATGAAGCTCGTGCTCGACACCATCGCGAGCCTCGGACCGAAGGGCAACGACAAGTCCGCGGTCCTGCACGCGCTGTTTGCGATCAAGAGCCGCCAGTCGGTGCTCGGCACCTACGGGTTCGACGCCAACGGGGACACGACGCTGAAGTCCTACGGCCTGTACAAGGTCGGCTCGGACGGCAACCCCGTGTTCTACAAGACGATCACGCCTACGCAGGTCGTCCACTGATCTAACCGAGCCTCCGGGAGGGGGCGCATCATGCGCCCCCTCCCCAAGCTCTCTCGAAAGATCCATACTTACCCCTAGAGCGCTTTGGAAGCCGGCTCTCTCACTCCCACCTTGCCCACGGCGCAGGCCACCCGGGCGCTGGAGGCGGTCCGCCGCTACATAGGTCGGTGGGGCCTGATCATCGCCCTGCTGATCATGCCCGTGGCCTTCGGCATCCACGACCTCACGTCGGGCTACCAGAACGGCTTCGTCCACGGCCACGCGGTCATCAACCACGACCTCAGCCGCCTGGGCCAGAACATGTTCGAGGGCGTCTCCGACGGCGCCATCTGGGCCCTGATCGCGATCGGCTACACGCTGGTCTACGGGATCATCGAGCTGATCAACTTCGCCCATGGCGACGTGTTCATGATCGGCTCGTTCGTCGGCGCCGGGTTCTGGGGCTCGATCGGCCTGGGCCTCAGCACCGGTCTACTGGGCCTGGTCCTGGGCCTGCTGCTGACGCTGATCGTCTGCATGGTCGTGTGCGGCTCTCTGAACGTCCTGATCGAGCGCGTCGCGTACCGGCCGCTGCGCGCCGCCCCCAAGCTGGCGCCGCTGATCACCGCCGTCGGCTTCTCCTTCATCCTTCAGAACGTCGGCCTGCTCTGGCTCGGCGGCAGCCAGCAGAGCGTCAACGACCTGATCGGGTCCGCCAACACGCTCTTCCACATCTCGGGCATCACCATCTCGCGCGGGTACGTGCTCGCGATCGGGGTGATGATCCCGCTCGTCTTCGCGCTCGCCTGGTTCATCAACGGCACGCGCGCCGGCAAGGCGATGCGCGCCACCGCGCAGGACCCCGAGGCTGCGCGGCTGATGGGGATCAACGTCGACTGGACGATCTCGCTCACGTTCCTCATCGGCGGGGCCCTGGCCGGCGCCGCCGGACTCGTGTACGCGCTGTACGAGACCACGATCTGGTATCTCCAGGGGTTCGAGGCGGGGCTGATCGCGTTCACGGCCGCGGTCATGGGAGGAATCG
>DATGJM010000186.1:0-3532 GCA_035295205.1 Solirubrobacteraceae bacterium | reverse complement strand
GGCCATCATGCGGGCACGAGCGGCCTGAATCTGGCGGCGGCGGATAGCGCCCTTGATCTCGGCGGGGAGGTCGGTCTGCTTGGCCTCGTCCTTGACCTCCTGCTTGGTCATCTTCAGCGACTTCGTGTGACGCCGGCGCTGCCAGATCAGGTCGATGATCCCGATCAGCACATACGCGATCACCACGCGCTGGGCGATGCCGATCACGCTTCCCTTCATCAGCGAGCCCAGCGCCGCGGGAGGGGTGCCGACGCTTGCCCCCAGGTTCGTCAGCTGCGGAAGGAGCGCGCTCGCGGCCACCGCACCCACCAGGCCCACCTTGCTCAGCGACTTGCCCGTCTCGAAGATGGCCCGGGCGCCGAACAGGTTCTTCGCGCCGGTGATCGGGCTGATCTTCTTGAAGTCGGGGCGCACGGCGCCGAACGAGGGCTTGAAGCCGACCTGGGCGACGTTCGACACCAGGCCCACGCCCAGGCAGATGAGCCCGACCGGGACCACCGTCGCCAGCATCACGTTCAGGACGATCTGCATGAGCGACTTCAGGCCGGCGGCGCTGGTGGCCGCGCCCGGGGTGGCGGTCAGAGCGAGGATCTGGCGCATCGCGTTGCCCGCGCCGGAGACCACCGCCGGGGCGACGAGCGTCAAGCCGACCAGCCCGCCGCCCAGCACGAGGCCGCCGTTCAGGTCGGTGCTCTTGGCGACCTGACCCTTCTTGCGGGCTTCGCGCTTGCGCTTGGCTGTCGGTTTCTCTGTTCGGTCGTTGGGACCCATGGCTTACGCGATGTGGAGGCTGTTGAGGGCCGAGGCGACCGAGGTGGTGAGCTGGCCGGACATCCAGCCGCCGACGAAGGGCAGGGCGGCGCTCACGATCAGCAGCGCGACCCCGACCTTGACCGGGAAGCCGACGCCGAACACGTTGAGCTGGGGCACCACGCGGGAGACCATCCCGAACGCGACGTCGGTGATGAGCAGTGCGAGCATCGCCGGCGCGGCGACCTCGAGGGCTGAGGTGAGGATCGAGCTGAAGGCAGTGGCGGCGCCGGCCGTCAGCGCGCGCAGCTGCGGTCCACGGGTCAGCGGCACGAGCGTGAACGTGCGCGCCAGTCCACGCAGCGTCCAGGCGTCGCCGCCGATGGCGATGAAGATGAGCGTGCCGACCAGGCCGTAGAGGCTGGCCATGACGCCGCCCTGGTTGCCATTGATCGGATCGACGGTGGCCCCGAAGGAGAAGCCCGAGACGTTGTCGATGAGGTGGCCCGCGGCGTCCACGGCGGCGAACACGACGCCCACCGAGAACGCGAAGGCCAGTCCGACGAGCAGCCCCTCCATCATCAGGCCGGCGACGGGGAACGGCCCGGTCGGGATGTGCTCGCCGTGCATGGCGATCGGGGTGAGGCCGATCGACAGCGCCACGGCCAGGATGCCGCGGACCTTCACCGCCAGCATCTTGGAGGAGAAGAGCGGGGCCAGGATGAACAGCGGGGTCACGCGTGCGAGCACGAGGAAGAAGGCGGTCACCTGGCCGGTGCCGCCCAGCGCCTTGATCGCTTCTGCCAGCGTGATGTGGCTCATCTCAGTCTCGGCGTACCGGGGTCCGCTAGCCGACCAGCTGCGGGATCGACATGTAGAGGTTCTGGGCGTAGCTGACCAACTGGTCGAGCATCCACGGCCCGAGCACGACCATCAGCGCGCCCACGCCCACGATCTTCGGGATGAAGGTCAGGCTCTGCTCCTGGATCGAGGTGACGGCCTGGAAGATGCTCACGATCAGGCCGATCACCAGCCCGGCCAGCAGCATCGGCCCGGCGACGGTCAGGGCCAGCGTCATCGCCTGGCTGGCGAGGCTGACCACCGTGTCCTGGTTCATGGTCTCTAGTCCTCCTGACTAGCTAGTGGAAGCTCGCCACGAGCGAGCGGGTGACGAGATCCCAGCCGTCGACCAGCACGAACAGCAGGATCTTGAAGGGCAGGGATATGAAGATCGGAGGCAACATGACCATCCCCATGCTCATCAGCGTCGAGGAGACGATCAGGTCGATGATCAGGAACGGCAGGAAGACCAGGAAGCCGATCTGGAACGCGGTCTTCAGCTCGCTCATCATGAAGGCGGGGATCAGGACGTAGGTGGGCACGTCGGCCCGCGTCTGGGGCTGCTTGAGGTGCGCCAGGGACACGAACAGCTCGATGTCCTGCGCCCGGGTCTGGCGGAACATGAACTCGCGCAGGGGCTCCTCGCCGCGGGTGATCGCGGTCGAGACCTTGATCTGCCCCTTGCTGGCCGGGTCCCAGGCGTCCTTCTTGATCGTGGAGATCGTGGGCGCCATCACGAACAGGGTCAGGAACAGCGCGATCCCGACCAGCACCTGGTTCGGCGGCGTGGTCTGAGTGCCCATCGCGCTGCGGATGAAGCCGAGGACGATCAGGATCCGGGTGAAGCCCGTGACGGTGAACAGGATCGCCGGGATCAGCGAGAGCCCGCCGATCAGCAGCAGGATCTCGAGCGCGTTCGAGGAGCCGATGTGCAGGCCGCCGATCGAGGTGGTGCCTACGGCCGCAAGGGTCATGAGCGCACCGTCATGCGCCGCAGGCGGTCGACGATATGGAACGCGCGCTCGGCCGTTCCGTCGAGGGTCTCGCCGGGCGAAACTCCCAGCTGGTCCCATAGGCCGAGCTCGATGGCCTCGGCCTCCGTGTAGGTCCGGATCGGGGTGATGCCGTGCTCGGCGATGCCGATCAGGACGATCTCCTGGCCGGCGCGCACGAGGGCCACGGAGCGCCCGCTGCCGAGCGGCAGGCTGGCGAGATGGCTGAGGCCCTGGCCGCTGGCGCGGCCGTCCTTGCCGCGCCTGGCCTGACGGAGGATCCACGACACGCCGTAGATCACGGCGATGACGATGAACAGGCCGACGACCGTGCGCACGATGCTCGAGCTGCTGCCGCTGGAGGCGACGTGCACGCCAGTAGAGCCGCTCAGGTGCAGGGGCGTGTTCTCACCGCCCGCGGCGGAGGCCGCGGAGGCATGCACGAGCGTGAGGGCACCGGCAAGGGCGGCGCCACGGGTAAGCGTCAGCGACTTCATCGAGGGAACGACTCCCGAGGGAGGAGTCAATCCCTGTTATCGGCTGACGGGAGGAGGGCTTTAAGACGAGGGCAGGCGGCCCGGGTATGGCCGGCGAGGTCGTTCCCCGCCGGCCATACCGGGACTAGGTCAGAGCCTTGCCGACGGCCTCCAGCAGGCGGGCGGGCTGAAACGGCTTCACGACGAAGTCCTTCGCGCCAAGCTTGATCGACTCGATCACCTTGGACTCCTGGCCGAGGGCTGAGCACATCAGCACCCGCGCGCCGGGGTCGATCGACATGATCTCCGCCAGCGCCGACAGGCCGTCCTTCTGCGGCATCGTGATGTCAAGCGTGGTGAGCTCGGGGCGCAACTCCTGGAAGCGCTCCACGGCTTCGGCGCCGTTGCCCGCCTCGCCGACCACCTCGTGGCCGCCGGAAGCGAGCGCGTCGCCCACCACCTTCCGCATGAAAG
>DATGJM010000185.1:0-4405 GCA_035295205.1 Solirubrobacteraceae bacterium | reverse complement strand
GCATGCAGGACGACCTCGCCTCGCGCAGAAAAGGAGCCTCGACATGCCGCTGAACCGCCCGCGCCCGAAACGCCAGTCCCAGCCCGAGCGCCGCGGCACACCCGAGCTTCCTCTCGAGCGCGTCTCCGAGGAGGGAATCGGGTCCGAAGCCGCCTATGAGCTGATCTCGAGCGAGCTCCTGCTCGACGGCCAGGCGCGGCTGAACCTGGCGACGTTCGTGACCACCTGGATGCCCTCGACGGCGGCCCGGCTGATGGCCGAGACGGCGGACAAGAACATGATCGACAAGGACGAGTATCCGCAGACCGCCGAGATCGAAGCTCGATGTGTTGACCTCCTGGCCGATCTGTGGTCCTCGCCCTCGCACGAGCACGCGACCGGCTGCTCGACCACGGGCTCGAGCGAGGCCGCGATGCTCGCCGGCCTGGCGATGAAATGGCGCTGGCGCAAGCGGATGGAGCGCGAGGGCAAGCCGACCGACCGGCCGAACCTCGTGATGGGCATCAACGTCCAGGTGTGCTGGGAGAAGTTCTGCCGCTACTGGGACGTGGAGCCGCGCATGGTCCCGATGGTCGGGGACCGCTTTCACCTCGGGGCCGAGGAGGCGGTCGCGATGGCCGACGAGAACACGATCGGCGTCGTCGCGATCCTCGGCTCCACCTTCGACGGCAGCTATGAGCCGGTCAAGGACATCACGGTCGCCCTCGACCGTCTGCAGGACGACCGCGGGCTCGACATACCGGTGCATGTCGACGCTGCCTCGGGCGGCTTCGTTGCGCCGTTCCTGCAGCCCGAGCTCGAGTGGGACTTCCGGCTCGCGCGCGTGCAGTCGATCAACGCCTCGGGGCACAAATACGGCCTCGTCTACCCGGGCGTGGGCTGGGCGGTCTGGCGCAACCAGGACGCACTCCCGCGCGAGCTCGTGTTCGACGTCAACTACCTCGGCGGGCACATGCCGACCTTCGCGCTGAATTTCTCCCGCCCCGGCAGCGAGGTCGTGGCTCAGTACTTCATGCTCTCGAGCCTCGGCCGCGAGGGCTACCGCAAGGTCATGCAGGGCGCACAGGACATCGCGGTCCATCTGTCGAGCGCGATCGGCGAGATGGGTCCCTACCGGCTCATCTCAGAGGGCCGCGAGCTGCCGGTGTTCGCGTTCGCGCTCGCCGACGCCGAGAAGGCCAACTACACCGTATTCGACGTCTCCGAGAGGCTGCGCATGAGCGGCTGGCTCGTGCCCGCTTACACCTTCCCCGCCAATCGGGAGGACCTGAGCGTGCTGCGGATCGTTGTTCGTTCGGGCATGACCATGGAGATGGCCGACAAGCTGATTGAGCACCTGCAGGAACAGACGCGGTTCCTGGAGTCGCTGGAGCGGCCGATGCCCTCCCAGGACGACGAGCGCCGCAAGGCGTTCTCGCACAACTGACCTCGTCCGCACGGCGGGGCCGGCCCGCACGGCCGCACAGCGCAGGGAGGCCCCTAGGGCCGGCTCACGACCAGCCGCAGGCCGGCGTCGAGCGACTCGAGCTCGCGCAGCTGCCCGTGGCGCCGCTCCCAGGCGCCGCTCTCCAGATCCCGCTGCACCTCGGAGACCACCCGCGAGACCACCGCCGGGTCCATCCGGGCAAAGCCGGAGGTCGCGGCCCGGGCGCGAGGGTCGAGCACCCGCTCGGGGTGGGCCCAGAACGAGCCGAGCATCCAGTCCTCGCAGTCCCGCGGGATCTCCAGCTTCGAGACCTCCGCGCTGCCGCCGAGCCAGCGCCCGATCTCGTCCATGGCCGGGAAGATGCGATGGTCCAGCTCTGCCACCTCGGGCAGGTAGTCGCTCATCAGCCACAGCTGCCCGCTCACCGCCGGGTCGTAGGTGAGGATCACCACTGGACCCCGCGCCACCCGGCGCAGCTCGCGCACGCCGCGCTCCCGCTCGGCGTCCCAGTGGTGGATCGTGAGGATCGCCATCGCCGCATCGACGCTCCGGTCCCGGAGCGGCAGCGAGCCCGCCCCGCCGCGCAGCGCCGGCACGTGCTGCGGGGTCCTCTGGGCGGCCATCACGTCGCTCGGCTCGATCGCGAGGACGTAGCGGTCGCGCGGCTCGTACGAGCCCGCGCCGGCGCCCACGTTCACGACCGTCCGCGCATCGCCCAGGGCGTCGTGGATGGCCCTGGCGAACCGCGGATCCTCGCGACGCAGAGCCGCATAGCCCCGCCCGATCTCCTCATAGCGGCTGGTGCTCACCTCATTCACCGTAATGGACCTTGGCCGGCGCGCGGCCCCTCGACACGCGGTCGTAAGTCTGACCGGGCGCTCAAGCGCCGCGCACCGGGGCCCGATGGCCCTGGTTATGACTAGACGTTTCTCCTTCCGTGTGGTGGCGATGGCCGTCGCTGCGCTCTTCGTCCTGAGCGCTCCCGCCGTGGCCCACAAGCGTCCCCACGCGGCAAGCGTCGAGAACTACATCAACCCGTTCACGGCCCCTGGTTGGGAGGCCTCCCGCACCGACATGGGAGTCGACTGGGTCGCCGCGCAGCCGGAGCCCGTGCTTGCGATCGGCGACGCCGTGATCCTCGGCTCGGACTGGCACGCTCCCTGGCCGGGCAAGCGGCTGATCTGGTACGAGCTGACCGACGGCAGCCACGCCGGCGACGTCATCTACGTGGCCGAGAACCTGCGTCACCTGCTTGCGGCCGGCACGCGGGTGCGCGCCGGGCAGAAGATCGCCGAGGCGCTTCCCGGCTACCCGGGGACCGAGTGGGGCTGGGCCGACCAGTACGGCACCCCGATCTCCTTGCCCTGCTACCGCGAGGGGCGGCCGACCAGCTCGGGCAAGCGCATGGCTCGTTTCATGGAGGAGCTCGGCGCGGCGGTGGGCGATCCCGTCGCCCTCGCGGGACCGGACGGGCCCACGGGCAAGCTCTGCTAGACGCCCCGGCCGGCGGAGCCCGCAGCGATGAGCTCCGCCAGCCGCCGCCCCGCGGCCTCGAGCTCATCCAGAGTGCTCGCCTCGAGGATCGCCTGCAGATCGAGCACCCGGGCGCCGAAGGAGTCGAGCCGGCGCCGGCCGACGATCGCGTGGCACGGCACCCCGGCCTGCCGCGCGCGGGTGGCCACCTCCGAGATCAGCTTGCCCGCGAGGCTCGACTGATCGAGGCGGCGCTCGCCGGTGACCACGGCCAGCGCGTCGCGCATGCGCCGGTCGAAGTCTCCGTCGAGATCGTCGGGGGCGGCGACCGGACAGAGGTCGGCGACCATCCCAGCCGCGCTCACACCGCGGCCGATCGCTGTCGCCACCGCCTCGGCGGTCAGCTTGGCGCCGAACGGCGTGGGGGCGATCAGGAGTCCCTCGGGAAACCGCACCGCCGCAGTATGGCGATGGGGTTGACACACGCGCTATAACAAAGTAAATATTTACTTTGCCAACCGTTTCGAGGAGTACCAAGCTCTTGCGCATCCACGCCCTCACCACCGGCACCGTCGAGATCAAGACGGCGATGCATCGTGGCCGCCGCCCGTTGCGACTGCTTCGCACCCTGCTCGACCGCGCCTACACCGCTCCGCTGCCGATTCACGCCTGGCTGATCGAACACCCCGACGGGCCGATCCTCGTCGACACGGGCGATCTGGCCACCACAGGCGATCCGCCGATCGCCCGCTTTCACATCTCGCGCGAGCAGGAGATCGATCGCGCACTGGAGGGCGTCGGCTGCAGCGTTGCGGACCTGAAGGCCGTGGTCCTGACGCATTTGCACGGCGACCACATGAACGGCCTCGGTCGGCTGCCGGGCACGCGAGTGCTCGTCTCGGCCGATGCGCTCGGGTGGGGCGGCGCTCGGCGCCTACGCCGCCGCGGCGTGTCCGAGCCCGAGGCGGTGGAGCTCGCCGACCGCCCGTTCGGAGCCTTTGCTCGGTCGGCCGCGCTGACGGCCGACGGCAGGGTCCTGGCCGTCCCAACCCCCGGGCACACGAGCGCTCACATCGCTGTGATCGTGATCGAGGAGGATCACCACGTGCTGATCGGCGGCGACAGCGCCTATACCCAGTCTCAGCTCCTGGACCTGCATCCCGACGGAGTCTCGCCGTCCGCCCGCAGCGCCGTGCGCTCGATGGGGACGATTGTCGATCATGCCCGCCGGCACGCCACGGTCTATCTGCCCTCTCACGACCCCGACTCGGCCGCGCGCCTCGGGCGCCGCGAGCCCGTGTTCGAGGTCTGATGGCGCGACCGAGCCGCGAGGATCAGATCATGGCCGCCGCGCTGGCGGTGTTCGTCGAGCGCGGCTACGACGGCACGCGGATCCGCCACATCGCGGAGCGGGCGGGGGTGAGCGACGCCGCTCTGTACGCCCACCATCGCTCGAAGGAGGCACTGGCGCTTGCCCTCTTCCGCCTGCACATCGGGCGCTACGCG
>DATGJM010000184.1:0-17928 GCA_035295205.1 Solirubrobacteraceae bacterium | reverse complement strand
CATGACGATGGTCACGCCGCCGTCCTCGGTCTCGAACACGTCATAGATCGAGACCAGGTTCGGATGGCTCATCGAAGCTCCGATCAGTGCCTCCCGGCGCAGGCGGAGAAGGGCGCGACGATCCATCGCGTTCGGATGCATCCGCTTCAGCGCGACTTCCCGCCCTAGCACGGTGTCCTGCGCCAGGACGACGGAGGCCATGCCGCCCTTCCCGAGCAGCGAGATGTCGCGGTAGCGGGTCACGCGGTCACCAGGATCCATGCGGCTTCGGCTACCCGGATCAGCGTCGGACCGATCCGCGGCGGTTGGGTGGCCGTGGCGATCGACCCGCTCGGCGCGAGTCGCGCCCCTGTCGTCGCGGATTCGAGCCCGCACCCGGCGCAGGGAGCCGATGCGAGGTGTCAGCTCTGACCGGCCAGCTCGCGCGGCCGCGTGGCGGCCAGGTCGTGGGCCAGGCGGTTGATGACTTCGAGCAGCTCTTCCTGCTCGGCGGGCGACCAGTGCGACACGACTGCGGCCAGGCGATCCCGCCGCGCCTGCGTGATCTGATCGAGCAGGTCCTCGCCGGACGGAGTGACGGCGTAGCCGCCGTCTTCGCCGGTCAGCAGCTGAAGACGCTCGAGCTCGGCGAGCGCGGCCGAGACGCGGATCGGCTCGATGCTCAGGCGCTCGGCCAGCTCCGGCGCTGGCCCGGCGGCGCCGTGATGCACACGAGAGAGGACCCACGCTTCGAGCGGCGAGATCCCAGCCTTGATGTCCTCGAGCAACTGGGCATAGAAGCGCCGCCGTGACTCGCGGCTGGCCATCACGCTGAGGATCCGCTCGATCTCGGCCTGGCGGTCGTCCTGGCGCGGCACGGCGAAGTGCTCCTGCGTGCCTGCGGCCTCGACGGTGTCGCGCAGCTTGCGATCCGGGATGGCGAGCGCGAGCAGGAAGCCGAAGGCGCTCACCCCGGCGGCCATCAGGAACACCGGATGGAGAGCATTCACGAACGCGTGCGCGTAGGCGGCGTGGGCGGCCGGCGGGAGCTTGGCCAGCTGGGCCGGACTCAGGCGGCCATTCTGCGCCGCCGCCGCCGGGACCTTGCCCGCGAGCTCGCTCGCGAGCCGGCCCGAGAAGATCGCGCCGAACACAGCTGTTCCGAGAGCGCCGCCGATCGAGCGAAACAGGGTCGCTCCCGACGTGGCCACGCCGAGGTCCCTGTAGTCCACCGCGTTCTGCACCGCGAGCACGAGGATCTGCATCACCAAGCCGAGCCCCAGCCCCACCACCAGCAGGCGCAGCGAGGAGGAGAGGGTGCTCACCCCGACGCCCATCCCGGACAGAAGGATGAAGCCGACGGCGACCAACGCAGTGCCCACGATCGGGAATGGCCTGTAGCGCCCGATCCTCACGATGACGCGACCGGAGCCGATCGAGGTGACCAGCAGACCGAGCATCATCGGCACCAGTCGCAGCCCCGATCCGGTGGGGCTGGCTGCGTTGACCGTCTGGAAGAACAGCGGCATGAAGGTGATCGCTCCGAACATCGCGAAGCCGACGATCAAGCCCAGCGCCCCCGACGTGGCGAACACCCGGTTGCCGAACAGGCGCAGGGGCAGCACGGGCTCCGCGGCGACTCGCTCCACGAACACGAACGCCACCAGCAGCGACACGCCGAGCAGGGCCACTATCACGACCTGCGGCGAACCCCACGCCCAGGTGTTCCCGCCCAGGCTCGTGACGAGCACGATCGCGCTCAGCCCGAGCGCGATCAGCCCGGCGCCGAGAAAGTCGATCTGCGGCTCGCCGCGCCGCTGGCTGCGCGGAAGCACGACCGCAAGCACCGCCAGCGCGAGCCCGCCGACCGGGAGGTTCACGTAGAAGATCCAGCGCCAGGAGACGCTGTCGACCAGAAAGCCGCCGATCAGCGGCCCGGCGACGCTCGCAAGCCCGAAGACTCCGCCGAACACCCCTTGATACAGGCCGCGCCGGCGGGGCGGGACGACGTCGCCGACGACCGCCTGGGTGAGCACGATCAGGCCGCCACCGCCGAGCCCCTGAACCGCTCGGAACACGATCAGCTCCGTCATGCTCTGGGCCGCGCCGCACAGGGCCGATCCGGCGAGGAACAGGAGCACCGCCGATTGCAACACGATCTTGCGGCCGTATAGGTCTCCCAGCTTCCCGTACAGCGGCGTGGCCGCCGTCGAGGCCAGCAGATACGCGCTCACGACCCACGAGATGTGGCTGAGCCCTCCGAAATCGCCCGCGATCGTCGGCAGGGCGGTGGCCACGATCGTCTGATCGAGCGCCGCCAGCAGCATCACGAGCACCAGCCCGCCGAAGACGACGGCGAGGCCGCCGCCCTCGCCGCCGCCGGCCTCGGCCTTTGGTGCACCGATCGCGCTCATCCTTCGACCGCGGCCTCAGGCGAGATCAGCGCTGGTGAGCGTCGGGAACTGTGCCCTGACCATCCAGAGCTGCTCGATCGCCACGCCCCGCTCTGCGACCGTGTCCCCCGAGCTCGCGCCACGAGTCGATCAGCTCGTCCAGCTGGAGGTGCAGGGGGCGGAACAGCGGCCCGACCGCCGACCAGTGGAGCTGCTTGCCGAGCAGGGACAGGTCGATCAACTCTACGAGCAGTGCCTGGAGCTGGTTTCCGACCTCCTCGCGTGCATGCGGCTCGGCGAGCGCCGGAAGATGAGTGGAATGGTCGATCGAAGCCATCGGTCCCTCCTGGTATCGACGTTCGGGCTGTGCTCACTGCCGAGTCTGGCAGGCTGGACGAGTCCAGGGGATAGGATCGCGTTGCCGTGAGCGACTCACCGGTTGACCGGCTGTTGGCTGCGATCGACTCGCTCGATGTCGGTGCCGTGATGGCGCTGGTCGCCCCCGACATCCGGTTCCTGATCGTGGACGGGCGCCGCGCCGAGGGCGCGGAGTCGGTCGCGGCGATCCTCACGGGCTTTCTCGGCGAGCTTCGCGCCACGACGCACCGCGTGACCGGCGCCTGGCACGTCGACGACATGTGGATCGCCGAGGTGCAAGCCGACTACGAGCTCCGCGACCACCTCCAGCTACGCGCGCTCCCCCGCGTGTTCGTGGTGCGTGCGAGCGCCGAGGGGATCACCGATCTCCGCGTGTACGGGGCGCACGAGCGCCCGGTGACCGAGCACCGAACGGGCGAGGAGGGGACGTGGTTCGGCGGGCATTGGGTCCCACCCCTGTGAGCTGAATGGCCCGTCGCACCGCCGGTCCGCGTCGCACGGACTCCTTTCAGGCCTACATACGGGCGACGCGCATCGGCGGCGTCGTCAGCTCGCTCGTCCTTTTCGGCGCGATCGCCTGGGACCTCGCCGACGACCGCTTCTGGTCGCGTCACGCGCTCCTGGCCGGTCTCTTCGCGAGCCTGATCGTCGTCGCGGTGACGGCGGCCGTCGTGAACGAAGTGCTCGAGCGACGGCAGCGCGAGCGCTGGTCCGTACTCGCGCAGTACGCACTGTTCGAGCTCGTCGGCGCGGCGCGCCTGGTGTGGACGGGTCTGCTCGAGCTCGCTGATCTCGTTCCGGACGGCGAGCTCGGGCACGAGGTGCTCGCGGCCGGCTCCGACGTGGTTCGCGACACGCCGCGTCTCACCGCGGCGATGGACGAGATGCTCGCGAGCCCCGACCGCCGCGACCAGCTACATCGCCTGATCGGCAGCCTGCTCGGTAACGGTCAGCAGGTGCTCGGACGCTGGGCGAACGTGATGGTCAACTCCGGCACGTATGCAGAGGCCGTCGATCGCCACGTCGAGCTGTACAGCCGTCTTTACTGGTGGGGTGCCGTCTTCGACGAGTCCGATCCACTGGAGGAGCACCTGAGCCGGCCGAGGCTGAGCCGGATCAGCCCGGCGACTCAGGCGTACGCGGGGCCGGTCGAGGAGGAGTGGCTGCGCGACAACCTCGTCGCCATCGCCCAGCTCGCGGAGTTCCTCGACCGAGGCTCCTTCAAGCTCGCGATGCGGATCGTCCCGCTCGACTGGTGGGTGCAGCAGCTGCCCGACCGGCCGTCGAACACCGTCCGCTGAGGGCGCGGTCTCGCACGTCGAGCGTGATCTGCTCGTCGAAGGCGAAGCCCGCTTCGAGGGCGCGGCGCGCTGGGCAGGTCCTCGCAACGCGCCGGAGCCGCTCGATCTGCCCATCGGTGAGCCCATCCGGCAGGTGGACTGTCATGTAGACCTCTCGCGGCGTCACGTCGGCGTCATAGCGCACCTCGACCTGAACATCGCTGAGGTGCCAGTCGCGCTGCCGCGCGTACAGCACGATCATCGTCGACGCGCACGCAGCCAGCATCGCCGCCATGAGCTCGTGGGGGGCCGGCCCGGTGTCGGTGCCGCCGAGCCGTTCCGGCTCATCGGTGACGATTGTGTGCCGGCCGTTGACGTCGACCTCGTGGCGAAGCGTCCCGCCGATGGATCGTGCAGCTGCGGTGAACATGGGCTCAGCGTCCTACATGTGCACGATTCCGACATCGGGGGAACCCCGGGCAGGCAATGTGGTGGATCCGCGCGCTCACCCTAGCGACGTGTCGGGCCCAGCGAGGCTGCGCGCGAGCCATGATGATGGGCAACGCGGCGGGACCGGTGACCGTCACCGCGACGCTGACGCGGCGGACGACGCATCACCGGCCAGACGACCGTGACGGTGTAGGCAGTTAGCACAGCCGCCGCCTGTCCGGATGCGGATAACCCCTGATCAGAGACGGCGATGGGTGCGGATGCCCCACCCGATGGCTCGTAGCACAGTCGTGTCATGAGCACGATCACCGCAGAGGCGCGTGCGCAGGCGCAACAGCACATCCGGGAACATGTGGAAGGCGAGCGGGCCCGCGTCGAACGCGTGTCCCGGATTCGCGAGCTGGTGCTCGGGATCCAGGACGGGCTATTGGTGCCACTCGGGGTCGTGACCGGAATGGCGGCGGCGAATCCGGGACGGACGGCGATCCTCGTGGCGGGCCTCGCCGAGGCGGTGGCGGGCTCGATCGCGATGGGGGCCGGCTCGTTTCTGGCCTCCGAGGCCGAGGAGGCGTTCTACCGGGCCGAGATCGCCGACGAGGGGCGCGAGATCGTGGAGTTCCCGGAGCGCGAGCAGGCCGAGTTGGCGCTCGCCCTCGAGCACGAGGGCTTGCCGCGCGCGGAGGCCGAGCGGGTTTCGGTCGGGCTTGCGGCCAACCCGAACGTCTTCCTGCGCACCAAGATCGAGAAGGAGCTCGGGCTCTCACCGGAGAGCGGCGGCGCCGCCGTTGGCGACGGCATCGTGGTCGGGCTCTCGTATCTGCTCGCCGCGGTCGTGCCGCTGTGGCCGTACATCGCCTTCGGCCGTCTGACCGCCTTGGTGGTCAGCGTGGCCTGCACGCTGGTCGCACTGTTCGGTCTGGGCGTGATGAAGGGTCGCGTGGGCCGCCAGCGCCCGGGCCGCGCCGGAATGCAGGTGCTCCTGATCGGCGGGGTCAGTGCGGCAGTCGGCTTCGGGATCGGGCACCTCGTCACTGCCCTGGTCTGAGGGGCGGCCAGTGGCGTCCGCGACCAGGCACCTCGAAGCTTCCAGTCAGCCTGCAGGCCCGCCATCCCAGGCACCCGCCGGCCTGAGCGACGCCGAGGCGGCCCGGCGGCTCGCCGCACGCCGCGATACCCGGGAACCCGGCTCGAGCCGTTCCTACGCGAGCATCGTGCGGGCGAACGTCCTCACGGTGTTCAACCTGATCCTGGCCGGCTTCGGCGCCGTGACGCTGATCTTCGGTGACCCGCGCGACGCCCTGTTCCTCGGGATCATCGTGGCCAACGCCGGGATCGGGATCACTCAGGAGGTCCGCGCGAAGCGAGCGCTCGACCGTCTTTCGCTCCTGGTGGCGCCGCAGGCCACGGTCAGACGTGACGGCGTGGAGCGTCGTGTGGGCCTCGAGGAGGTCGTCGTCGACGATCTCGTGCTGCTGGCGCCCGGCGACCAGATCCCAGCCGACGGAGTGCTCGCGACGGCGAGCGATCTGCGTCTCGACGAATCGATCTTGACCGGCGAGTCCGAGCCGGCTCACCGCGCGGTCGGCGAGGAGGTGCACTCCGGCGCGTTCATGGTCGAGGGCGCCGGATCGATGGTGGTCACGGCGGTCGGCGAGGAGAGCTTCGCGGCTCGGATCACCGGGCAGGCGCGGTCGTTCCGTCACCCCCGCTCGCCGCTCGAGCGAGCCGTCAACCGGCTTCTCTACGCGCTCGTCGCACTCGTGGTCGGTTTGGGCACCCTGCTCGGATATTCCCTCTACCACCGGCACGTCAGCGTGCACACCGCGGTCTCGACTTCATCGGCGGGGGTCGTGAGCCTGATCCCGGAGGGGCTGATGGTGCTTGTCAGCCTCACCTATGCGGCGGCCGCGATGCGGATGTCGCGCCGCGGCGTGCTCGCCCAGCAGCTGAACGCCATCGAGTCGCTGGCTGCCGTCGACACGATCTGCATCGACAAGACTGGCACGCTCACCGAGTCGGCCTTACGCCTGGTCGAGCTCATCCCCGCCAAAGACGTGACCGAAGAGGAGCTGCGGTCAGCCCTGGCGGTGCTGGCGGCGTCGGCGTCGACTCGCAACCTCACGCTCGAGACGATCGCCGAGGCGCTCCCAGCGGACGGGGAGCCGCTCTTCGGCGAAGTCCCGTTTTCCAGCCGTCGCCGCTGGAGCGCGGCGCAGTTCGCCGACCGCACCGTGTACCTGGGCGCTCCGGGCCGGGTGGCGGCGGGGGAACTCACCGCAGCGGCCGACGCCCGTCAGAAGCAGGGCCGCCGCGTGCTCGCGCTGGCGAGCGCTGTCGACCCGTTGCCCGCGAACGTGGAGGACGACCCACCCGCCGGCACGAACCCGCTAGGGCTCGTCGTGCTCGCCGAGCGTTTGCGCCCGGGCGTACAGGACACGATCGCCTTCCTTCGCCACGAGGGGGTCGAGGTCAAGGTTCTCTCGGGCGACGCCCCGCAGACGGTGGCGGCGATCGCTCGCGATGTCGGGATCGCCGTCGCCGGCGTTCACGAAGGGGCGGAGATACCCGTGGATCAAGAGGCGCGAAGAGAGTTCGCCGCGACCGCTACCGTCGTGGGGCGCATCTCCCCTGAGGGCAAGCGGGCGATGGTCGAGGCGCTCCGTGACCAAGGACGCTATGTGGCCATGGTCGGCGACGGAGTGAACGACGTGCCCGCCCTGAAGGCCTCCCGTCTGGCGATCGCCCAGGGGACCGGGACACAGATGGCCCGCGCGGTCTCGGACCTCGTGCTCGTCTCGGGCGACTTCGCCACCGTTCCCGTGCTCGTCAGCGAGGGTCGAAGGGCACTGCGCAACCTGCAGCGCGTGACCAAGCTGTACGTGACCAAGTCCGCCTTCGCGGCGTTTTTGATCCTCACGATCGGCGTGAGCTCGGACGCCTATCCCCTGCTGCCCCGGCACCTCTCGCTGGCGGCCAGCCTCACCATCGGGATCCCGACGTTCTTCCTGGCCCTTGCACCCAGCACGGGCCCTTGGCAGCCGACGCATTTCGTGCGCAACGTTGCCCGCTTCGCGGTACCGGCGGGAGCGGTGATTGGTACCGGGCTCATCTCCGCCTACCTGTTCGCGCTGCACGATCTGGACGAGACTGTCACGGAGGCGCGCAACGTCGCCCTCATGACCCTCGTCATCAGCGGCCTGTACCTGGTGATGGCGATCGAGGCCGGCGGCTCCCGCCGGCGCTCGACGCTGGTGGCGTCGATGTGCGCGGCGATGGCCGGGCTCTATGTGGCCGCCCTGCTCCTTCCCAGCACCCGCAGCTTCTTCGCGATCTCGGTCCCGGACCCGGGGATGATCGCGACCGCACTCGTGGCCAGCGCACTCTCGATCGGAGCACTCGCGCTGTGTGGATTCTCGGTGCGGGTGAGCGCCGACGATCGTGGCTAGGTGAAGATGATCTGGCCGCCCGTCGCGATGCCGTGGCGCACTACGAAGAGCCGCGGGCTGCGCGTTCCACGACGGAGCTCAGGCGCCTGCGCACTTCGCCCGCCGTGTCCGCGAGCTCGTCGTTGCCGACGATCGACAGCATCCGCTCGGCATCGACCGCGGAGATGTGCGTCTGCCCATGGTGCTCGTAGACGACGACGTTGCACGGGAGCAGCGTCCCGAGCTCCGGCTCGGCCTCGAGCGCCGCGTGCGCCAGCGGGGGGTTGCACGCCCCGAGGATGAGGTAGGGCTCTCGGTCGATCCCGAGCTTCGCCTTCAGCGTCGCCCGGACGTCGATCTCGCACAGGACGCCGAATCCAGCCGCTGCCAGCTCTTCGCGGGCGCGTGCTACGGCGTCCGAGAAGGACAGCTCGGTGCTGGTGCTCAATGTGTAGCTGCTGCCAACTCGGGACATGCCGCCTCCAGTTCTTTTTGCTTGGCCTTGGCCGCCTTCGCGCGCTGCGCGGCGGCGTCGGGTGGATCGAGATAGCGCGCGTCCAGGTAGGAGCGGATCGCCTGCTCCCCGCGGATGGCTCTGCCGTCCGCGACGAGCACCGGGATCTCGCGGGCGCCGGTGGCGCGCAGCAGCTCGGTGCGAGCACTGCCGAGGACCGGCACCTGATGGGCGGTGTAGGAGAGGCCGAGCTCGGTCAGGCGCTGGCGGACGCGGTGCGAGGCGGGGCACCACTCCGTCTGCCACAGCTCGAGCGTCGACGGTGGCGACATGGCTGGTGCCTCCCTCATGAGTGGCCGAAGGTGACGTCGGGGAGCACGCGACGCGCCCAGCGCGGCAGGTACCAGGCCCAGCGGCCCATCAGCCGCAGCAGAACCGGCAGGAGAAGCAGCCGGATCAGGGCTGCGTCGAGCAGGACCGCGACGCCGAGGATGATCCCCATCTCCTTGGGCGGCAGCGGGCCGGAGAGGGCGAAGGTGAAGAACACCGCCACCATCACGGCACCGGCGGCGAAGATGACCCGGCCGGAGTGCGAGACCCCGCCGACCATCGCCTCCCGGGCGTCGCGGGTGTGGTCCCAGTGCTCCTTGGCCGCCGAGAGCAGAAACACCGTGTAGTCCATCGAGATGGCGAAGATCATCGCGAAGAAGAACACCGGTCCCCAGGCATCCAGGAAGCCCTGGGACTGGAAGCCGAGCAGGGAGTGCAGTGCGCCGTCCTGGAAGATCCATTTGGCGACGCCGAACGCGGCGCCGGTGGCCAGCAGGTTCGTGAGCACGCCGACCGCGGCCAGCAGCGGCGCCTGAAGCGCAACCAGCAGCAGCAGGAAGCCGAGCGCGAGCACGACCCCGATCACGAGCGGAGTCCTGGCCGCCAGTGCGGCCTGCAGGTCCTGGTTCTCGACTACCGCGCCGCCGACCAGCGAGCCGCCGGGCAGCGCCGCGCGGAGCCGGCCGATCGTGCGCCCGACGGCGGGACTGGAGGGATCCTGCCTCGGGATCGCAGTGATCAACGCGTAGGCGCCGCTCTTCTGGGTCGGCAGCAGTCCCGCGACGCCTGGGTCGCGGGCGGCGACACGCTGGGCCGCGGCGGCACCGGCGGCGGGTGTGACGATCTGTAGCGGCCCGGTCGCACCGGGCCCGAATGCGGCCTGGACCTGCTGGTAGCCGATGCGCGAGCCGTCGGAGGTGGGGACGACCTTGATCGACGGCATCGCCGTCTTCAGCTGAGTCACAGGGAGCGCCAGGCCGACGAGGACCGCCAACGCGACCAAGCCGTGGCGGACAGGTTGGCGCCACAGCCGCTCACCCCATCGCTCGAACCGCGGCGAGTGGTGCTCGCCCGAGTGCGCCCAGGGGAGGGAGAGCTTGTCCACCCGCGGCCCCAGCTTGGCCAGTACCGCCGGCAGCAGCGTCAGCGTCGCCGCGAGCACGAAGATGACCGCGAGCATGATCCCGAGGCTCATCGAGCGAAACGCCGGACTCGGGACGAGCATCACCGCACTGAGCGAGATCAACACAGTGATCCCGGAGAACAGGACCGCCTTGCCGGCGGTGTCCATCGTCACCGCAGTCGCGTCGACTGCCGACAGCCGGTGGCCGAAGAAGGCTCCGCGGAACCGGTGCACCACGAACAGCGCGTAGTCGATCCCGAGGGCCAGCGCGAACATCAACGCGAAATTCATCGCCCAGATCGAGATCGGCATGACCAGCGTTCCGAGGTAGAGCAGCCCGGCCGCGCACGCGAGCCCGATCATGGTCAGCATCAGCGGCAGACCCGCGGCGACGAGCGAGCCGAACGCCAGCAGCAAGATCCCCAGCGTTATCGGCCAGGAGATGACCTCGGACTTCATCATTGCCGTGCGATTGGCGGCATTGAAGTCAGACCACATCCCGGACGCGCCGGTCAGGTGGACCTGCACGCCGGCGGTCGACAGCGCGGCGAGCTTACCCTTCAGCGAGTCGGCGGCCCTGACCATGCCGTTGGAATTCCTCGCGGCGCCGGCCTGCACGATCGCCGTATGGCCGTCTCGCGAGATCGAGACGCCGGGGCTTGGGCCGACGATGCCGCGCGCGGCCTTGTCCGCACGCAGCGCGGCTTGAACCCTGGCGACGGTCGTCTTGAACGCGGGGGCGCTGGTCGTCTGCGTCGGCGAGTAGACGACCGTCATCAGCGCGTAGCTCGAGAGCCCGTGGAAGTTCTGGTCGATCAGCGCTCGCGCCCTCACCGACTGCGAGCCGGTCGTCTCCCATCCGGCGCCCGAGAGCGCGGTCTCGACCTTGGGTGCGAAGAACCCGAGCCCGAGCGCGGCGATCAGCCAGCCGGCGAGCACGACCCGGAAATGAGTGGCGGTGTAGCGGCCGATCCGGCCGATCGGCCCGACGCTGGCCGCGTGCGGGTATTGCTCCCGGGCTCGGCGTGCCGCCGGCCGCTCTTGAGTGCTGGTGGAGCTCACTACGCCGACGAGGATTTCTGGATGCCCGGTGGCGGCGGGAGAGGTGTCTTCGGTGAGATGTTCCATCGTGTGCCTCGCCCTTCAGAGGACGAGCTGGCCGTGCCGACGGCTGGCGAGGAAGATGCGCTCGAACGCGAGCTTGGCCCAGTGCGCCTGCGGGCCCGCGATCATGTGCACGTTCCCGCTCGAGGTGCTGTTCTGCGCGAGGACGTGCCGCGCGCCGACGATCACGCAGCCGCTGTTGCCGGCGTCGAGAATGCATGAGGCGCCGAGGTCCTCTAGCGGCAGCTTGGCGGCGGGGCTGCCCGCGATGTCGGCCGCGATGTTTCGGGCGGCGACCTTGGCCATCGTCTCGGTCATCTGGCCGGTCTTCGGGACCCCGGCCGGCACCGGGGTCGGGGCTGGAGGGGCGATCGCGATCGCGACTCCGGCGGCGAACACGTCGCGGTGCTCGGGGTGGCGGAATTCGTCGTCGACCGGGATCCACCCCATCGGATTGGCAAGCCCCTCGGTGTTGCGAACCGCGTCCACGCCGGTGAACGGCGGGACGATCATCGAGTACGCGAACGGCAGGATCCGTCCCGATTCGAGTTCGATCTCGCGCTCACGGACCTCCTTGATCGCGGAGTTCGTGATGCCCTCCATCCCACGCTTTTCGAAGAAGCGCTGCATGACCTGCTCGGAGTGGCCGATGCCGCCGATCCCCCAGTGCCCGAGGAACGGTTCGGCGGTGATGAAGGTGACCGGCGCGACATCCTGAAGGCCGGCCTTGCTGATCCTGTGCTGGATGTTGAATGCGAACTCGTAGGAGGCGCCGAAGCACGAGCCGCCCTGAGCCGTCCCAACGACCACCGGACCCGGATCCTCAAGGAACCGTCCCCACGCCTCCCGCGCCAGCAGCGCGTGATCGAGGTTGCAAACGGACTGCGTGTAGCCATCGTGTGGGCCGAGCCCCGCGATCTTCTCGAACGCGAGCCGCGGCCCGGTGCCGATGAACAGCTTGTCGAAGGAGAGCTCTTCTCCGGATGCGGTCCGGACCAGGTGGCCGGTCGGGTCGATTTCGCTCGCAGCTTCGTTGATGAAGCGGATCCCCTTGCTGCGGTACATCGGCTCGAGCGCGAAGGTGACGTCCTCGGCATCGCGCACTCCGAACGGAAGCCAGATCAACGAGGGGATGAACGTGAAGTCGGCGCGCGGGTCGAGAACCACGATCTCGTGGCGGTCGCCCGCGCGCCTTCGCAGCTCCAGCGCGGCGGTGAGGCCCGCGAAGCTCGAACCCAGGATCACGACTCGCTTGCGACTGGACATGACACCTGCTCCTTCCTCTCAGCCGTCTCGAACGTCTGCACAACTGTAAAGTAGTGAATGCGTGGAGCTTATCGCTGCCTTGTCTACTTGTCAACTAAACAACGGTCTGGTTGTGCTAGGATGAAGCCGTGACCAAGCTTCCCGCCGCTCCCCACCCGCTTCCCGAGCCGCTCATCGACCTCGTGGCACAGCGCTTCCGCGTCCTCGGCGAGCCGATGCGGATCAAGCTGCTCGACAGGCTCCGCGAGGGCGATGCCACTGTCGGCGAGCTCCAGGAGGCGCTCGGCGCCTCGCAGCAGAACGTCTCCAAGCACCTCGGCATCCTGCTGAGCGCCGGCATGGTCGCGCGTACCAAGGACGGCAACCATTCGCGCTACTCGATCAGCGACCCCACCGTGTTCGAGCTGTGCGAACAGGTCTGCGGCGGCGTGCGCCGCCAGCTCCAGGAGCTCGAGGCGATCCTCCAGCCAGGGTGACCGGCGCGGGAGATTGGTGATGAGGGCGGAGCGTGGCGCCCCGCCCTCATCGTTCGGCTGTCCACCTGGTCGGAATCAGTTGAGGGTGATTCCGCCGCCGCCGTCCGTGGTGGGATCACAGACGTAGCCAAGGTGAAGGCCGGAATTGTCGTTCTTGCAGTCGCCAAACCCGGAACTGACTGGCCGTTGTGCGCCGCCGGCGTCGGAGGCTGAGCTGATTGCCACGAATGGCGACCCGAGCGACATGAGGACGCTCGCCCCGAGGACGAGAGCCATCTTGCGCGACCCGGTGACTGCGATGGAACGGTGCGACATATCAGGGGCTCCTTGTCTCAGCCGAGACATTCGCCGCGGCTTGATTTGGAGAGCCGGCAGCCGAGCTGTCTCCACGTGTCTAGTACCGGAGACCTCTAGCTTTGCGTCCCCACCTCACGGCGGGTTTGCCCTGAACGAACAGCTCACGCCCCCATCGACCGCGCCTATCAGGCGAGACAGCGGCCGCGGTGGGCGCTGGACACAGATACGAGCGGTGAAACCACCGGTGGTATGGTCCGCTTGTCTCTTAACGCGTAGGGCGTGCTGGAGGGGGCAGTGGTGGGAGCGGTTGGTGGTGGTTCGTGCCGGGGTGGCCATCGGGCTCGCGCGGCGCGGGGCGCGGTCTGCGCGCTGATCGGGACGGTCGCGACCGCAGCGCTGTTCGCCGGCTGCGGCGGTGCCGCGTCGGCCCAGGGGACGGGCAGCCCCTCGGCGCTGCTGAACACCCTCGAGAACTGGTCGGCGCTCGAGACACCGGTGGACCAGGCGCTCGGGATCCTCACGCAGCAGTGCATGGCACAGCACGGCTTGCGCTACTACCCGTTTCCGCAGGCCGGCCAGCCAGGTGGTCCCCCGGCGTTTGCGAGCCCCGTGTTCGGCTCGATGCTGTGGCTGGGTCCGCAGTCGCTGGCCTGGCGGATCGTCAACGGCTGGGGCCTGTATGAGGAGACGATGGCGCAGCTCAGCCAGCCAGGGGGCATCTCCGGCGGGCAACCAGCGGAATTCCAGGTCATGAGCTCGCTGCGCGGCCAGGCCCAGCAGACATACATGAAGACGCTGTGGGGCGGCGGCAAGACCATGAAGATCCGGATCCCAGGTCTGCCGGGCCAGACCTTCCAGATCGGCGGTTGCAACACCACCGCCGGCAAGCAACTGTTCGGAAGTGTCGCCGCGTCGGTCGCGGTTCCCCAGTACGGGCCGGCGATCCTCACGGGCAGCATCCAGCCGAGCGCGTCGCGCTCGCGCGCGTTTCAGGCCAGCAGAGCCGCCTGGGCGGCCTGTGTCCGCTCCGGTACCGGAATCGCCGCGGCGTCGCCGTCGCAGCTGTTCCTACGCTTCTTCTCGCTCTATCAGTCGCAGGGCCCGACGCCGGCGGTACACCGAAGGGAGCTCGCTGCGGCGATAACCGACCTGAGATGCCAGCGGCGATCACGACTGCCGCAGTCGATCCAGCAGGCGGCGCTGACCGCGGTCGGGCAGCTGCCGAACGCTGTCCTGGGCGAGCTGCAGACCCTGGTCGGCGTCCTCGACCAGGCCCGCGTGCGGGCAAACGCGGTGTTCGGCCACGCGCAGTCAAACGTCTCGGGGTCGACAAACACCGCCGACCCGCAGTCGATCGCAGCCCCGAGCAGCCCGAGCGCATCCGGGGGGCAGGTGGTGATCGTCGGTGGGTGATGTCGCTACTGCGGCGCCGGTGCTCGAGGCGGTCGGGGTGTCGAAGATCTATGCGGGAACGCCTGCGGTGCACGCCCTGCACGACGTCACAGTGAGCGCCCACGCAGGCGAGCATGTCGCGCTCGTCGGCCGCTCGGGCTCGGGGAAGTCGACGCTGCTCAATCTGCTCGGCCTGCTCGATCGTCCGAGCTCGGGTGAGATCCGGCTGGCGGGCGCGAACACCGGGGTCCTCGGTGACCGGGACCGCACCGCGGTGCGTGCCGGCAGGGTCGGGTTCGTGTTCCAGGCGTTCCACCTGCTCGACTACCGCACCGCCGCCGAGAACGTCGAGGTCGGATTGCTGCACGCCGGAGTTCCTCGCAGGGAGCGTCGCGCCAGAGCGCTCGAGGCGCTGCACGCGGTCGGGCTCAGCCACCGGGCCCACGCGTCGCCGGCCACGCTGTCCGGTGGTGAGAAGCAGCGGGTCGCGATCGCCCGCGCAGTCGCCCCGCGCCCCAGGGTGCTGCTCTCCGACGAGCCGACCGGAAACCTCGACTCAGCCTCGGCCGACGCCGTCCTCGCGATCCTCGATTCGCTGAAGCCGACCGGAGTGGCGCTCGTCACCGCGACTCACGACGCGCATGTGGCCGCCGCAGCCGACGTGACCGTAGCGCTCGCAGACGGACGCGTCGTCGCGACCACGAGGGTGCCATGACGAGGTTCCGGATGTGGCGCAGGCCGTCCGGGGAGCGGCCGCTTCAGCTTCCCCATCTCGGACGCGTCGCGGTCGCGCGGGACATCGCCGCCGAGGCGACGCTGGCCCTGCTCGGCCGGTCGGGCCGGGCCGCCGCCACCGCCCTGTCGGTCGTCATCGGCGTCGCCGCGTTCGTCACCGCGAGCGGGTTGACCGCGACCGCGCGTGCCTCGGTCAACGCGCACTTCGAGCGCTTCGCTGCCGCAGAGGTCACGCTTGCCGACTCGGCGCCCAACGCCTCCACGCCGGCCTTCGGGCCCGGCGCGACGGCAGAGGTGAGCCGGCTGCCCGGCGTGCTCGGCGCCGGCGAGCTGTGGTCGCTTCAGGTCCGCGCGGCGCCGGGGACGACGCTGTTCGGCGCTTTCGTTCCACCGTCCGCGTACGGCGTGAACGTCGTCGCCGCGTCACCCGGACTGCTCGCAGCCGACCGAGCCTCCTACCGGTTCGGGTCCGACTTCACGGCGACCGACGCGAAGGTGCACGGCCGCGTCGTGGTGCTCGGCCCAGCGGCCGCCGCCGATCTCGGGATCAGCTCGCCGGACGGGCAGGAGGCGATCGTCCTGGATGGTGTGCCGTTCGTCGTCGTCGGCGTGCTGAAGGGGGTGCAATCCGACCCGACACTCCTGACCGACGCGATCGTTCCCGACGCCACTGCGCAGGCGCTGTGGGGAGCGCCGCGCTTCGGCTCCCAGCTCGACGTCGCGGTCAACCCCGCCGCCGCCGCGCAGGTGGAGCACGAGGTGCCGCTGCTCCTGCACCCCGAAGACCCGACCCGCCTGCAGGGAATCACCGTCGTGCAACCGCCGATCGTGCAGGCCGCGGTAGCCGGGGACCTCACCAGCCTGCTGGCGGTCGTCACGCTCGCCTCCCTGGCGATCAGCATCGCGGGTATCGCCGTGACGATGTACTCGTCGATCAGCGAGCGCGCATTCGAAGTCGGTCTGCGCCGCGCACTCGGCGCCCGTCGCAGCCAGATCGCCGCGCAGTTCATCGGTGAGAGCCTCCTGATCGGAGCCGGCGGCGCGGTGGTTGGCATCGCTGTAGGCGTATGCGCCGTCGTGGTCATCTCCAGGGCCCATTCCTGGCTGCCCGTTCTGGATGCGGGCGCGGTCGCGCTGGCGCCGCTGCTGGGTGCCGGCGTGGGAGGGCTGGCTGGCCTGCTGCCGGCGTTCCGCGCAAGCCGACTCGACCCGGCCGAGGCGCTGAGGCGATGAGCGTGCGCGACGACGACCGGCGGATGCCCGCCCCCCGCAGCGACGGGGAGGGCTTCGCTGAACCGCTCGCTGCGGGCCCGGAGCCGGTCGGCGCCGCCGATGCCGGCCGCGGAGGCATCGCCCGCAGGCGACGCCGCACCGTCGTCCTCGGGGTCCTCGTCCTGATCGCGGTGGCGGGGGTGAGCTGGTGGGCCGGCCGCGCCACGACCACCACGACCAAGCTCGCCCGCGCCGCCGCCCCTCCGAAGGCTCCGGTGCTTACCGCGCCGGTCGTGCTCAAACGCCTCGGCACGACGGTGCAGGCCGGTGGCAAGCTGGTGGCGGCTGACACCGAGACGATCGACGTCGGTTCGATCACCGTCCCGAACGCCGAGTCGATCGTGACCGCCGATGTCGTCCATGTCGGCGAGACGATCGGCGACGGCACTGTCATCGCCCAGGTCGCAGGGCGCCCGGTCTTCGCCTTCGCCGGCGGGACCCCGATGTATCGGAGCCTCCAATACGGCGACTCGGGCGCCGACGTCACCGAGCTCCAGCAGGACCTGGCAGCTCTGGGCTACAGCATCATCGACACCTCGGGCACGTACGGGCTCTCGACGAGCGCCGCGCTGTCTGCCCTTTACCGGAACGCCGGCTACGCGCCACCGCCCTCGGCCCCGATCCCCGGCGTTCGCCGCAAACCGCCGCAGGCGATCATGGAGCCACAGGCGGAGATCGTCTTCCTGGCCAAGCTCCCGGCGACCGTGGCCGCGAGCAAGGAGCCGCTCGGCAAGGCGATCGGCAGCCCGGCGGTGACGCTGACCTATGGCTCGGTAGTGGTCAACGCGACGCTCACGGTTGCACAGGGCTATCTGATCGAGCCCGGCGACCATGCCACGGTCAGCGTCGGCTCCGGCCGGCCGCTCGCAGGCGCCGTGCGCTACGTCAAACGCTCGGTGCAGTCTCCGAAGGCCAGCGCCACGATCGCCGTGCGCGGGATCGCGGCCGGCGCGCACGTCGGATCGCGGGTGACCGTCTCGATCGACGCCCAGTCCTCCTCGGTGCCGACGCTCGCCGTGCCGATCGGTGCGCTGTACGCGAACGGTAACGGCAACCCCTACGTGATCCTCGCTGGTCACGGCTCCCAGCATCTGGCGGTCAACGTCGGGCAAGCGGTCGGCGGCTACGTTCCGATCGTCAATCCGCCAACGCAGCTGCTCCCCGGCACCAAGCTCGTGCTGGACTCGAGCCAAGCGAGCAACGGCGGTTTCGGGGGACCCTGAGCGGCGTGTCAGGTGACGAGGGCGAGCACGCCCTCGGCCTGGGCGAACTCGAGGCAGCGCCGGCGGGCGCTGAGTCCCGGCGCCGAGAACACGAGCTCACCGTCGGGGCCGAGCAGCGACCAGCCGTCGCCGCTCGGCAGCAGCCGCAGCCGCGAACGGTCGATGAGGCTGCTGCCGGCCGCAGAGGCGCGGGCCGGAAGCCGCGCCGGGTTATAGATCAGGGAGTAGGAGGTCATGGCCGAAGCTTCACGCGGGGACGCATGAGAAACCAAAGACAACGGTCTCAGTTCCGTAAGAGCTCAGCCGGCGGAGAGCTACTGGCGGCTGCGATGGCTGCCGATACGGATCTCG
>DATGJM010000183.1:0-10946 GCA_035295205.1 Solirubrobacteraceae bacterium | reverse complement strand
GCCGACCGGGCGCGCGAAGCCCGAGGCGTCCGGCGGGAGCGGCGACACCGTGATCTCCTCACCCGGCGTCCCCGGCGGCGCCACGGGTGGCGCCACGTGGTCGAAGAACCCGCCGTTCTCGTCGTAGGTGATGAACAGCGCGGTCTTGGCCCACACGCCCGGGTTGGACACCAGCGTGTTCAGGACCTGGGCGGCGATGACCTCGCCGTAGATCCCCGGCGCGGGCGGATGCTCGCTGGAGAGCAGCGGGGCCAGAACCCACGAGACCTGGGGCAGGTTGCCCGAGGCGACGTCGGCCTGGAAGTCGGCCGGGTACTGCGGGACGAGCGCGTTCGCGTTCAGCGCGGGATTCGACCAGTACTGCTTGAAGTAGGGCAGGACGTTGTCGCCGTAGTTGCCGTCGGCCGAGCCGTAGACCTTCCAGCTGATTTTTCGCGTTTGGAGCTGCTCGGGCATCGTCGTCCAGGACAGCGTCGAATAGCGCTCCACCCGCGTCGAGCTGGTCGACAGGATCGGGCCGCCCTGGGCGCCTGCCGGGTCCAGCCAGGCCGACATCGAGTACAGCCGGTTCGGGTCGGTGGGGCCGATCACCGAGCAGTGGTAGTGGTCGCAGATCGTGAACGCGTCCGCCAGCGCGTAATAGAACTGGAGGTCGCTGCGGGTGTAGTAGCCCATCGTCAGCGGGCCGTTGCCCGAGCCGTCAGCCGCCAGGTGGCCGGTGACGAAGCCGTCCATCGCGCCGCCGTCCCAGTAGGTGTGCTGCGGGCCCCAGCTGTGGTCGATGTCGTTCGTGCACTCGCCGTTGCCGTTGGAGTCGAAGTGGAAGGGATACAGGTGCCCGCCCGTGCTGGCCGCGGGCGGGTACCCGGGCTGTGCGAACACCGTCAGGCCACTGCCGTCGCTCAACGTCAGGGCGGTCGGGTCGGCGAACCCGCGGACGCCGCGGTAGGAGCCGAAGTAGTGGTCGAAGGAGCGGTTCTCCTGGATCAGGATGACGACGTGCTGGATGTCCTTCAGCCGCCCGCAGCTCGGGGCGGTGGCCAGCGCTCGGTCGATCAGTCCTTCGAAGCCCAGGGCGAAGGCCCCGGCGGCGGCGCCGGCTCTGAGCGCCTGGCGGCGAGTGATGGTTGCGGGCATGCGCCACGGTTTACCGCACCGCCCTGCGGCCTGTCGCAGTTGGGTGAACGACGCGTGAAAACCCCGACCTAGAATCAGATTCGTGCTGACGAACCGCCAGGAGCTGGTGCTGCGCAAGCTGGTCGAGGAGTACCTCGACTCGGGATCCCCCGTGGGCTCGAAGGCGCTGTCCGCCGACGTCGAGTGGGGCCCGTCCACGATCCGTCACGAGCTGGCCAGCCTCGAGGAGCTCGGGCTGCTCGCCCATCCGCACACCTCGGCCGGGCGCGTGCCCACCGAGGCCGGGTATCGCTACTTCGTCGACCGGCTGCTGCCACGAGAGGATCGCGAGCCGCGGCTGTCGCTCTCGCTCGTGCGCCGCGAGGTCGACGACGCCATGCGCGTGACCTCCGAGACGCTCTCCCACGTCACGAACCTGCTGGCGATCGTCACCGCGCCGCCGATCGACACCTCGACCGTGCGCCACATCGAGGTGCTGCTGCTGCAGCCGCAGGTGCTGATGGTCGTGGTCATCACCTCGACCGGCGGGGTGACCAAGCGCCTGTTCACGTTCGCCTCGCCGGTGGATCCCGGCCTCGCCGACTGGGCCGCCAGCTACCTGAACGAGCGTCTCGTCGGTCTCGGGCTCGGCGCGCGGATGCTCCACCAGCGCCTGCACGACCCGTCCCTGTCGGCGACCGAGGCCGCCTTCCTGGAGGCGCTCTCGCCCGTGTTCACCGACCTCGAGCACACCGCCCAGGACACCCTCTACGTCGAGGGCACGGCGCGCCTGCTCGAGGTGGGGCAGCTCTCGGAGCTGAACGTGCTGATGGACATGCTCGAGCGGAGGGTGACCCTGCTCGGAGTGCTGCGCTCGGCGCTCTCACAACGTGACGTGCTCGTGCGGATCGGAGCCGAGAACGATATGCCGGCGCTGCGTTCGATGGCGCTGGTGGCGGCCGGCTACGGGCTCCCGCAGCGCCGGCTCGGCGCGGTGTCGGTGATCGGCCCGGTGCGCATGGACTACGCTCGCGCGATCCGCTCGGTGCGCCAGGCGGCGGCGCAGCTGTCCGATTT
The DNA here is from genome assembly GCA_035295205.1 of Solirubrobacteraceae bacterium. Lineage (GTDB taxonomy): Bacteria > Actinomycetota > Thermoleophilia > Solirubrobacterales > Solirubrobacteraceae > Palsa-465. Next base: position 8,753 of record DATGJM010000183.1, on the reverse strand, counting down.
CATCTGCGAGATCTACGACGAACGATGAGCGCCACACGGGACTACTACGAGATCCTCGGCGTCCCTCGTGACGCCGACGAGGCCACGATCAAGAAGGCCTTCCGGCGCCTCGCGCGCGAGCTGCATCCTGATGTGAACCGCCACGATCCCGAGGCCGAGGACAAGTTCAAGCAGGCCGCCGAGGCATACGAGGTGCTCTCCGACCCCGAGCGGCGCGCCACCTACGACCGCTACGGCCACGAGGGCCTGCGCAGCGGCGGCTTCGCGCCGAACTTCGAGACCTTCGGCTCGGTGTCCGACATCTTCGAGGCGTTCTTCGGCGGGGGCGGCCTCGGCGGCGCCTTCGGCGGCTTTGGCGGCGGACGGCCCGGCGGTCCGGTCCAGGGCGGCGACATCGCCGCGGCCGCAGAGATCGACCTCGCCGACGCGGCTTCCGGGACGACCGTCGACGTGTCCTATGAGGCGGTGACGACGTGCGAGCGCTGCCACGGCAACGGCGCCGAGCCGGGCACGCCGATCGAGACGTGCCCGCGCTGCCAGGGCGCCGGCCAGCTGCGTGCCGTGACCCGCACGCCGTTCGGCCAGGTGATGCGCACGACCGTGTGCGACAACTGCCAGGGCGACGGCCGGGTGGCCAAGGACCCGTGCCACGAGTGCCACGGCCGCGGGCGAAACGTGCAGCGGCCGAAGGTCACCGTCGACGTGCCCGCGGGCATCTCCGACGGGCAGCGCATCCGGCTCTCCGGACGTGGCCACGCAGGCGAGCGAGGCGGCCCGCCCGGCGACCTGTACGTGGTCGTGCGCGTCCGCTCCGACCCGCGCTTCATGCGCGATGGGGATGACCTGGTGACCGCGATCGATGTCGCGGCGCCGCTGGCCGCGCTCGGCACGACGGTGGAAGTGCCGACGCTCGACGGCCCGATCGACCTGGAGATCCCGGCCGGCACGCAACCGCAGTCTGTGTTGACGGTTCGGGGAGCGGGGATGCCGGCCCTGCGCCGCCGGCGCACCGGCGACCTGCGCGTCGTCGTCAACGTGATCATCCCGCGCCACCTGAACCACGAGCAGCGCGAGCTGCTCGAGCAGCTGGCGGGGACCATGACCGATCACAACCTGCGCACCGACGAGGGCGTCTTCTCGAAGATCAAGCGCGCGTTCGGCGGGTAGGTGGCGCGTTTCCCCCCGAGCGCCTGGACGGAAAAGGTCACCACCGATGGGCCGGACGCGACGGTGGTGACGAAATCCGTCCCGGGGACGCAAAAGGTCACCATCGACGCCGGCGGCCCGACGGTGGTAACGAAAGCCGGAGCAATCGCCTAGTGCTGCGGCTCGCGGTCCGCGTCCGGGCCGAGGAGGCTGAGCTGGTCCTCGCCGAGCTCCTCGAGCTCGCTCCGTCGGGCGTCGAGGAGGTCGAGCTGGATGGGATGGTGGAGTACGCCGTCTATGGGGTTGCCGGCGAGCTCCCGGAGCTGCCCGACCTGACGGCCGCGGCCGGCGGGGCGCTGATCGAGGTCTCGTCGCGCGAGGTTCCCGACGACTGGGAGCAGCGCTGGCGCGAGTTCCATCGCCCGCTCGTGCTCGGCGACCGGCTGACCGTGCGTCCGCCCTGGGAGCCCCGGGGAAGCAGCTCGATCGACGTGGTGATCGACCCGGGGCAGGCGTTCGGGACAGGGGCGCACGCCACGACTCGCCTGTGCCTGGAGCTCCTGCTCGAGCTTGCGCCCGCCGGCGAGCTGCTCGACGTCGGCTGCGGCTCGGGCGTGCTGGCGATCGTCGCGGCGCGGCTGGGGTTCGCCCCCGTGCGGGCGGTGGACAACGACCCGGCAAGTCTCGCGGCGACGCTCGAGAACGCCGCTGTCAACGGGGTCGAGCTCGACGTGGCCCGCCACGACCTGCGCCGCGACCCCCCGGCCGCGGCTACGACGGTGACGGCCAACCTGCTGCGGCCGCTGCTGCTCGCCTGGGCTGGGCGGCTTGCCATGCTGCCCGCGGAGCGGCTGCCGGAGCGGGTGATCGCCAGCGGCCTGCTCGTCGGCGAGGCCGACGAGGTCGCTGCAGGGTTCGCGTGCCTGGGGCTGGTCGAGCGCGGGCGCCGCGAGCGCGGCGAGTGGGCCGCGCTGCACTTGGCCAAGCTGCCGCGCTGAATCCTGTCCAGCGGGCCGATGCCCGCGCGTCGCGCGCTGTCGATCCTTCATGGTGACCGCAAAGGAGGTGGACCTGGTGCTGAATCCGCTGGCTCTCGGCGTGACATTGGCGGGCCTGACGCTGGACATCCTCGTGCCGCGACCTAAGCCGCGGGTCGGAGCTGTGCCCCTCGTGACGGGGGTCGCCGACCCGAGGACAGCGCGGAAGGTGGCCCGCGCCGGGCGCTAGGCGGGGGACCGACTCGGCTGTCGCGGGATCCGCCGGTGGCGGCGGGTCTCGCGACAGCGTTCGGCCCGGTAGCTTCAAGTGCAATGAACCGGCACGTGGTGATCGCGGGCGGCGGCTTCGGCGGCTACTACACCGCGAAGGGCCTCGAGCGCATGCTCGATCCCGAGGTGCGGATCACGATGGTCAGCGACGTGAACTTCATGCTCTACACGCCGCTGTTGCCTGGCGCGGCGGCGGGCACGCTCGAGCCACGGCATGTCGTCGTGCCGCTGCGAGAGCACCTGCGCCGCACCGAGCTCCGCCTCGGATGGGTGACGGGGGCAGATCCGCTCGAGCGCACGCTCGCGGTCCACCAGCTTTCCGGCGACGACGTCGAGCTGCGCTACGACCAGTTGGTGGTGGCCCTCGGGTCGGTGTCGCGGACGTTCCCGATCCCGGGCCTCGCCGAGCACGGCATGGGCTTCAAGACGATCAGCGAGGCCATCGCCCTTCGCAACCGGCTGGTGCGGTGCCTGGAGACGGCCGAGGAGACCGACGACGAGGACATGCGCCGCCAGCATCTCGGGTTCGTATTCGTGGGCGCCGGCTATGCCGGGCTCGAGGGCATCGCCGAGCTCCAGGACTTCGCGGTGGACGCGCTGCCTCGCTATCCGCGCTGCACGGCCACGGGTATGCGCTGGGTGTTGGTGGAGGCCGGTTCCCGGGTGATGCCCGGGATCCAGCCCCAGCTCGCCCAGTTCGCCACCGAGCTCATGCGCGAGCGCGGCATCGACGTCCGTCTGGAAACGCAGCTAACGGAGGTCACGCCCACCTCGGTCACGCTCTCCACCGGCGAGACGATTCCCTGCCGCACCGTGTGCTGGACAGCCGGCGTGCGCGGGAACCCGATCGCCGAGCGGCTCGGGCTTCCACTGAGCCAAGGACGGATCAGGGTGCGCGACACCATGCAGGTCGAGGGGTTCGACGACGTGTGGGCCCTCGGCGACATCGCCGCCGTGCCCGACCCGGCCCGACCCGGGCAGCCGGCTCCACCCACCGCTCAGCACGCGATCCGCCAGGGCAAGCTGATGGCCCGGAACGTCGCCGGCGCGCTGCGCGGCGAGCCGCCGCGCCCATTCACCTTCAAGACGCTGGGAGTGTTCGCCGATCTGGGCCGGCACAAGGCGGTGGCCAACCTGATGGGCCTGCGCGTGAAGGGCCTGCTCGCATGGTCGGTCGGTCGGCTCTACCACCTGGCCTGGATCCCCGGTATGCGACACAAGGTGCGCCTGCTGATCGACTGGTCGGTCGAGTTCCTGTTCGAGCGCGACACCGCCGAACTCGGCGCGCTCGGCCATCCGCCGAGCCTCGTCGAGCACCCGGCTCCCCCGGCACAGGTGCCGGGATGAGCACGTTCGCGGTCAAGTTCCTCGGCTGCAAGGTCTCCCAGGCCGACGCCATGGCCGCGCGCGGCGCGCTGCTCGCGGCCGGGCACACCGAGGTGAGCGAGGACGGGGCCGAGCTGCACGTGATCAACACGTGCTGTATCACCGCCGAGGCGGAGGCGAAGTCGCGCCAGTCGGTCCGGCGCTCTCTGCGCCAGGCGCGGGAGGTGTACGTGTCGGGCTGCGCGGTCAACCTCGACAGCGGCCAGTTCGCCGGCATCGACCCGCGGGTCCGGCCGTTCACCGGCACCGCGGAGGATGTGGCTGCGCAGATGGCGGCCGGGCTGGGGGGCTGCGCCGACCTCGAGCACGAGGCGCGGCCGGGGCGGGTCGAGATCCCCGGGGCGCGGACACGCGGATTCGTGAAGGTCCAGGACGGCTGCGACTCCGGATGCGCCTACTGCATCATCCCGACCGTCCGCGGCAGCGCCCGTTCCCGTCCCGCGAGCGCTGTGCTGCGCGAGGTCGCCCAGCGGGTGTCCCAGGGCCAGCCGGAGATGGTCATGACCGGGATCAGCGTTGGCGATTACCGCGATCCCGAGCGCGGGCTCGAGCTGGGGGAGCTGATGGTCGAGGTGGCTCGGGTTCCCGGGGTCGAGCGGGTGCGGCTCTCGAGCGTCGAGGTGATCCACGTCAAGGACTCGCTCGTGCGGGCGCTGGCCGACGAGCCGAAGGTCTGCCCGCATCTGCACATCCCGATGCAGTCGGGCGATGACGAGGTGCTGCGCGCGATGGGGCGGCACTACACCGCAGCCGAGTACCTGGCGCACGTGCGGGCGCTGCGTGCGGCCGTCCCGCACGTGAACGTCACGACCGACGTGATCGTCGGCTTTCCCACCGAGAGCCTGCGCGCGTTCGAGCGCACGCTCGAGCTCCTGGACGCGGCCTCGATCAGCCGCGTGCACACGTTCTCCTACTCGGCCCGACCCGGCACCGTGGCGGCCTCGCTCGGTGATCGCGTGGCGCCCGAGGAGAAGAAGCGCCGGTCGGCCGCCGTGCGCGGACGCTCTGAGCTTCGCTCGCGGATGCATCGCGTGGCCAAGCTGGGCACGACCGAGAGCGTGCTCGTGGACAAGCTCGCCGACCGCCAGTGCTCCGGCTATACCGCCGACTACACACGCTGCTATCTGCCGGCTGGCCTAGCGCGTCGCGGCGAGCTCGTGGAGGCGCTCTGCGCCGAGCTCTACGCCGATGGGATCAGCTGCTCGGTTCCCGCGACGGCGGGGCTACCCTTAACCGGGTGAGCATCATCGAACAGGTTCGCGGCGACATCACGACCGCGATGAAGTCGGGCGACAAGCAGCGCGTCACCGCGCTGCGCATGGTCCTGTCCGAGCTGCAGAAGGCGGCCAAGTTCGGCGACGAGGACGAGCTGACGGTGCTGCGCCGCGAGCGCAAGCGCCGGATCGAGGCTGCGACCCAGTTCCGCGAGGGTGGCCGCAGCGACCTGGCCGACCAGGAGCAGAGCGAGGCGACCCTGATCCAGGGCTACCTCCCGGCCGAGCTGGATGACGCCGCGCTGGATGCGATCGTGGCTCAGGCGATCACTGACACCGGCGCCACGGGCCCGGCGGACATGGGACATGTGATGAAGGCCGTGATGGCGCGAGCCGGCGGGCGCGCCGACGGCCGGCGCGCCTCGGCGCGCGTCCGCGAGGCGCTTCAGCGCGGCGGTGCCGTTGCGTAAGCAGCTCGAGCTGGACAACCTCGTCGCCGCCGAGCTTGCGGGTAGCGGGGACGCCGTGCTCAGGGCGCTGCAGGGCCATCTCGATTGCCAGGTCTTCCTGCGCGGCAACGTCATCACGCTCGACGGCTCCGATGAGGCTGTGCAAGCGGGCGAGACCGTCATCAAGGAGCTCTCCGAGCTGATCGGCCAGGGACTCGAGATCGCGCCCGGGACGATCGAGGCCGTGACCCGAGCGCTCGATGAGCACGAGTCGCCGGCCGAGATCCTCGAGGACGTCGTGTGGCGCCACCGCACGCTCAAGGTCGCGCCGAAGACGGTCAACCAGAAGCGCTACGTCGACTCGATCCGCCGGAACACGATCACGTTCGGCATCGGCCCGGCCGGCACCGGAAAGACGTTCCTGGCCGTCGCCCTGGCCGCCGCCGCGCTGCATCGCCGCGAGGTCAACCGCATCATCCTCACCCGCCCCGCGGTCGAGGCCGGCGAGCGCCTCGGCTTCCTCCCCGGCGACCTGATGGCCAAGGTCGACCCCTACCTGCGCCCCCTGTTCGACGCTCTGCACGACATGCTCGAACCCGAGCGCGTGTCCTCGCACCTGGAGCGCGGCGTGATCGAGGTGGCCCCGCTGGCATTCATGCGCGGCCGGACGATCAACGACAGCTTCATCATCCTCGACGAGGCGCAGAACACCACGCCCGAGCAGATGAAGATGTTCCTCACGCGCCTCGGGTTCGGGTCGAAGATGGTGGTCACCGGGGACATCACGCAGATCGACCTGCCCAAGGAGAACGAGTCCGGTCTGGTCGTCGTGACCGACATCCTTGCCGAGGTCGAAGGGATCGAGTTCGTTCGCTTCGGCGACGAGGACGTGGTCCGCCACAAGCTCGTGCGCCGGATAGTCGCCGCCTATAACGAGCACTCTCAGCGGGCGGCGCCTGAGCTGCGTCCCCGCGCGGCGCGGCCGAGGCCGTAGCACATGCCCCTCGAAATCGAGGTGATCGGGCTCGAGTTCGTAGCCCCGGACGGGCTCACCTCTGCCGAGGCCCAGGAGCTGTGCGCGCTGGCGCTGTCCTCCGCCGGGATCGACGACGGCCACGCCGCGATCGAGTTCGTCGACGAGGAGCGCATCCGCGAGCTGAACCGCGAGTACCGCGACCACGACGAGCCCACGGACGTCCTGTCGTTCGGCGTGGACGAGGGGGGCGCGTCGGCCGGTCCGCGCGAGCTTGGCGACATCGTGATCTGCCCGCCCCACACCGAGGACCTGCGCGAGGCGATCGTCCACGGGTCGCTGCACCTCACCGGCATGGACCACGAGACCGACGACGGCGAGATGCTGGCGCTCCAGTCCGAGCTCATGCGCTGGGTGCGATGACCACGCGCTCGGGCTTCATCGCCCTCGCGGGACGGCCGAACGTGGGCAAGTCGACGCTGGCCAACGCGATCGTCGGCGCCAAGGTGGCGATCGTCTCCGACAAGCCGCAGACCACCCGGCGCGCCGTGCGGGGCGTCGCCACCGGCGAGGATTGGCAGCTCGTGCTCGTCGACCTGCCTGGCGTCCAGCGCCCGCGAGACGCTCTGACCGAGCGCATGCAGCACCGGGTCGAGCGCGAGCTCGAGGGCGCCGACGCCTGCCTGTTCGTGCTGAACGCTCAGGAGGGGCTGGGCCCGGGCGATCGCTTCATCGCCCGCCTGCTCGAGGGCGCGCCCGTGCCCGTCGTCATCGCGGTCAACAAGACCGATCGGTGCGCGCGGACCGGCCTGCCGGCCGTGCTCCAGGCGGCCGCGGACCTCGGGGTGGCCCGGGAGGTGTTCCCCGTCAGTGCCCGCCGCGGCGAAGGCATGAGGGCGCTCGTCGATCACCTCGTCGGCCTCCTGCCCGAGGGCCCGTTCTACTACCAGCCCGACCAGCGCTCGGACCTGGCGGAGTCGGTCGTGCTCGCCGAGCTCGTCCGGGAGCAGGTCCTCCGGCGCACGCGGGAGGAGGTGCCGCACGCGGTCGAGGTCGAGATCGAGTCGATCGAGGCCGAGCCCGAGCTGGTGCGCATCCACGCGCTGCTCCTGGTCGAGACCGAGTCTCAGAAGCGGATCGTGATCGGGGCCGGCGGGCGCATGGTCAAGGACATCGGGATCGCCTCGCGTCGCGCGATCGAGCGCGAGCTGGACGCCCATGTGCACCTCGAGCTCACCGTTCGCGTGCGCCGTCACTGGCGGGCGGACGAGCGGTTGCTCGACCGGCTCGGGATCGAGTAGCGGCCGCGCGGCGGGCCGCCGCCGCCGCTGCCTGGTCGACGATCGACCGGGCGTGAGACCGCCCCACCTAGAATCGCGGCCAATGCAGATCAACTGGGATGAACGCGGTCTCGTGCCGTGCGTGGTCCAGGACTGGCGCACCGGAGAGGTGCTGACGCTGGCCTACATGAACGCCGAGGCGCTACAGCGCACGCAGCAGACAGGGGAGATGCACTTCTTCAGCCGCTCGCGCCGGGAGCTCTGGCACAAGGGGGCCACCTCGGGCCACACCCAGGCCCTGAAAGCGCTGCGCTACGACTGCGACGCCGATGCCGTGCTCGCCCTGGTCGAGCCGGCGGGACCGGCCTGCCACACCGGCGAGCGCACCTGCTTCTTCAGCGGGGACGTGAGCGCGCAGGCGCCGTTTGCCGTCCTCCCGGGGCTCGAGCGGACGATCGCCTCCCGCGCGTCGGACCGGCCGCAGGGCTCTTACACGGTCGAGCTCCTGGACGACCCGGCGCGCGCCGGCGCCAAGGTCCAGGAGGAGGCCGAGGAGGTGGTGCGCGCCGCGCGCGAGGAGTCCGACGCGAGGGTGGCCGAAGAGGCCGCCGACGTGCTCTACCACCTGGCCGTGCTGCTGCGCGGTCGGGGCCTGTCGCTCGCCGACGCCGAGCTCGTGCTCGATGGCCGTCGCGGGCGCTGATGTCGCCGCCCCGGGCGGCCCGCCGACGCTGGAAGAGGTGCGCGCGCTGGCGCGCGAGCACAACTTGATTCCGGTCTCCGAGACGTTCATCGATGACTGCCAGACCCCCGTCTCGGCATTCCTGAAGCTCCGCGAAACCGGGCCGGCGTTCCTGCTCGAGTCAGCCGAGCAGGGGCGGGTGGGCCGTTGGTCTTTCATCGGCTTTCGGCCCCGGAAGGTGCTCCGCTGGTCGCTGGGGGACCCCGGCGATCCCTACGCGATCGCGGCGGCCGAGATCGAACGCTTCGACCCGGCACCGCTTCCCGGGCTGCCACCGTTCGCCGGCGGCGCCGTC
>DATGJM010000182.1:0-20649 GCA_035295205.1 Solirubrobacteraceae bacterium | reverse complement strand
CGGGTTCTCCGCCCTCGCGCTGCTGACGCACTTCTTCGCCGCCTTCCTGGTCTGGCCCGAGGCGGTGTGGCTGCTCTACGCCCACCGCCGCCGGGGCACGCTCGCCGCCTGCGGAGCGCTCGTCGTCGTCCAGGCGGCATTGCTGCCGCTCGCCTTCACGCACGCCACCAGCTCCTTGCTGGGGTTCATCAAGATCACCCCGCTGTCCACGCGCTTGCAGCAGGTCCCGGTCGCGTTTGGCCTGGGGCAGCTGTATCAGAGCTCGCTGGTGAACTACGGGCTGCTGGCGGCCGGCGTGCTTGCTGCGGCGCTCATCGCTCTACTCGTGGCCGGCGGCTCGCGAGCCGAGCTGCGGGGGGCCGGAGTCGCGGCCGGGCTTGCGCTGTGCGCGATCGCGCTGCCGCTGCTGGCCGCTCTGGTCGGGCACGACTTCCTGATCCCGCGAGCGCTCACGCCGGCCTGGATCCCGCTGGTGGTGGTGATCGGGGCCGCCTGCACGGCATCACATGCCCGCGCCGCCGGAGCTGCGTGTGCGGTGGTGTTGGCCGCGCTGTTCGTCTACGGGCAGGTCCGGATCCAGTCAAGCCACGCTTATCAGCGGCCCGACTGGCGGGGAGTCGCACACTCCCTCGGCACCGCGAGCGGGAGCGGGCGCATGATCGTGCTCGGCGACTCGCTCGGCACCGATCCGGTGGCGTTCTATCTGCCCGGCGTGATCTGGCGGACGCCGGCTAGCCCGCAACTTGTGAGCGAGATCGACGTCGTAGGCAGTAGCTATCAGGGGCTGGCCGGGCTCCTCCCGCCCGGCGTGCGCCCGATCGCTCGCCACACGATCGATGGTTTTCTCGTCCTTCGCTTTGCACTGGCCGCGCCGCTGCGGCTCGACCCCCAGACCGCCGGCGCGCTCGCGCAGCGGCTGCTCAGTCCGCCCGCGGTTCCCGCGGGTGTGCTCTTCCAGCGCTGACTAACCTGTGCGCGCCATGCGGGACCGGATGACGATCGCCCTCGCCGTGCTGGCGCTCGCCCTGACCTGGGCGGGCACGTTCGCCGCCGGCTCGAGCCAGGCTCTCGAGCCGGCCTGGGCGGACTGCAACGCCAATGCCCGGCTCACGCATCACTACACGCCGAGCCAGCTCCAGAGCGCGCTGGTCTCGATGCCCGCGGACGTCCGCGAATACACGAATTGCAACGACGTCCTCGAGGCGGCGCTGCGCGCCGAGCTCGCAGGCGCGGGAGGCGGGTCGGGGGGCTCGGGGGGCTCGTTCCTGCCCACCCCGGTGGTGGTCGTCCTCGTCCTCCTGCTGCTGGCCGCGGCGGGACTCGGAGCCGTGGCCCTCCGCCGGCGCCGTGAGAGCGACGGCGGAGAGCCCTGAGCTCAGTCGGTCAGTGCAGGGAGATCCCCACGGTGCGGCTGAAGTCCCAGCCCGCCGCGGGATCCTTCCACGCCAGGCGCACCGAGCCGCTCGACGGGAACCGCACCCGCAGATCGAAATAGCCCATCGAGCGGCTGCTCACCGTCACCTTGGCCTTGGTGCTCCAGCCACCGTGGCTGCCGCGGAACTCGACGAGCACCGACTGCGGTCCGGCCTGGAAGTGCGCAGGGCGCAGGTCGCCCCAGACCTCCAGGCGCCAGCCACGCCGCGTCGAGGTCGACGGCAGGTAGAGCGGCATCCGCCATGCGTAATAGCTCGGCTTGAGCCCACCGCCCGGGAACTCGAGCCCGCTGGCGAACAGCCCGTTCGCGGGATCGCGCAGCAGATACTGCGCGAAGCTCGAGATCCGCGGCTGGCGCCAGGTCAGATACTCGGCCCAGTTCAGGTAGTAGGCCTGAGCGGACAGGCTCACACCGGCATGGGGATCCGGCGGGCGCGTCCGGTAGGCGTACTCGGTGTTCCAGATCGGGAAGCGCGTGCGCGATCCCCACACCCGGTTCAGCCGGTCCAGCGTCGCCTCCAGCCGGCCCACGTTCGGCAGGTCGGCGTAGTCGGGATCGAACAGGTTCTGGGTCGGCGGGCCCGGGTGGGCCTGCGAGCTGTAGAGGTGGGCAGCGAACCCGGTGGCCCCGAACAGGCCGGGGTGGTCGCGCCGGAAGCTGCGCACGCTGGCGCGGGTGGTCGGGCAGCCGCGAGCGCTGGCCGCGAAACCGCGCAGCACCCGGTAGCTCGAGTCCACGCAGTACAGCGCGCGCAGGAAGCGCAGTGGCTTCACCCCGCCGAAGGTCCCGATCGGATGGTCGAGGCCGCGCGGCGCGAGCTCGCCGATCAGGATCGTGTCGTGGCGGGTCGTGTGGCCTGTGGCCATGAGCGACGACCACGCGTTGTCGACGAGGCTTCGGTAGATGGCCGCACCCGTCTCGATCGAGTCGTGGCTGACGGTCTGGGGAGCGAGGTCGTAGCCGTAGTTGGCCTCGTTCCAGATCGACCAGAAGTGCACGCCGGGAAGCTTGGCCTGCCCGGGCGGGGCAAAGCCGCCGCTGTAGCGCTTGCCGGCCGCATAGACGAAATATCCGAACTCACGCGCGTTCGGTCGGAAGACGCCCGGGAAGCCGGCCGGCCCGCGTGCGGAGCCCCACGACGGCGCCGGCCCGTCGAGCATGAAGTAGACCTGGATCCCGTTGGCGGCCGCCGCGCGGTCGATCGCGTCGTACATGGCCCAGTCGTAGCCCGAGCCGTTGGGGTTCTTCCCCGTGTTGGCCAGGCTCGCGTGCCGGGTCAGCGTCGAGTCCCACTGCATCGTCACGCGCAGCGTCGTGACGCCCAGCGAGCGAAGGGTGGGCAGGGTGGAGTAGAGGGCGGAGCTCTTGATCAGCCCGTCGTCCTGGAAGATCGCCACCTGCCGCGTGGAGGCGGCCGCCGGGGCGGCGTGGAGCGCCGGCACGAGCAGAAGCGCGGCGAGAGGGAGGAGTCGTCTTAGTCTTGCCATACCTCCAGTGAACCGGGTCGGCGGGTCAGAGTTGCGGGGGAGGCGCCGATCGGCGCTCCCTTGGGGTTTTGGCGGGCGGCAAACTCGCGGCCTGAGCCCCGTCCTACACTTGGCGGTATGGCCTCAGAGCGCCAGATCTTCGTGGGCGACGTGCCGATCGGCGGTGGCGCCCCGGTGGCCGTGCAGACGATGACCAAGACCGAGACGGCCGACCTCGCAGCGACGATGGCCCAGATCCACCGCGTCGCCCAGGCCGGGGCGGACATCGTGCGCGTGGCCGTGCCGCGCGAGAAGGACGCCGAAGCGCTGCAGGCGATCGTGCGCGAGTCGCCGATCCCGGTCATCGCCGACATCCACTTCAACTACACCCTGGCTCTGAAGGCCCTCGATGCCGGCGCGCACTGCGTGCGGCTGAACCCGGGCAACATCGGCGGCCCGGACAAGGTGGCCCTGGTCGCCAAGCGGGCGAACGAGCTCGGCACGCCGCTGCGGATCGGAGTCAACTCCGGCTCCCTGCCCGCCCACCTGCGCGAGCTCGAGTTCGAGAACCCCGTGGAGGCCCTGGTCACGGCCGCCGTCGAGTTCGTCGAGCTGATGGAGAGTCTCGACTTCACCAACTTCAAGGTCTCGATGAAGTCGACCAGCGTCCCCAACACGATCGCCTCCAATCGCATGCTGTCGGCGCGGATCCCGTACCCGCTGCACCTCGGGGTCACCGAGGCCGGTACGAAGTGGTCTGGCTCGCTGAAGTCCGCCGTCGGGCTGGGAACGCTGCTCGCGGACGGCATCGGCGACACGATCCGGATCTCCTTGTCGACCTTCCACGCCGAGGAGGAGGTGAAGGTCGCCTGGGAGATCCTGAAGGCGCTGAAGCTCCGCCAGCGCGGCCCCGTGCTGATCGCCTGCCCGACCTGTGGCCGGTTGCAGTTCGACATGGACAGCGTGGTGGCGGAGGTCGAGCGCCGCCTCGAGCAGTACGAGGACCCGATCGAGGTCTCGGTGCTCGGGTGCGCGGTCAACGGCATCGGCGAGGCCCGCCACGCAGACTTCGGCATCACGGGCGCCAAGGACATGGGCATGATCTACTCGCATGGCGAGCCGCTGAAGAAGGTGCCCACCGAGCGGCTCGTCGACGAGCTGTTCGCAGAGATCGACCGCTACTACGCGGCCGGCAAGCGGGTCGTGAGGGACGAGGCGCAGGCAGCCGAGGCCCGGGCGTGGCTGGCCGAGAACGAGGACGAGACGGCGATGACTCCCGAGCGCATGGCTGCGATGGAGGCGGCGCAGGCCGACCTCGAGGCCGACAGCTCGCCCCTTCGCCTCGACGAGGCGGTCTCTCCGGTGGCGGGGCGCCGCTTCACCCGCACCGGCTGAGGGCGTCCGGCATCCGGCGGCGGGGGCCGGATATGGCATCATGCCCCCGGGGCCGGTCGAATGAGGGTCATTTAGGGGGTCGCTGAAGATGGGGGCCATCAACGGCCGCGCACGGCGCATCGCGTGCACATTGGGCATCACGGCGGTCGCGGGAGCCGGGGCGGGAACGGGCATCGCCAACGCGCACGCGACAGCGGTGCCCGTCAACACCTCGCCACCTTCGATCTCCGCCGCCGTCCCGGTCGTCGGGCAGGCCATAACGGCCACGCACGGAGGGTGGACAGGCGGCGGGACAAGCTACGAGGACTGGTGGATCCGCTGCAAACCGACATGCACCACGATCATCCCCGGGGCCACGGGGCTCTCCTACACGCCAACGGCGGCCGACGCCGGCGCCGTGCTCGAGTTCGGCGAGATGGCCTCCAACGGCACCGGCCAGAGCAAGCCGGCGTTCTCGTCGGTGACGCAGGTCGTGCTCGCAACACCGCCGATCCACTTCACGCTCATCGGGCCGACCGGCATACCGCAGTTCGCCTACTACCTGGTCAAGCCCACGGGACACAAGCCGACGGCCCGGGATTGGGCGTACGACCAGAACACCAGCGCCACGGTCGGCGAGGTCGATGCCGACGTGAGCCCGGGCCAGACGATCTGGTTCAGCCCCACCGGTGTCGTCAATCAATCCTGGAACGGCATCAGGCACACGCTGACGCCCGAGGGCATCTCCGGCAAGCCATTCAACGTCACCGCCTCGACGCCGATGCAGGTCCGCGTCGTGCTCCCGATGTCGGCGCCTGCCTACCACCCGGGACTGTCCAAGGCCGAGCTGTACGTCCTCGGGCGGCTGAACCGCAAGCGCAAGCGCCTGCACGAGCCGCCGCTCAAGATCTCGACGATTCTCGACGAGGTCGCAAGCGTCGCTGCCCGCGACGAGGCCGTGCACCATCGCTGGCCGGACCCGTATTTCTTCAGCCTCGCGGGATCGTTCGGCTGGCCCGGCGACCTCACGCGGACTGGATTCGCGATCGCCGATGCCCCGCTCACCAAGCCGAGCCAGGTCCTCGCGCATTGGGACGGGGCCTACTCCGGTGAGTCGGCCGGGATCTGGCACACGGTCACCGGCGCGCCCTTCTACCGCTACGCCGGCATCGCCGACGGCGGGGGGGCCTGGCAGATCGTGGTCATCCCCGGATGCCCGGTCACTGTGAACGCCGCGCACGTGTGCGGGCTGACGAACATCACCGGGCTCTGAGGCGGCACTCGAGGGCGGGAGGTTTGCCCCTCTCTGGGGCAAACCTCCAAGGCCGGCGCCGAGAGCGTCAGCCCACCTTCGAGAAGCCCTCGGCGACCTTCGCCCAGTTCACGGTGTTCCACCAGGCGTCGATGTAGTCGGGCCGGCGGTTCTGGTACTTCAGGTAGTAGGCGTGCTCCCAGACGTCGACGCCGAGGAGCGGGGTCTGACCGTCGGAGATCGGGTTGTCCTGGTTGGCCGTCGAGACGACCGCGAGCCCCGAGCCGTCGTGCACGAGCCACGACCATCCTGAGCCGAAGCGCCCCACGCCGGCGGCCTTGAACTTGTCCTTGAACTCCTGGAAGGAGCCGAACGCCGAGTCGATCGCCGCGGCCAGAGCTCCGTCGGGCTCGCCACCGCCGTCGGGCGACATCCACTCCCAGAACAGCGAGTGGTTGTAATGCCCACCCGCGTTATTGCGCACCGGCGTGCGCTTGTCCTCGGGCAGCGCGCTCAGATTCTGGAGCACTTCCTCGACCGACTTGTCAGCCCATTCGGTGCCGTCGAGGGCCTTATTCGCATTGTCGACGTAGGCCTGATGATGTTTGTCGTGGTGCACGCGCATCGTCGCCTCGTCGATATGCGGCTCGAGCGCGCTGTAGTCGTAAGGAAGCGGGGGTACGGAATAGGCCATGTGTGCTCCTTGCAGGGGGGTTTGGATTATCTGTATCAGACCGCCATCGGCGGCCGGCCTGGGTAGGCTTCGCGCTCGCAGATGACCCGGCTGTCGAGCTACTTCCTACCCACCGAGCGCGAGCCGCCCGCGGACGCTGAGGCACTTTCTCACAAGCTGATGGTGCGCGCCGGATTGGTGCGCCAGGTCGGCTCGGGGCTGTGGACGTGGCTGCCGGCGGGGTGGCGCGTGCACCAGCGGATCGTCCAGATCGTGCGCGAGGAGATGGACGCGATCGGCGGCCAGGAGATGCTGATGCCGGTCCTGCACCCTGCCGAGCCATGGCGGCGCAGCGGCCGCTACGACATCGACGAGATCTTCAAGCTCAAGGACCGGCGCGGCGCGGACATGGTGCTGGCCATGACTCACGAGGAGATCGTCACCCTGCACGTGGCCGCGGCGGTCCGCTCCTACCGCGACCTGCCGATGATCCTCTACCACTTCCAGACCAAGGAGCGCGACGAGCCACGCCCGCGCGCCGGCGTGCTGCGCACCCGCGAGTTCATCATGAAGGACGCCTACACCTTCGACCGTGACGCCGACGGGCTGGACGCGCAGTATCAAAAGCACGTCGGTGCCTACGACCGGATGCTCGATCGCTGCGGCCTGGAGTGGTACCGGGTCGAGTCAGACGTGGGAATGATGGGCGGCACGGGCGCGCACGAGTACATGGCTCCGTGCTCGGCGGGCGAGAACGAGGTCGCGCTGGCCAACGGCTACGCGGCGAATGTCGAGGTTGCCAGCGCCGAGGCCCAGCCGGTCGCCCTCCCCGAGCCGCTCGATGCGCCGGCCGAGGTCCACACGCCGGGCATGACCACGATCGAGGCCGTCTGCCGCCAGCTCGGGCTGCCCGCGGGAGCGCTGCTGAAGGCATTCCCGGTCGTGCTCCCGGAGGGCGAGATGAAGCTCGTGGTGGTGCGCGGAGATCACCGCATCAACGAGATCAAGCTCCAGAACGCGCTTCACAGCACGTTCCGCGCGGCCACGGCCGATGAGGTCTCGCAGCGACTCGGGCCGCCCGGCTACATCGGCCCTGTGGGCAGCGACCTTCCGGTGCTGCTCGACGAGGCCGTCGAGCCGGGGCATCCCTACGTGGCCGGGGCCAACCGCCCCGACCTGCACCTGCGCGGGGTCGAGCCCGGCCGCGACTTCCAGTTCGAGACCGTCGACGTGCGCACCGTGGTCTCCGGCGACACCGTCGGGGGCGCCAGGATCCGGATCGAGCCCGCGATCGAGGTCGGCAACATCTTCAAGCTCGGGACGCGCTACTCAGAGCCGCTGGGGGCCAGCTACCTCGACGAGTCGGGGCGCAGCCAGCTGATCTGGATGGGGTCCTACGGGTTCGGTCCAGCCCGCGCGGCTGCGGCCGCCGTCGAGCAGTTCGCGGACGAGCAGGGCATCTCCTGGCCGCGCGCGATGGCGCCGTTCGACGTCGAGCTGGTCACGCTCGGCAAGCCCGGGAGCGAGGAGCACGCGCTCTCCGAGCGTCTGTACGGCGAGCTGCAGGCGGCCGGGCTGCGAACGCTCTACGACGACCGCGACGCCGGACCAGGCGAGAAGTTCGCCGATGCCGAGCTGCTCGGCTGTCCGGCCCGGATCACGGTCGGCCGCCGGACGCTGGCCGCGGGCGAGCTCGAGGTTCAGGTCCGCCGCGGACGCGACGCCCGGACGGTGCCGATCGAGGGCGCTGCGGAGGCGATCGCCGCTCTCTGGCGGGAGCTTCCCTAGAAGCGCGTTCGGTGCCTCGAGGGCTCAGCAAGCGCCGCCTGATCGGCATCGACCGCTCCGGGCCCGCGCCCGAATCGACGCTCGCCGGACAGCCGCTGCATCCGTGGACGCTGCCCAACGCGATCGGCTACGTGCGCCTCGCCGGGATCCCCGTGTTCCTGGTCATCGCCCTCTCGAGCCGTCACGGGCACGACGCGCTCGCGGTCGTCCTGTTCGCGATCATCGGATGGGCTGACTACCTGGATGGCTTCGTCGCCCGCCTGACGGGTCAGTACAGCCGCCTCGGGGCTCTGCTCGACCCGATCATCGACCGCCTGCTGGTGGTCGCGGGGATGATCGTGGCCTGGCGATTCGCGCTGCTGCCGCGATGGGCGCTGGCGGTCGTGATCGCCCGGGAGGTGTTCATGCTCGCGGTGAGTCGCTACGCGCTGCGCCGCGGGGTGGAGATCAAGATCAACTGGCCGGGCCGGCTGGCCGTGGCGCCCGTGATGGGCGCTCCGTTCTTTGCCATGGCGGGCGTCCACTGGCTCGCGCTGATCATGCTCTACGTCGGATTGGCCCTGGCGCTGACGGCCTCGGTGCTGTACGTTCGCCGCGGCGTGGGGGAACTGCGCAATCCGTCGCCCAACGGGGCCAAAGCCTCAAGTTAAGCTTGACCCTCGGACATCGGCGCCGATATACTGAATGCCCTGAATTCTGGTCCCGTCTGACACGGGAGGATCTCGACATGGACACCTTTCCTGACCTCGGCTCGCTGACCGATCCCGAGCTGAAGGACCTGATCAAGCAGCTGACCGAGGAGGAGATGGAGGTCTCCTACAAGCGCCGGATCCTGCACGGGAAGATCGACATCCTGCGCGCCGAGCTGGTCAATCGCCTGCGTAAGAGCAACGAGAGCGGGGAGCTCGTGATATCGGGCGCCGACGTTCAGCAGCTCACGGACATCCTGGCCGGACGCGTCCCCCCGTCCGAGCCGGAGTAACCGCGGCTCCGTGGCCCAGCATTGCCCGGAGTGCGGCTTTGCCAATGCCGACGGCGCCAACTACTGCCAGCGCTGTGGGGCGTTCCTCGCCACTTCCGAGGCGCCGCCCGGGGCCACGACGGCCACCTACAAGGTCGGTGAGACCGGAGAACTCGAAATGCTCGATCTGCGCGACGTAGCCAGCCGGGGAGCCGCGCTCGTGATCCGCGCGGGGGGAGGACGCGCGGGCGAGAGCTTTCCGCTCGACAGCGACCGCCTCACGGTCGGACGCCGGCCGGACAGCGACATCTTCCTCGACGACATCACGGTTTCCCGCGACCACGCGGTGCTCGTCCGACGCGGCCGCGACTACTACCTCGACGACTGCGGCTCGCTGAACGGGACATACGTGAACCGGCGGCGGATCGAGTCTCACAAGCTCGCCGATGGGGACGAGCTGCAGGTCGGCAAATATAAGCTCGCCTTCCTGACCGGCAACTGACATGTCGAGTACTGACATCGACGCCTCCGACCTGATCGACCCGGTCGAGGCCGACGGCACGGGCACCGATGAGCGCCCGCGCCAGAAGGCGGTCACGATCGGCGCGGTCTGCAAGGCGCTGCAGCAGGAGTTCCCCGACATCTCGATCTCCAAGATCCGCTATCTCGAGGACCAGAAGCTGCTGACCCCGCGGCGCACACAGGGCGGCTACCGCCTCTACACACAGTCCGACATCCAGCGCCTGCGGACGATTCTGCGGCTCCAGCGCGACGAGTTCCTGCCGCTGCGCGTGATCCGCCAGGAGCTCGCCGGGGGCCGCGCAGAACGCGACATGGGGGCTCCGAGCGACACCCGTGCCCTGCGGCGGGCGTCCGTGACCGGACGGGACCCCGGGGCGCTGTACTCACTCGAGGACGTGGTCGAGGAGACCGGCGCCGAAGCCTCGCTGGTGCGGGAGCTTGTCGACTACGGGGTGATCAAAGGGGAGATCCGCGGCGGCGTGCGCTACTTCGAGGAGACCGAGCGAGAGATCGTGCGCGCCGTGTCCGAGCTCGCGCGCTACGGCGTCGGTGGGCGGAACCTGCGAGTCTTCCGGAGCTCAGCCGACCGCGAGGCTCAGCTGCTTCAGAGCATCCTCGCGCCCGCCTTGCGCTCGCGCAATCCCGAGCGGCGCAAGGAGGCGATCGAGGCGCTGGAGAACCTCGCCTCGGTGACCACGCACCTGAAGCACCTGCTGCTGATTCGGGACCTGCGGAAGATCGCGACATAGTGGCCGCTCACGAGCACTGACGCGATCGTGAGCGACGTCGATCTGCGAGGCCTGATCCGCGACATCCCCGATTTCCCGCGTCCGGGGATCGTCTTCAAGGACCTCACGCCGCTGCTGCTCGATCCGCGGGGGCTCGATCACGCCGTGGACGGCCTGCGCGAGCTGGCCGAGCCGCTGGCCGTGGACCTGGTCGTGGCCGCCGAGGCGCGCGGCTTCATCCTCGGCGGCGCCCTGGCCCGTTCCCTCCGAGCCGGCTTCGTTCCGGCCCGCAAGCCCGGCAAGCTCCCGCACGACACGATCAGCGCCGAGTACACGCTCGAGTACGGCCTCGATGCGCTCGAGGTCCACGCCGACGCGCTCTCGGGCGGGGCGCGGGTGCTGGTGCACGACGATCTGCTGGCGACCGGCGGCACCGCGCGCGCCCTGTGCGACCTCGTCGAGCAGCTGGGTGGCGAGATCGCCGCCTGCGCGTTCCTCGTCGAGCTGACCTTCCTTGGTGGGCGTGCGCGCCTCGCGCCCCACGAGGTGATGACGCTTGTGGCGTTCGAGAGCTGAGTCCGAGCGTCCGGCGAGCGGCCTTGGGCCGATGGGGCGTCGCGAGCGGCTGGCCACGGCTTCGAGGGAGCGGACGATGCCGGCGGCGCCGGACGAGGTCTGGCGGGTTGCCGGCGATCCCAACCACATGCCGCGCTGGTGGCCGTCATGCGAGCGCATGGAGGGGGTCAGCGACGACGCGTTCACCCAGGTCTTCCGCAGCAAGCGCGGCCGCACCGTGCGCATGGACTTCCGCGTCGTCGCCTCCGAGCCGCCACGCCGCCTGGTGTTCGAGCAGGAGCTGGCAGATTCCCCGTTCGCCCGCTTCCTCGGGGAGTCTGTGACCGAGATCGCGATCGAGGCGGCGGGCACGGGGACGCGAGTCGTGATCTCCCAGCAGCACACGCTGCGGGGGTACTCGCGCACGGGCGCCGTGATCTTCCGCCGGGCCGCGGACCGGAGGCTGGCTGAGGCCCTGGAAGGGCTCGAGCGGGCTACTTCAGGTTGAACGAGCCCGAGAGCACGACCGGTCCGGGCGTCTTCGGGTGGAGCGTCGTCTCGAGCGTCACCACCAGGCGCTTGTAGCGGCCGTAGCTGTGCTGGATGCCGGGTGCGAAGGCGGCCATCCGGCCGTTGCTCGTGACCGGCTGGGCGATGCCGATCAGCCGGCTGTCGGTGGGGCCGTTGGTGAGCCAGACGAAGTAGTAGTTGTGGCTGTTCGCGGCCAGGTTCGTCGCCACCAGGAACAGCCAGAGCGTGCCCTTCTCGGGGATGACCTCAGCGGCACCCTTGGCCCGGCTCGCGGAGCTCGTCGAGCTGAGAATCGTGAGCTCGAGTGGCTTGGCGCTCGTCGTCGTGGCTGATGTCGAGGTTGACGGCGAGGTACTGGCTGGCGGCGTATGCGACGAGGTGGTGGTCGAGCCGTGATTGCTGGAGCTGCTGCTGGAAAGGAGCACGACCAGGACGACGATGACCGCGATCAGCACCAGCGCGCCGACGATCAGCACGATCGCTCCGCCGAGGAGCGAGCTGCGTCCCCGTGCACGCGCCGGCCGGGCTGCCGCGTCGATGGGCGCGGCGCTCCCGGGCCCACCGGCCGGTGTGGCCCGCCCGGGTGCTCCGGCTGGGGCAGCCCCGAACTCGGCGCCGTCGAAGGCGATCGGAATCTCGGGCAGCGGGCCGCTGGAGATCGGCCCGAGTTCTTCAGCGACGCTTTCGGCCCACGCGCGCTCGGCGTCCTCTCGAGCCAGGCGCTCGCGCACCTGCTCGGCCGGCCGCGCGGGAAGCTGACCCAGCAGGTAGTCAGTGATCAGGGCCCGTCGTGCCTCCGGCAGGTGGGGACCCCACTCGGGCGCCAAGGCGTCGAGCGCCGACAACGCGCGCTCGCGTACGCCGGCCCGGTCGACCTTCAGCACCGAGGCGATCTGGTCATACGAGCGCCCGCTGCGCAGGACGAGCTCGACCACGGCCCGCTGATCGGCTGGAAGGTCCTCGAAGGCGGCCATCGCGCGCTGAAGCGTAGTTGAGGGCTCGGCGCAATCGAGGCGGTTCCGCGCGCGCGTGTTCTACTTTAGGTGCGCAACCCACGCGTGAGGAGAGACAGCATGGCCACGCTCGCCAACCGGTCGAACACCGCACTGCTGGTCGTAGATGTGCAGAACGGCGTCGTCGAGGGCGCCCACGAGCGTGACTCGGTGGTCGCGAACATCCGGACGCTCGTCGACCGGGCGCGCGGCGACGGCGTGCCCGTGGTGTGGGTGCAGCACCACAGCGACGAGCTCGTCCGCGGCGAGGAGCGCTGGCGCATCGTGTCCGAGCTGAGCCCATCGGAGGCCGAGCCACTCGTGGAGAAGGCGTTCGGCGACTCGTTCGAGGAGACGACTCTCGAGGACGTCCTGTCGGCGCTGGCAGTCGGGCGGCTCGTGGTCGTCGGGGCGCAGACCGACGCCTGCATCCGCTCGACCCTCCATGGCGCGCTCGTGCGGGGCTACGACACGATCCTCGTGAGCGACGCTCACACTACGGAGGACCTGACGTCCTACGGCGCGCCCCCGCCGGGTCAGGTGATCGCGCACACGAACCTCTATTGGACCTACCAGACCGCGCCCGGCCGCTCGGCCGGCACGGTCAAGACCGAGGAACTCGACTTTCGCTCCGCCACCTGACCTGAGCGCCCCGAAGCTCACCGCCGATGGCCTCCTTCTGAGGCCGTGGGAGCTCGCGGACGCAGAAGCGCTCGAGCCGGCGTGTGGCGATCCGGACGTCTGCCGGTTCACCACCGTTCCCGAGCGCTACAGCGCCGATGCTGCGCGCGCGTGGATCGAGCGCCAGCACGGTCGGCTCGCCGAGGGCGGCGTCGTGCTCGCGATCGTGCCCGAGACCGTGGGACGCCCGGTCGGGATGGTCGGCCTGTTCGGCCTGAACCGGTCCGATCGCACACCGCGGTTCGGCTACTGGGTGATTCGCGAGTTCCGCGGTCGGGGGCTGGCCGTGACGGCGGCGCGGGCGCTCGGGCGCTGGGCCGCCGACGAGCTCGGGATCGAGACGCTGGTACTCGACGTCGAGCCAGCGAACGAGGCATCGCATCGGGTGGCGGCGAAGCTTGGGGCCGGACGGGTGGGGGAGGTCACCCAGGGAACCGTGCGTCTGGCGCGCTATGAGCTGGCCGCGGGCCGGCTCACGCGCACGTGAACGCGCGCACCGCCGGAGCGTGCGGGGGGGTCAGCGCGTCCGTGTACGCCCCACGCACACAGCCGCGCGCACCGCCGGAGCGTGCGGGGGGTCAGCGCGTCTGTGTTCGCGGCGGTCACTATGGTGAAGGCCCAGATGACCTCGGTTTCCCCCACCGACCCCGGCACCCAGTCCCAGCTCGCCGGCTTCGAGCGCGTGCTCGGGCTCGAGCTGCTCGAGGTGGGGGAGGAAACCGCGCGGGCCCGGCTGGCAGTACGCGACGAGCTGCTCCAGCCCGGCGGACTCGTGCACGGCGGCGTCTACGCGTCGATCGCGCAGAGTCTCGCCACCTGGGCTACGGCCCAGGCCGTCGGCAGTGACGGCAGGAGCGCCGGCGCCCTGTCCAACCAGACGAGCTTCCTGCACCCGATCACCGACGGCACGATCGACGCGGTGGCCACCCGTCGGCACCGCGGCCGCACGACCTGGGTGTGGGAGGTCGAGTTCTCCGATGCGCAGGGGCGGCTGTGCGCCCTCACCCGCATGACGGTCGCGATCCGGTGAGCCGAGCCCGGCTCGTCTCACTGCTCCTCTCCCTCGCGCTGGCGCCGATCGGGTGGCCCCACCACCTCCTGCTCGGGGTCGCCGATTCTCCGGGCGGTGCCGGCACACTCGCCGCACGCTCCCAGGTCGATGCCCGCTACCAGTACCTCGCCGGCGGCGTCAACACCGGCCAGGGCTGGGCGCACTGGAACCCCAACGGCAGCTTCGCCTCGATGTACGTGGGCGAGTCGATCGCCGCCCACGAGATCCCGGTTCTGACCTACTACCAGCTGCTGCAGTCCCTGCCCTCGCGCGGCCCCGACGAGGCCAGCCGCGACCTGTCGAACCTGCGCAACGCCGCCACGATGCGGGCGTACTGGTCCGACTTCAGCCTGCTGCTGAGGCGCGTCGCCGCGTCCGCGGGCCGCCACCTCGTCGTCGTCCACGTCGAGCCCGATCTCTGGGGCTACCTCGAGCAGGCCGGCGCGGTCAAGCTCGCTCGCTCGTTTGCGCACCATCTGCTCGCGCTCCGCGACCGCCTGGCGCCCGACGTGCTGCTGGCCTGGCATCTGAGCGTGTGGGGTACCAAGCACGACCCCACCTACGAGAAGCCCTCGCTGGCCGAGATGGACGCCCTGGCCGCGCAGTCGGCGCGCTTCTACGCGGCGCTGCACGCTCGCTTCGACCTCGTCTTCAACGACGTCACCGACCGCGACGCCGACTAC
Source organism: Solirubrobacteraceae bacterium (assembly GCA_035295205.1). Taxonomy (GTDB): domain Bacteria; phylum Actinomycetota; class Thermoleophilia; order Solirubrobacterales; family Solirubrobacteraceae; genus Palsa-465. Next base: position 5,957 of record DATGJM010000182.1, on the reverse strand, counting down.
TACAAGATCATCGAAGGCAATCCGCACACCTGGTGGTCGGCCGCCGACTTCCACCGCCACGATGTCTACATCGCCGGATTCACCCGCCGGACGCACACCTCGGTCGTGCTCTGGCAGCTGCCGCTCGGGAACACGTCCCTTCCCGACACCTGGGGCCACTACCGAGATGACCGCCTGCAGTGGTGGCTGGGGCCGGGCTCCGGCCCGCGCCTCAGAGCCACGATGAACGCCGGCGTGATCGGCCTGCTGTTTGGCGCCGGCGCGAGCGGGTGCACCACCGCGCAGAGTGACGGAGGGGTGTTCTTCCGCCTGGCGCGCACCTACGAGCGCCACCCGCTGCCACTCGCATAGGATCGCTCGGATGATGTCGACGATCCAGATCCGCCTCCCCGGGCTCGTGGCCCTCGAGCACTCCTTCGCAGTGCCCCTCGACCACAGCAGGCCGCAGAGCCCGACGATCGAGGTCTTCGCGCGCGAGCTCGCCGACCCGGACGGTCGCGAGAAGCCCTTCCTGGTCTTCTTTCAGGGCGGGCCCGGATACGAGGCGTCGCGCCCCACGCGCCTGCCCAACGGTCCCGGCTGGGTCGACCGGGCGCTGAAGGACTTCCGGGTCCTGATGCTCGACCAGCGCGGGACCGGCCGCTCGACTCCCGTGGGCTTCCTCGAGGGCATGTCGCCGACTGAGCAGGCGGAGTACCTCTCGCACTTCCGCGCGGACTCGATCGTGCGCGATGCCGAGTGGATCCGCCGGGAGCTCGGGGTCGAGCGCTGGAGCATCCTCGGGCAGAGCTTCGGCGGGCTGTGCGCGACCACCTACCTCTCGATCGCGCCTGAGGGGCTCCGCGAAGCTCTCATCACCGGCGGCCTGCCGCCGCTCGGCAACCGCGCGGATGAGGTATTCACCCGCACCTACGCCCGGATGCGCGAGCGCAACCGGCGCTACTACGAGCGCTACCCGGACGATCGCAAGCGAGTGCTGCTACTGCACGAACGTCTGCAGACGCAGGACATCCGCCTGCCGTGCGGCGATCGGTTGACGGGCCGGCGGCTGCGTCAGCTCGGGCAGGTCCTGGGGATGAGCGATGGTGCCGAGCACCTGCACTATCTGCTCGAGCTGCCGCCCGAATCCCCGGCCTTCCGGCACGACATCGAGTCCGCCGTCGATTTCGCGCGCAATCCGATCTACGCCATCCTCCACGAGGCCTGCTGGGCCGACGGCGGCTCGACACGGTGGTCGGGCCAGCGGGTCATGCCCGAGGACTTCCAGCAGTCTCCCGAGCTGTTCACCGGCGAGCACATCTTCTCCTGGATGTTCGAGGACTACGGCGCGCTGGCCCCGCTGCGGGAAGCCGCCGAGCTTCTGGCGGACTGGGACTGGCCGCGCCTGTACAGCCCCGACGTGCTGGCGGCCAACGAGGTCCCGGTCGCCGCGCTGATCTATGCCGAGGACCCGTACGTCGAGCGCGTGTTCTCAGAGGAGACAGCCGCTCGTATCCGCGGTGCCAGGGCGTGGCTCACCAACGAGTACGACCACAACGGCCTGCGCGCCGACAGCGAACGCGTACTCGGACGGCTGCTCGACCTCGCCCGCCGGCGGGCTTAGCGGCGGAGCTTCTCCGGGTCCCAGCCGAGGGCCACACTGCCGAAGCGCTGCCCCTTCACGTACAGCGGGACCGAGAGGGTGGTGAGGATCGCACCCGTGTCGCGGGCGTAGGTCTGGAGCAGGAACGGGCGGGCGCCGTCGCGCGGCTCGCTCAGGCGGGCACCCGAGGACCGGATCTCGCTCTTGGTGAGGATCCGTACCGGCAGATCGACGCCGAGCTCCATCCGCGAGCCCCGCGTGAGAGCCGCCGAGTCCAGGAAGAAGCGCTTGGTGCGGTTCCCCGCGAGGTCCTTGGCGGGATCGCCGGTGATGTCCTGGCTCACGTAGGTGTTGTGGGCGGGGGCGTAGCAGTTCAGGTCGAACGGCAGCGCGAACGTCAGCCCGGGCTCGGCCGCGAGGACCGCGTCCATGCGCTCCATCATCTGCAGGTCCACGAGCGCGTCGTAGGGGGTGTGGTATTTGGGCGGATCGAATCCTGTCGCCGGCACCCGGGATACGTCGAACAGGCGCGAGAAGCGCTGGATCAGCGGCCCCTTGGCCTCCTCGTACTCGAGCGCCAGCACCTGGTCCAGAGTGACCCGGCCGGAGTCGATGGCATCCTCCAGAATCGCGCGCAGGTCGTCGGCGAGCTCCTGGCAGCGGCGGTTCAGGCGCGAGAGCGTGCCGCCGGTGTCGAACCGGCCCATCGTCCGCGACGCGGCCTCGGTGCCGGTCGCGAGATCGAGCTGGCGCTGGGCGACCGAGCGGGCCTGCTGCTCGATCGCGGCGCTGGAAGCTGTGATCGCCCCGATGCTCTCGGCGACCGCGTGCACGTCCTCGCGCTGGATCTCGGAGAGCTCGGCGAGCCGGGTGGCGGTCTCGGTGACGCTGACCACCATGCCGCTGATGCGCTGAAGCGCCTCCTGTCCTCCGTCGGCGTCCTCGGCGCTCACCGCGGAGCGCTCGCGCGCCGTCGCGGCGGCCTGCTGGACGACATCCATCTGAGAGCGGGTGCGTTCGATCGTCTCGCGGATCTGCGAGGTCTGGGTGGCGGTTTCCGCCGCCAGGCGGCCGACTTCCTCGGCCACGATCGCGAATCCCCTGCCGTGCTCGCCGGCGCGTGCGGCCTCGATCGATGCGTTCAGGGCCAGGAGCTTGGTCTGGCTGGCGATGCCATCGATGATCTTGGAGAACTGGCCGATGCTGACCAGTTCATTGCCCACCAGGCCGCTGACGAGCTCGTCCACGCGGGTCGCGTACTCGCTGATGTGGCCGATCGCGTCGATCACGCGCCCCAGGACCCCAAGCCCACGCTCTGACTCTGCCGCCAGCTCCTCAGCGAGGCCGGCCGAGTCGGTGGCGGCGCCGGCCGCCTCCTCCGAGGAGGAGCGCAGCGAGCTGACACGGGCGCTCACGGCCTCGAGCTGGGTGCGCAGCTCCTCGACCTCCTGGCTGATCACGTTGACCGCCAGCGAGCTCCGCGCGGCGTCGTAGGAGAAATCCGCCGTGATCTGGCCGAGCTCGTCCAGGGCGCTCGCGAACGCCCGGCTCACCTCGCCCAGCTCGCTCGGACGCCGCCCCAGTTCGGGGAGCAGCCAGACGCCCGCCTCGTCCCGGACCGGCTTGGGCGGCGCCGGCTCGGACAGGTGATCGTCCGCGGGATCTTCGGCTGCGAACGAGGGTGATGCCAGGCTGGTCACGACTAAGGGCCTCCACCTCGGGTGATCGACTGATCGGTGTGGAGCTTGAGGTCGGGCTACGCCATGCCGGCGCCTCTTCCCAGCCAGTATTCGACGAACTGGCGAAGCGCGGGATCCCCGGCGCTCGTGGCGCGCAGCAGGTGGGCCCAGGCGAGCGCTGTGAGCTCGGTGCTGCCCGGGAACGGGGCGAGGATCACGGCCTGGCCGGCGGCCGCCAGCGCGGGGGAGAAGGGCGCGGCCAGAGAGCGGGCCAGGGCCTCGAGTTCCGGCGGCGCGCGCGGGCCGGGATAGAGGACCACGACATCACCACGAGCCAGCGCCTCGAGCAGCTGATCGTCGCTCAGCCGACTCTCGTCGCGCAGCACGGGAACCGGGAAGTGCGCGCCGCTTGTCGGCGGGCTCGAGTCATAGGCCGGCCGGGGTGCACCGGGTGTGAGGCGCGCGTCGCCCTGATCGCGAAAGGCCTGGCCGGGCGGGCCCGCGACCGCACCGAGGTTCGCCTGGTCGCGGCCGGCGAAGAACCCCGAAAGCGCGGCGATGAGCCCCAGCGACAGGGCCACTGAGGCCAGTGCGATCGCGACGCGCTCGAGCCAGGTCGCGGCTCGGCTCACTCCGCGCCGCGAAGCGCACGCGGGCGGCGCGCGGCCGAGCGGCGTCCGCCGTTGCCCACCTTCGCCCCGGCCGCGGCGGCGAGCTCCTCGATCGCTGAATACAGCTCGTCGGCCAGCGTGTCCACGTCCTCGAGCGCGTCGAAGTCGGCGGTGAGCCCGAAGTTGAGCTGGCCGTTGTAGCTCATGATCGCGATGCCGAGCGCGGTGTTCTCGGCCAGCGGCACCATCGGATAGAGCGCCCGGAGCTTGCGCCCAAGCACGTACAGTGGCTGCTGCGGTCCGGGCACGTTGGTGACCACGAGGTTGAACAGGCGCTGGCGGGCCTGCAGGCGCGCCGCCTGGGCCATGATCGTTGGCGGCGCGAAACCCGAGAGCGCGGTCAGCACCTCGGCCCCCACGGCCTGGCCGGAGGCCTTGACCTCTCGCATCGCGGCGCTGATCGTGTGCAATCGGGCGACCGGGTCGCCGACGCCGACCGGCAGCGGCGCCCACATCGCGGCCACTCGGTTGCCGAGCGCTCCACGCTCGATGTCCGCTCGGACCGAGACCGGGACCATGGCGCGCAGCACCACGTCCTCGGTGGGATCGCCGTGCAGGCGCATGTAGCTGCCCAGCCCTCCCGCGACCACGGCCAGGACCACGTCGTTGACCGTGCCGCCGAGGGAGTTCTTGATCGCTTTGAACTGCGCGAGATCGCCGCGTACCCAGGTGAAACGGCGGTGGGGCCCAATCCGGACGTTGAACGGGCTGGGCGGGGCAGCCTGAAGCCCGCTCCAGGCCATCGCGCCGAGGCCGGCCAGCGCGACGCCCAGCTTGCCGGCGACGGCCCGGGGGCCACGCAGCGTGGCCCTGAGCCCGCGAGCGATCTCGCCGGGCACGGTCGCGCGTTCGAGAAGCGCGTCGGCGAGCAGCTCCGCGCTGCTCGGCAGGGGCCGCGGCACCCACTCGTGGTCGGGCGGGGCCACCGGCATCGGGTCGGGGGAGGCGTCGAACAGGACGGTCGCGATGTCGACGCCGGAGATCCCGTCCACGAGAGCGTGGTGGGTCTTGGACAGCAGCGCGAAGCGCCCGTCGGCCAGCCCTTCGACGAGCCAGATCTCCCACAGCGGACGGGTGCGGTCCAGCGGCTGGGAGAAGACGCGGCCGACCAGGCGCTTGAGCTCCTCTTCCCCTCCCGGACGGGGCAGCGCCGTGTGACGGACGTGGAAGGAGACCTTGAAATGGGGGTCGTCCACCCACACGGGACGCCCCTGCTGCAGAGGGACGAACGCCAGTCGCTGCCGATAGCGCGGCACGAGATGCAGTCGCGCCTCGATCTCCTCCAGCAGCTCCTCGTGAGTGGGAGGCGGGCCGTCGAACACCGCGCAGCCGGCGACGTGCATGTGAGCTGTGTCGCGCTCCAGGTGCAGGAACGAGCTGTCGAGGCCGGTCAGGCGGTCACGGTTAGCCACAGGCTCATTCTTGCGCGTTTGCGCGCACCGGGTCGCTGTGTCAGATCGCGAACGTGACGGGCCGCACACAGTGATTCCGTCGGCGCTGCCACTATATTCGGGTCGTATCGACCCGCCGAATCGTCCTTGCCCGGTGCGAGGGCGAACGGGGGACCCACTGCCAGGTTGGAGTACGTCGCCTGGCCGGGGCGAATCGGCTGCCCGGATGACCGGCTGCAGCCGTAGCGACTGTCAGGCCGCGCCATTGGCGCCGTCTGTCGGCCGCGAGCCCGACAGCTAACCCCGTAGGCACCCGGTCGGAAACCAAAGGAGGACCTCGAAGTTGAGGCCCAAGAAAACCGCGCGTCGGCGCCGTCTGGCTCCGCGCGCGCTGATCATGACAATCACCCTCCTCGCGGTCGCGCTCGCCGCTGGGACGGCACTGGCAGCGAGCGCATCCCCTCAGACGGTGCAGGCGCGGCTCAGCTCGCGTCAGATCGCCTTCGACCACTCGGTGGTCGTCAGCGGCACTGTTCCGGCGGCCGAAGCCGGCCGCGAGTTGGAGCTCGAGTTCCTGCCTGCGGGAAGCTCGAGCTGGCAGAGCCTGGCGACGACCAGCGCCGCCTCCGATGGC
>DATGJM010000181.1:0-10344 GCA_035295205.1 Solirubrobacteraceae bacterium | reverse complement strand
GGGCGCCCAGGCGCTCGACGAGCCGAGGGTGGACGTGGCGGCACTGCTCGCGCGCGAGGCGGTGGCGCTCGACCGCTCACCGCAGACCGAAGGCGACCTGCTCTCGACGTTGCTGCGAAGCCCGGCGGTGGTGGCGACGTTCGCCCTGCCCACGAGCTCGCAGCCCCAGGTCGCGGTCAGCCCCGACGGCGCCACGCTGGCGGTGAGCGACAGCGTCGGCGCGCGCGTGCAGTTCTATGGCGTCCGAACCCGGACCCGCCGTATGCCGGTGCTCGGCGATTTCCTGGGCGACCAGCCGCCGGTGTACTCCGCGGACGGGACGCTGATCGCGTATTCCGACGGCCCGGAACTGGTCGTGCGCGACAGCCGCACGCTCGCGCTGCTCGACCGCTTGCCCGTGCCGCCGCCGTTCAGCCTCACCCTCACCGCCGATGTCCCCAGTGGCAGCATCCTGATCGCGCCCGACCAGCGCACCCTGTACTACGCCTATTGGCTCCTGAATCGCACCGGGCAGGCCAGCGACGCCTATCTCGCCCGCTGGTCGCTGCCGGGCGGCCGGGCGCTGACGACGGTGAGGATCAGCTCGGAGCCGTTGCTCGCGCTGCGGCTGATCGACGGAGGCGCCGAGCTGACGGTTGTGACCGCGCACTCGGTATCCACCTACGACGCCAGGACGCTCCGGACGATACGCTCGGCTGCGATCAGCCCGGTGCCGCTGCTGCCTTCGTCGGCCGCGATCAGCCCCGACGGGCGCACGGGCGTGATCGGCTCGCAGAACGGGTCGGTGTGGTTCGTCGATGCGGCGAGCGGTGCTGCGACGCGCTCGCTTGGTGGCCACACGGCCGCGGTCGCGGCCGCGACCTACAGCCCCGACGGCAGCTCAGCGATCACGGTGGGAAACGACGGAAGGGTGATCGTCTGGATTCCTCGCAGAGAAACCGAGCGCGCCGTCCTGTCCGGTCCGTCCGGGGACGTGCGCAACGCCACGATCAGCCCTGACGGCTCGACCCTCTACACCTCGGGCGTCGGAGGGGTGCTGTTGGCCTGGGATCTCACCGGGCGGCGAGCCTTCGGCGACAGCGCGCGCGTCGGCCCTGGCTGGCCGTGCTGCGGTCCCGCGGCTCCGCCCGGGCCGGCGATGGCGATCTCGCCCGACGGCTCGAGGTTCGCTGCGGCGCTTACCGCCTCGACGATCGGGATCTTCTCGACGGCCACGCTCCAACGCCTGACTTCGATCCCCGCCGACGATCCCACCGCCCTCGCTTGGTCGCCGTCGGGCTCCCTGCTCGCGGTCGGGGACCTGGGCGGCTCGGTCGCGCTCTGGAGCGTGAGCGGCCCGCCGCATCGCGAACGTTCGCTGACGGGCCTCGAGCCGCTGCCCGGACAGACCGAGTCGGTCCAATCGGTGGCCTTCTCACCGGACGGGCGGTTCCTCGCAGCCGCCGATAAGGACCAGGTGAGCGCGCTGGGACACGCCGTGGTGTCCTCGTTCGCGACGATGGCGATCTGGCGCCTGCCGAGCGGACGGCTCGTCGCGCAGCCGGCCGACCTCGGCACCGGCAACGGCCTCGGGGGGACGGACGCCCTCGCGTTCTCGCCTGACAGCAAGCTGCTCGCCGCGACGCTGCTCGTGGGAGGGATCCGCATCTTCGATCCGGCCACGGGACGGGCGATGAGGACGCTGTCCGACCCCGCAAACGAGAGCATCGCGCTGGCCTTCGCCCGCGACAGCCTGCTGGCAGCCGGCACACTTGGAGGTAACGTCGAGATGTGGAATCCGCTGAAGGGCCGCCGCCTCGGTCAGCCGTTCCTGGCCGACTTCAGGCCGATCAGCTCGGTGGCGTTCGATCCCAGCGGACAGCGATTCGTCACCACCGGCGGCCAGGACGGCGCGATCAAGCTGTGGCTCACCGCCGGCCTGCAGCAGGAAGGGCCGAGGCTCTCGACAGACCCGACCGCGACCGCGGTGGCGAGATTCGAGCCGCGATCGGACGTGCTGGTGGCGTTCGACGACCAGGGGAACGCGTTCACCTGGCCGACCTCGCTCGCCTCGTGGGAGCGCCGCGCCTGCTCGCTGGGAGGCCGGCTCACGAGCACCGCCTGGGCCCAGATCGTCGGCGGACCGCGGTACGCTTCGGTCTGCCCGTGATCTAGGTCAAGCCCAGCCGCGCCGCCGCCGCCGCGGCCTCGCCCCGCGTGTGGACGCTGAGCTTGCCGAGGATTGCCGAAACGTGGTGGTCGATCGTGCGCTCGGAGAGCACGAGCCGATCAGCGATCTGAGCGTTCCGCAGGCCCTCTGAGAGGAGCATGAGGACCTCGAGCTCGCGGGCCGTCAGTCCCGCGGGATTCTCGAGAGTCCGCGTTCTGGGTCCGCGGCGCACCCGGCGCTCGCCGCGTTCGCGCAGCCGGCGCGCGGCGATCGCCGCGGCCGCGCGGGCCCCCAAGGCCAGCAGCTCGTCGTGGCCGCGGCGCAGCGCATCGACTGCTCCGGATTCGATCAGGGCCAGCGCCGCCTCATACGGACAATCGAGTTCGCGCCAGTGCGCCGCGGCCTGCTCCCAGTCGCCGGCCACCTGCGAGCGGTGGGGCTCGAGAACCGGACCCCGTAGGCGATCACGAAGCCCACCGCGAGCCCGCCAGCTCGCCAGGCGACCCAGGTATCCGGGGCAGCCACTCGTCTGCGCTCGATCGAAGGCGTCGCCGGTCGCGGCCTCGATCGCATTCAGGTCTCCGGCCAGCCATGCCGCCTCCGCCCTCGCGACCGCGACCGGTACGAGAAGCTGGAGATCTCCAGCCCCTCGGGCGGTGTCGAGCGCCTGGTCGAGTAGCGGCTCGTAGCCGGGATCGCCCCGTCGTGCCCGGACGAGCGCGAGCACGATCAGCGCGGCGTTACGTGGTCCGACATCCCATCCCGGAGAGGTCTCGAGCACGCGAGTAGCAGTTTCGGCAGCCTCCTCCCACTGGCCACGGGCCAGCTCGAGGCACGTCTTGGTCCCCAGCAGCGTTTGCTCCCAGGCCTCGAGCCCGCGCTCGCGGCAGTAGGCGATCCCGGGGCCGAGATAGGGCTCGACATCCGACCATCGCTCGAGCAGCGCCAGCACCTCCACGATGTTGATGTATCCGCGGCCGACCTCGGTGCCGTTATCCGTCAGGCGCGCGAGCTCGATCGCACGCTCGAGCTTCTCGCGACCTGATTCGCGCGCCAGCAGCAGCTCGCAGGTCCCCACACTGTTCAGCGCACTGGCCTGCGCGTCCGCATCGCCTTGTGCCTGCGCGAGCTCGATCACACGCGTCCCCCAGCGGATCGCCCCAGGCAGGTCGTCGTCGAGCAGGGCCATCGACACGGCTGCCTGCGCCTGGACCAATTCGTTACCGGGCGGCGCCTGCGCGAACAGCGCCGCCGACTTCCGGGCAGAGTCCTGCGCCTCCGCAATCCGGCCCATACAGGCCAGCATGCGCGAGCGGAAGCTCCAGACGTCCCCCTCCTTCAGCACATCGCCCCGCCGTGCATGGACGGTGAGCGCCTCGTCGAGCGCGTCGAGCGCCTCGTGGCGCATATCCGTCAGGTAGCACTGCTCGGCGAAGCCCTCGAGCAGCTCGGCCCGTGCCTCGGGCTCGAGCCCGCCGGCGAAGCGCAGCGCGCGGGCGTACTGATTGCGGGCCTCGCGCGGAGACCCGAGCGCTTCCGCCTGCTCGGCCGCGGCCGGGGCGAAGCGCAGGACCGCATCGCCGTCGCCGGCCGCCTCCGCGTGGTGCGCGAGCCGCGCGAGGTCCGGCGCGCCGAATGCCGGTTCCGACAGCGCGGCCAGCGCACGGCGGTGCAGAACCACGGCGCGGTCGGGAGCCAACGACTGCTCGATCGCCAGCCGCGCTAGCTCGTGGCGGAACTCCACGCCGCCGGCTTGTGGGCGCAGCATCCCGGAGCCCAGGCACTCATCGAGCCCGACCAGCGCGCCCTCGGAAAGCGCCTCGAGTAGCCAGACCTCCGCACGCTGCGGCACGACGGCCACGGCGTCGAGCACGGTGCGAGCCTCCTCGCTCAGGCGGGCGGCACGGGCGAGGACCGCGTCGCGAACCGTCGGCGGGACGACCTCGCTGGCGACCGCCAGTGCCTCGGTTACGTAGAACGGGTTTCCGGCGGTCCGCTCGTACAGCTCGTCGGCGTCCAACGGCGAACGCTCGGCCATTGCCGCGACCGCGTCCCGCGTGAGCGCTGGCAGCTCGACGCGAGCGGTCCCCGCCACCCCAGTGAGATCTCCGAGCACCAGCCGCGCCGGATGGGTCCGGTGCAGTTGCTCATCTCGGTAGCTGGCGACCAACAATGCGGGCACCGATGCCAAGCGCGTGGCGCAGAGGCGGACCACGTCGAGAGTCGCCTCGTCGGCCCAGTGAATGTCCTCGAGCACCAGAACGGCGACGCGACGTCCCGCGAGCTCGCCCATCAGGGCCCCGGCCACCTCGTGCGGCTTCGCGCCGGACTCGAGCCGAGCCATCAGGTCGCCGCCGGCGACACGGGCGAGGTCGAGCAGCGGTCCCAGCGGCCTCGGCGTGAACAGCGGATCGCAGGCGGCCCACAGGACTCGAGTGCCCTCACCCAAGCCCTCGCAGAACTGCCGGAGCAGCGCCGTCTTGCCGATCCCGGCCTCGCCCCGAATCAGCACCAGCCGCCCGGACGCGCGCTTCCTCACCTCGCTCAGCTGCGCGTCGAGCAGCGCAAGCTGGCTCGAACGCTCGAGGAGCTCGGTCGCCCCCACAGCGACCGCGTGTCCGGGCGGTTGCATGGAATCATCATGACCCCAAGCCATGGTGCTTTCAAGCATCCGCAGCTAGCCCGCGTTGAACGGCACAGCCAGGGCGTTCGTCCCCATGTACAGCCCGGCGGGATTCGGATACCAGACCCAGAAGTGCAGCGTGATCAGCCGCGGGTGCCAGAAGCTGAACGCGGCGCCCGTCTGCGGGCTCTTCGATGCGCACTTGGACTGAGCGTCTGCGAACACGAACGTTCCGTCGACGTAGTGGCAGGCCGCCCCGAACACACCGTAACTCGCGCCCGGCAGCGGCGGCTTGGAGGGCATCGAGGTGAAGACCCACTCCAGCGCGCCGAGCTGCCACGCCCTGCCGCGGTGCTCGTAAACGAGGATCGGCGGCCGCCGGACGTCGAATGAGGTCACGGACGGGTTCATGAAGTGGTAGCCCATGTACGGGATCATCCGGGTGATGATCCGATAGCCGTCGGCCCGCGCGCGAGCGAGGTTCGTGGCGTACTTGGCCGTCGCCTGCCGCGCTGCGAGAACGTCGGCGGCGAGCTGTGAGCCGGCGGGTGCCGCCGGCGCCGAGACGGTGGCCGGACGCGCCGGCCGGGTCGAGGCCGCGGCCCCGACTGCGATCACCACGCTGCCGGCGATGACGGCCAGCGCGGCAATGATGGAAACACGACGAAGCATGGCTGCACCTCATGCGTAGAAGTACGGGTCGAGGACCCGCACCTCGGTGATCTGGTCGACTGGCAACTCGTTACGGGTGGCGGTCTTGCGGATCGCCTCGGGCGTGGGCGCGTCGTAGACGCAGAACGTCGTGCGCTTGTCGGCACTCACGTAGGAGTGCACCCATGTCACTCCCTCCTCGGCGTTTCGATCGACGACGCCGGAGACGATCTCCGCGCCGCCGTTCGAGACTGGGATGTGCAGCCCCTCCGGGAAGGTCCGCTGCACCATGTACCTCGGCATTTCTGTCCCCCTGTGTTGGTTGGTGGTGACGCCGTTGAACGTACGTGCGGCCGGGTGCCCGCACATCGGAGGGACTGCCTATGTTTCGCGCCAGGGCTGCCCAGCTTTCGATGCCGTACAAATCACCGGATGGCGCAAGCTCAGGTCACGCTCCTGGACGCCGGCGGGCGAGAGCTGAAGGTGTCGAACCCGGACCGCGTGATCTTCCCGGCCACCGAGCGCGCAGCCGAGGTCACGAAGCTCGACATCGTCGAGTACTACGTGGCCGTAGAGGACGGGATCATGCGCGCGCTGCGCCACCGTCCGACCACGCTCGAGCGCTGGCCCAAGGGCGTGCATCCGGGGATCGTCCTCTCGACGCGAGAGAAGGGTGGGGGCGACGCCTTCTTCCAGAAGCGCGTTCCGATGGGGGCTCCGGACTACGTGCAGACGGCCAGGATCGAGTTCCCCTCGGGGCGCACAGCGGACGAGGTCTGCCCAACGGAGATCGCGGTCGTCGGGTGGGCCGCGCAGATGGGCACGATCACGTTCCATCCCTGGCCGGTCCGGCGCGAGGACGTGGACCACCCGGACGAGCTTCGCCTCGACCTCGACCCGCAGCCAGGCACCGATTTCGAGGACGCCGTGAGGGTGGCGCTCGAGGCCCGAACGCTGTTGCAAAGCCTCGGCTACGCCGGCTTCCCCAAGACCTCGGGCGGCCGCGGCATCCACATCTACGTGCGCATCGAACCGCGCTGGTCGTTCACCGATGTGCGTCACGCGGCGATCGCCTTTGGCCGTGCGCTCGAGCGCCGGCTGCCGGGGCAGGTCACGACCAGCTGGTGGAAGGAGCAGCGCGGGGAGCGCATCTTCGTCGATTACAACCAGAACGCCCGCGACCGGACGATCGCCTCGGCCTACAGCATCCGCCCGAAGCCGGGGGCGCCCGTGTCGGCACCGCTGTCCTGGGAGGAGCTCCCCGAGGTCGCGCCGGAGGACTTCACGGTCGCGACGATGCCCGCGCGCTTCGCCGAGGTGGGTGACCGCCACGCGGCCATCGACGAGGTGGCCCATTCGCTGGAGCCCCTGCTCGAGCTCTACGAGCGCGACGCCGCCGAGGGGCTCGGGGACATGCCCTACCCGCCCGACTATCCGAAGATGCCGGGCGAGCCCAAGCGCGTTCAGCCCTCGCGCGACCGCGATCGCCCCCGCGACTAGGGCGTCAGCTCAGACTGCGGCAGCTTGACCGACTTCTGCCGCGGCGCCGGGGCCGACGGCGGCGGCACGACCGGGCCTATATCCCCGTCTGGCGCCTCGTCGAGGTCGACGATCACCGGCGCATGGTCGCTCGGGCCGCTGCCCTTGCGCGCCTGCCGGTCGACCCATGCGGCCCGCACCCGGCCGGACACCGGCGCGCTGGCCAGGATCAAGTCGATCCGCATCCCCAGGTCCTGGTGGAACATGCCGGCTCGGTAGTCCCAGTAGGTGAACACCCGCTCGTCCGGCCAGCGGTCCCTGACGATGTCGTGCAGACCGAGGTCGACCAACGCCGCCAGCGCCTCGCGCTCGGGTGGCGTCACGTGGGTCTGACCGACGTAGGCCTCGGGGTTGAAGACGTCGTCGTCGGTGGGCGCGATGTTCATGTCGCCGCACACGACGGTTGCGGGCGGGCCGGCGGCGAGCATCTCGCGCAGCGCGGCCAGCCAAGCGAGCTTGTAGCGATAGTGATCGGAGTCGGGTACGCGCCCGTTGGGCACGTACACCGAGACGACCCTGATCCCGCCACAGGTGGCGGCCACAGCCCGTGCCTCCTGGTGCGGGAACCCCGGGCCCCCCTCGATGCCGGCGACCACATCCTCGAGCCCCACCCGCGAAAGGATCGCCACCCCGTTCCACGCCGGTTCGCCGTGCAGCGCGACCTCGTAGTCGCGCTCGGCCAGCGCATCACCGAGGAGATCGAGGAACGCCTCGTCGGCGAGCTTGGTCTCCTGCAGGCAGACGACGTCGGGCCGGCGTTGGTCCAGCCACGGCAGCAGCCGCGGCAGGCGCTGCTTGACCGAGTTGACGTTCCACGTCGCGATCCGCATTCGTCTCACCGTACACACCTAGACTGTGTCGGGTGAACCGCAGGCGTGGCCGTATTGTCGTTCTGGTCGCTGCCGTGCTGCTCGAAGCCGCGGCCACGGTGCTTCGCAGCGGTCGCCTGGGCGGCAACCTCGTAGTGCGCTGCCGGCGGGGTCACCTCTTCACGACGATCTGGATTCCCGGCGCTTCGGCGAAGTCGCTCCGGCTCGGCTGGTGGAGGCTCCAGCACTGCCCGGTGGGCCGCCACTGGTCGATCGTCACGCCCGTCCGAGAGGACGCGCTCCGCGACGATGAGCGCCAGCAGGCGGCCGCGCATCACGACATCCGCATTCCCTGAACCGCCGGGCGTCGTCGTAGACAATTCGCTCGTGGCCAGCCATGCAGCGAACGCGAAGCTGCTCCAGCGGATGAACGAGCGGGCGGTGCTCGAGGGGATTCGCCTCGGGCACCCGATCTCCCGCGCTGAGATCGCGCGCCGCCTCGGGCTCTCGAAGCCCACCGTCTCGACGGCTCTGCAGGCGTTGTACGACGCCGGCCTCGTGCGCGAGGCCAGCGAGGCCATCTATCCCCACTTCGGCGCGACCTTCTACGAGCCTGCGTTCGAGGCCGCTCACGTGCTGGCGTTCGACGTCGGCACGCGGTTCCTGCGCGGCGCGCTTTGCGATCTGGGCGGTGAGGTTCGTGCCCGCGTCGACATCGACGTGAGCGGCCGGCAGGCCGATGAGATCTTGCGCCGCGCTCGCGATCTTCGCGACCAGCTCCTCCAGACGACGGGGGTGAGCGTCGGTGAGATCGATGGCGCGGTCCTCGGCGTCCCGGGCGTGATCGAGGGCGGCGAGAGGCTCGCGCTCGGCAATGTGCCGGGTCTCGACGGCATCACGGTCGGAGAGATCCGGGAGCTGATCGGGCTCGAGGTGGCGGTCGAGAACGACATAAACCTCGCCGCCACGGGCGAGCGCTGGCGTGGTGTGGGGCAGGGGGTCGATGACTTCGCCTACCTGTCGGTCGGCTCCGGCATCGGCGCGGGCCTGATCCTCGACGGCAAGCTCCGCCGCGGCCGTAACGGCGCCGCGGGTGAGATGGAGTACGTCGGCGCGGGCACGCTCGCGGACGACCCCTGCGCCCGTGGAATCGCCTCGTGCGCGGTAGCCCTGCTCGCCGATGGCGGGCATCGGACGACGATGGAGCCGCCCTACGACCCGCCGACGGTGTTCGCTGCCGCCAGGCACGGGGACGAGCTGGCGATCGCTGTCGTCAACGAGGAGGTGCGACGGATCGCGCGCTACATCGAGGCGATCGCGGCCATCGTCGACGTTCAGATGGTGGTGCTCGGCGGCGGGATCGGCGCGAACGAGGACGTCCTGCTCGCGCCGCTGCGCACGGCGCTCGCGTCGCGCCTGCCGTATCCCCCGGCGCTGGAGGTCTCCCGGCTCGGAGACGCCGCCGTGGTGACGGGCGCGCTGGCGCTCGGGCTCGACTCCGCGCTCGAGCGGGTCGTCGCTCGCCGGCGGCCCGTGACCGCAGCCTGACCTTGGACGGCCGCCTACGGCGGCGGAGGCGGGATGAAGCTGACGAAGACCGGGGCTCGGGCCGACGCCAGCGCGGCTTTGCTGAACGGTTTGGTCCCCGCCGGGCCGACATCGGCCGCGACGTCGAAAGTGGTCGGCTTCACCGCGGAGAGTGACAGCTGGCACGGGCTCGCGGTGCACCTGGTGTAGAACGTCCCGTTGACGTAGACGTTGATGTAGTCGGAGGTTCCGGCGAGGAGGTTGTTGGCGCTCACCTCGACGGTCACGGGGTCGCCGGTGGAGTTCTGCGGGAACGAGGTGATCGAGAGGGTCCACGGGACGCCGCCGGTCAGCGGGATCAGCAGCGGGCCGGCGGGATCGTTGCTGGTCAGCTGGAGGGTCGCGTTCCGCGCGCCGGTGGCGGTCGGGCTGAAGCTCACGCCGATCGTGCAGCTCGCACCAGGGGCGACGCTCGCACCGAGGCACGTGTTGCTGGGCGTCACGAAGTCGTGCGGATCCGATCCGGTGACCTGGGCTTGGGTCACGTTCAGCGGCCCGTCGCCGGTGTTCGTGATCGTGACGGTCTGCGGTGGGCTGGTGGTGCCCACCGCGCGCGGCGGGAAGCCGGACAGGCTCGATTGGCTCGCGCTGGCTGCCCCCACCGCGCCGCGGTTGTCCACCGCCAGCCCGACGGCGAAGTGCGCGCCGGTGATGAACCGCTGATCGACGCCGGTGCCATCGAGGTTGGCTCGTCCGATCGTCCCGTTGGCATTGACCCAGTAGATGTGCGTGGCGTCGACCGCCACCGAGCGCGGGCGATCGGCACCGGTGATGAAGTGCTTGTCGACGCCCGTGCCGTCGTAGTTCGCGCGGCCGATCGTCCCGGCGCGAGTGCTCCAGTAGATGTAGGCGCGGTTGACGCCGAGGGCCAGCCCGGTGGCGTCCTTGGCGCCGCGGATGAAGTGCTGGTCGACGCCCCCTCCGATGAGGGTCGCCCGGCCGATCGTGCCCGTATCGGAATTGACCCAGTAGATGTGCGTGCCGTC
>DATGJM010000180.1:0-6425 GCA_035295205.1 Solirubrobacteraceae bacterium | reverse complement strand
GGCCTGTGAGCACGAGCACCGGCAGGTCGGGATCGATCGGCGAGCAGGCTCCGTCGGCGGTGCGCACGAGCCGCACGAGCTCGAGCCCGTCCCCGTCGGGGAGCGTGAGGTCGATCAGGGCGAGATCGGGATAGCCGCGCTCGAGCAGCTCGCGGGCTTCGCTCAAATTGCCGGCCTGAAGCAGCGCGAATCCATCGGCGGCCAGGTTGTCGGCCAGGAAGGTTCGGGTGACGATATGGTCCTCGACGAGGAGGACCGTTGCGAGGGTCTCCATATAGCTCAGAGCCCCGAGCGCCCTCGAATTCACCCCCTCCCTGCAACATCCCATTCAAAGGCTGCGGGCAGGCAGGATTCGTCGATATGGTGCCGACGCCGCATGTACCACAGGGGGAACTATTCATCTGGGCAGGACTTCGTCCTCGAATACGGGGAACTGCGGTTCACCTTCAACGAGCGGGACTTCCGCGAGCGCTGTGAGCAGGCCGCCCGGAAGCTCGGCTTCCTGGAGGGCACCGTCGAGGAGGACGAAGCGGAAGACCTGATCAACCTCGTCGTCAACGGCGAGGTGGCCGAGCCGGCTTCAGCCCTGGGCGAGCACGTCAACGACTGCTGGCCGCAGCTCGTCGGTCCGTCCGAGCGCTCGCTCGTGCATTGGCTGCGTCGGCTGATCTTCCGGGGCGCATGGCTCGATCAGCGCGTCAAGGAGGGCGAGCTCGACGTCCGCTACGACGAGGACTCCTCGATGTTCGTCTACGTCCAGCCCGACCGGGACTACGAGCCGATCGAGCTCGCGCCCGAGCCGAGCTGGAACCGCGTCGCCTACGTGCGGCGCTGAGGCAGCTGAGGCGGGCGCAGAGAGGCGCCCGCCACGGGGACAGGGCAGCGGCGGCGCACGATGCGCCGCCCACGCCCTCCCGCACAGCGCCCGCCCGCCCCTACACGCGCGCGCGTGGATACCGCCTTCGCCCGCGCCGATCCGTAGGCTCCAGCGACCATGCCAGCGCGCGTCTGGGTCGTCATCCCCACCTACAACGAGGCCGACAACGTCGAGCGCATCGTCCCCGCGGCCGCGGCTGAGCTCGAGCGTTCAATCCCGGGCGACTACCGGATCCTGATCGTCGACGACGGCTCGCCCGACGGCACCGGCCAGCTCGCCGATCGCCTGGCCGCCAACGCCAGCTACCTCGAGGTCCTGCACCGCGCGGGCAAGGCGGGCCTCGGCAGCGCCTACCGCGAGGGCTTCAAGCATGCCCTCCAGGACGGCGCCGAGCTCCTGATCGAGATGGACGCCGACTTCTCCCACGACCCGAGCTATCTGCCGCAGCTCGTCGCCGCCGCCGAGGACGCCGACCTCGTGCTCGGATCGCGCTACGTCAAGGGCGGCGGCGTCCAGGACTGGGGGCTGCTGCGGCGGCTGATCAGCCGCGGCGGGGGCCTGTACGCGCGAATGATCCTCGGCGTGGGCATCCACGACCTCACCGGCGGCTTCAAGTGCATCCGGAGAGAGGTCCTGGAAGGCATCGAGCTCGACTCGGTCCGCGCCGAGGGCTACGTGTTTCAGATCGAAGTCACCTACCGAACACTTCTGGCCGGATTTCGCGTGCGCGAGATCCCGATCGTTTTCCGGGACCGCGCAGCGGGAACGAGCAAGATGTCCGCCCGGATCGCAATCGAGGCCATGCGCGCGGTGCCGACGATGCGTCGCGATGCAGCGGCCGCGATCGCCCGAAGCGCCGGCGCTCGCAGCGCCGGGGCCGCAACATGAGCCCCACCTCTTCCCGTCCGATAAGTATCCGCTTAAGCGGGCCGCTTATAACGTGAAAACAACCATGCCCAAACGCACAGCGCTCCTCGCGCAGGCACTCTGTTGTCGATGAGCACCCTGAACGCCCCGCTCGCCGCCACTCGCAACGGCGCGGTCGAGTTCGCACCCGAGGCGCTCGAGCTCCAGGACCGGACCTCGCGCAGCCGGTCGGGGCTGTTCGCGCTCGGCGGACTCACGCTGACGGTCCTCGTCGTCTGCGTGTGCGCGGCTCAGACCCACCTGCTGCTCCCCGAGCCGGTCAGGCTCTGGGTTCCGGCCCAGCTCGCGGGCGCGTTCGGCAGCGTCGGCCCCGGGCTTGGGTCGGGCGCTCTGATCGCCGTGCTCGCGCTGATGTTCGTCGCCTACGTCGTGGCGGTCCGCCACGCCACCCTCCTGTCGGCGCGCGCTGTGATCGGGACCATCATCGCGCTGCACGCGCTCGTGCTGCTCGCCCCGCCGCTGGTCTCGAGCGACGTGTTCAGCTACCAGGCCTACGCCAGGATGTTCGCCCAGTACGGCGCCAACCCCTACCTGCACGGGCCGCATGCGTTCGCGCTCGACCCGATCTACCAGTTCATCGAGTCCAAGTGGGTGAACATGCCCTCGGCCTACGGCCCGGTGTTCACCGCGCTCAGCGCGCTGCTCGCACCGCTGTCGATCGCGGCCGGGGTCCTGGCCTACAAGGGCATCGCCGCGGTCTCGAGCCTCGTCGTGATCGCGCTCACCTGGCAGACGGCCCGGCTGCGCGGGCTCGACCCGATCCGGGCGGTTGCGCTCGTCGGCCTGAACCCGCTGCTGGTGGTCTACGGCGTCGGCGGCGGGCACAACGACCTTCTGATGCTGGCCCTGGTGATGGCCGGCGTCTACTTCCTGCTGCGCCACCGCGACCGCGCCGGCGGCGCGTCGATCGCGCTCGCGAGCGCGATCAAGCTCACCGGCGGCCTGCTGGGGCCGTTCGCGCTGGCCTCGGTCAGCGACCCGCTCACGCGCCGGCGCCGGCGCGAGCTCATCACGGGCGGGATCCTGGCTGCCGTGGCCACCGCCGCCCTGGCCTTCAGCATGTTCGGCACCGGATCGCTGCATCTGCTGAGCACGCTTCGCCACGCGCAGGCGATGGGTGACTGGCACAGCATCCCCGGCTTCATCTCCACGCGCCTCGGCCTCGGCACGATCGGCCATCTCACCGGCATCCTGCTCGGCGGCGTGTTCGTGGTGGTGTTCGCCTGGCTCCTGCGCCGGGTGTGGCGCGGCGAGCTCGACTGGATCGACGGGGCCGCCTGGGCCACCGCCGCGATGCTCGTGACGGCCAGCTCGTTGCTGCCGTGGTACGTCGCCTGGCTGATGCCGCTGGCCGCGCTCGCTTCGGACCGCCGGATCGTCCGCGCCTCGCTGGCGCTTACCGGGGTGGTGCTCGGCGTCACCCTGCTTGGATACATCCCCCACATATACGGAATAGGCCTATGACAACCCATGAGGGACCAGAGCCCTTCGAGTCCGCTCCCGGCTACGACGCGAACGTCACCCGCACGCTGAAGCTGCTGAGCGTGGTCGCGCCGGTCTACAACGAGGAGCTCCTTATCGAGGCGTTCTACACGCGCGTGACCTCTGCGCTCGAGGGCCTGCCGTTCGAGCTCGTGCTCGTCGACGACGGCTCGAGCGACCGCACGCCGATCGTGCTCGACCAGCTGGCGGCCGGAGACCCACGCGTGCGGGTGGTCTACCTGTCGCGCAACTTCGGCCACCAGACCGCATTGACGGCCGGGCTTGATCACGCGCGCGGGGACGCGGTGGTGATGCTCGACTCCGACCTGCAGGATCCGCCGGAGCTGATCCTGCGGATGCTCGATCACTGGCGCGCCGGCTGCGACGTCGTCTACGCGGTGCGCGAGGAGCGCGAGGGCGAGTCGCGCTTCAAGCTCGCCACCGCCCGCTGGTTCTACACCCTGTTCGACAAGCTGGCCCAGGTCGAGCTCCAGCACAACTCGGGGGACTATCGCCTGCTCGACCGCCGGCCGCTCGACGCGCTGCTCTCGATGCGCGAGCGCAACCGCTTCCTGCGCGGGATGACGGTATGGGTGGGCTACCGCCAGGCCGCGGTGCCCTACAAGCGCGATCCCCGCTACGCCGGGAAGACGAAGTACACGCTGCCGAAGATGCTGAAGTTCTCGATCGACGCGATCTCGTCGTTCTCGCACCGGCCGCTGCAGCTCGCGATGCTGCTGGGGTTCCTGTGCTCCGGCGTGGCCTTCGTCGCGATCCCGGTCGTGGTGGTCCTGCGGCTGGTCGGGTCCTACCTGCCGGGCTTCGGCTCGATCACGATCGCGATCCTCTTGCTGGGCGGGATCCAGCTGATCTCGCTGGGCATCATCGGCGAGTACGTGGGCCGGATCTACGACGAGGTGAAGGGCCGCCCGCTGTACCTCGTGCGCACGCGCCTGAACTTCCCCGACCAGCAGGAGCCCCAGCCCGACCGTCCGCCCGCGGCGCTCAGCCCCCCGCAGGGTTAGGCCCGCTCTGGCGGGCGCGCAGCTCGTGCACCTCGGCCTGGGACGCGCCGTCGGTCTGCGTCTCCAGCGCTGAGATGCGAGACGCCAGCCCCTTGATCGCATCGGCGATCGGGTCGGGCAGGTGGACCCAGTCGGCGTCCGGGCCCTCGGGGCGGCGACCCTCGATGCGCACCGGATGGCCGGGGTTGCCGACCACGGTCGAGTTCGGCGGCACGTCGTGAATGACGACGCTGTTGGCGCCGATCTTGGCGCCGTGACCGACGGTGATCGGGCCGAGCAGCTTGGCGCCGGAGCCGATCGTGACGTTGTCCTCGACGGTCGGATGGCGCTTGCCCGTCGCGAAGCCCGTGCCGCCCAGGGTGACGCCCTGGTAGAGCGTGACGTTGTCTCCGATCTCCGCGGTCTCGCCGATCACGACGCCCATGCCGTGGTCGATGAAGAAGCTCTCGCCGATCTTGACCGCGGGGTGGATCTCGATGCCGGTCACCGCGCGGCTGAAGGCCGCGATCGCGCGCGGCAGCAGCGGCACGCCGGCGCCGAACAGGGCGTGGGCGACGCGGTGAGCGAGGATCGCGTGGACCCCGGGCCAGGTGGCCAGGATCTCGACCGGGCTCACGCCGGCGGCCGCGGGGTCCCGGCTGCGCGCGGCGGAGATGTCGCAGCGGATCTCGGCGGCGGTGCGGCGAATCAGCCCCATGTTCACATGGTACGGGGGCCCGCATGCGGGCCCCCGCCGGACCGTGCATGCACGGTCCGGGCCGGCGGTGCATGCACCGCCGGCTATGGCGCGAAAAACGGCGTGGACACGTAGCGCTCGCCCGAGTCCGGCAGCACGGTGACGATCCGCTTGCCGCGCAGCTCCGGACGGCGCCCCACCTCGAGCGCCGCCCACACCGCAGCCCCGGCCGAGATCCCGGCCAGCACACCCTCGCGGCGGCTGAGCAGCCGAGCAGTCTCGATCGCGTCCTCGTCGTCGACTCCGATCACCTCGTCGACGATCTCGCGGTTCAGCACCTCGGGCACGAAGCCCGCGCCGATTCCCTGGATCTTGTGCGGCCCGGGTCGGCCTCCCGAGAGCACGGCGGAGCTCTTCGGCTCGACCCCGATCACCAGGCACCCCGGGTTCCTCGCCTTGAGCACCTCCCCCACGCCGGTGATCGTCCCGCCCGTGCCCACGCCGGCGATGAAGGCGTCGACGCGCCCGTCGAGCGCCTCCCAGATCTCCGGGCCGGTCGCGCGCCGGTGAGCCTCCGGGTTGGCGGGGTTCGAGAACTGGTCGGGCAGGAACACGTCGTCGCGCGTGGCCAGTGCGCGGGCTGCCTGCACAGCCTCGGTCATCCCCCCCAGCGACTCCGTGACCTCCACGCGCGCCCCGTACAGGCGCAGCAGCCCTTCGCGCTCCCGGCTCATCCCCTGGGGCAGCGTGAGGATCAGGTCGTAGCCCTTGGCCGCGCAGACGAACGCCAGCGCGATGCCGGTGTTGCCGCTGGTGGCCTCGACCACGGTCGTGCGACCCGGCTCGATCCGGCCCTCGCGCTCGGCGGCCTCGATCATCGAGACGCCGATCCGGTCCTTGACGCTTCCCCCCGGGTTGAACGACTCGAGCTTGGCGAACACCTCGGCCCCGGTGTCGCCGGCGATCCGCGTCAGCTGCACCATCGGCGTCCGACCGACATGCTCGGCGATGTTGGTCGGGATTCGGGGCATTGGACCTAACCCTAACGTGACTCGCGCGTTTACCGGGTGGACGAGTACCGGCGACTGAGTTGGCGTGGACAACATGGGCGACGAGCCTCACAGGGCGGCGGCCGTCACCTCGCGGTGGCGGCGTGAGAACAGCGCTCGGCTGGCCGATCTGTTCGCGCTTCTGGCCGACGCCCCGGTCGGGATCGCGCTCGTCGCAGGCTTCGATGGACGGCTCCTGCAGGCCAACCCGGCCCTTTGCCGCCTGCTCGGCTACAGCGAGCCGGCGCTGCGCCGGCTGACGCTCGCCGAGCTCGGGGAGGCCGAGAACGTCGTCGAGCTGGCCCGCCGCGGGTCCGACGGAGCGCTGGTCGAGTCCGAACGGCGCTACCGCCGGCGCGACGGCGGCCACGCGAGCGTGAGCGTGAGCG
>DATGJM010000179.1:0-2486 GCA_035295205.1 Solirubrobacteraceae bacterium | reverse complement strand
CACGTTCGTGAAGTGCGCGTCCTCGGCTCTGAGCACATCCACCAGCGCGGACTCGACATCCGCGACCATCGCCTGACGAGCGGCTCGCTGCCAGACGAAGTAGGAGAGCTCCTGGGTGGCGTACGGATGGCCGCCGGTGATCTCGAGCAGCCGGTCCGCGGCCTGCGCGGCCAGCTGCTTGCCGGTGGATGCAAACCGGCGGATCAGGAAGGGAAGGAACAGATCGGGGTCGATCAGACCGAGCTCCATCCGCTTGGCGCTTCGCCAGAAGGGCTCGTTCTCGTCGTTGAAGATGCGCTCCATCGCGTGCCGGTGGCTGCCGAGGTACACGTGCGAGACCTCGGGCTGACGCTGGAACACCGCGCGCATCAGGCGGGGCAGCGAGGGGTCGAGCTCGGTCACCTCCTGGAACTCGTCCAGGATCAGGACGACGTTGCGCCCGCGTTCGCCCGCGAGCTGGCCAGGCAGCTCGAGCAGGCGCTCGATCGTCGCGGCCAGGTCGGCGCTCCCGGCTCCGGCGCTGAACCCGAAGCTGATCGACGCGTCCTCGGGGTCCACGTTCACCGTCGGTGAGACCCGCAGGCCCTGGAACACGCGCAGGCGCTCGCGGGCGCGGAACAGGGGAGAGGCGATGTCCTCGTGGATCGTCTGGGCGAGCTTCTCGGCGAAGCGCGAGAGCGTGGGCGTGGTCATCAGGTCGACGTGCGCGACCAGCGCCCGGGCGCGGACGAGCTGCTGCGAGGCCCGCCAGACCAGCGAGGACTTCCCGAGCCGCCGGGGCGCGAACAGCGCTATGTCCTGCCCTGCCAGCGCGTCGGCCTTGATCTCGGCGAGCTCCCGCTGGCGATCGGCGAAGGCGTCGTCGAGCGCCAGCGAGCCGAACCGGAACGGATTCGTCGGCGACTTCGCGGCCACGCAGTAGATTATAGCGATCTACATATCAACTGATATGCCGATCAACGTTACGTAGGTCAACGTAACGGAGTTCTGCATAATGACCGCCCTAGCGCGCATCCGGAAACCTCCGCCCCAGCGCCGCCAGCCGGTCGTCCCACCGGCCGCCGACCTCGGCGATCCACGAGACAGCCTCCGAGAGCGGCTCGGGGGTCATCCGGTAGCGCACCTCGCGTCCGGAACGCTCGCGATCGAGCAGCCCGGCGTCGGCCAGCGCGCTCAGGTGCTTGACCACGGCCTGGCGGGTGATCGGTAGCCCGGCCGCCAGCTCCGTCGCCGTCATCTGGGGATGCTCGGCCACCGCCGACAGGAGCCGCCGGCGAGTGGGATCGGAGAGGGCGCCGAAGACGGCGTCCGTGCGATCGGCGGAGTCCATCAGGCGGCGATCAGCGCGGGCCCGTAGAAGCGCCCGCCGGTGCGGGACATCGGGATCCCGACGAGGTCGAGGATCTCGAGCGGGCGCTCCTCGACGACGCGCACCCGCGTGCGGGCATCGCGCTCGAGGATCGTGAGCTCGACCCGGCTTGCGGGCTCGTCGTCGGCCGCCCACCAGAATGTGAGCCGGCCCTCGCGGCCCGTCTCCCCGGGGGCGAGCGCCTCCTCGACCCATCCCGAGCGCTCGCCGTCCTCGCAGCGGAACCAGGCCTCGCCGCCGGGCCAGAGCTCGAGCCTGGCCTCCTCGGCCAACCAGCCGTCCTCGGTCACGGCCTCCCAGACCTCGTCCGCGGTGGCGTCGAGCCAGATCTCACGCTGCACACGGTCGTCCATCACGCCCTCCTCGAATATCTCGCGATGCGCAACCAATAAGTTGCACGTTCTGCTACGGTTAGCGCAACCAATAGGTTGCACCTTAGCACCACAGGAGGCCATCCAATGACAGTCATTCCCATGGTCATCGAGCAGACCGCTCGCGGCGAGCGCTCGTTCGACATCTACTCCCGGCTGCTCAACGACCGCGTCATCTTCCTCGGAGGGGAGGTCAACGAGGACACGGCGAACCTGATCGTCGCCCAGATGGTCCACCTCGAGTCCGACGACCCCGACAAGGACATCCACCTCTACATCAACTCGCCCGGCGGGTCGATCTACGCGGGCCTCGCGATCTACGACACGATGCAGTTCATCCGGCCCGATGTGGCGACGACCTGCTACGGGATCGCGATGTCCATGGGCTCGCTGCTGCTGGCGGGCGGCGCGCCCGGCAAGCGGATGGCGCTGCCGAACAGCCGGATCCTGATCCACCAGCCCTCGGGCGGCTTCCAGGGCCAGTCGACCGACATTGAGATCCACGCCCGCGAGGTGCTCGCGCTGCGCGAGCGCGTCGACGCGATCTACGCCAAGCACACCGGCCAGTCGATCGAGCGCGTGCACGCCGACATGGAGCGCGACCGCTTCTTCAGCGGCGAGGACGCGGTCGGCTACGGGCTCGTGGACCGGGTGCTCGCCCAGCGGGAGCTGGCAGATGCCGCCCGGGGGTTCGCGCGGGGGTAGGAGCTCAATCGCCCGAGTCGATCAGCACCCGGGCCAGCTTC
>DATGJM010000178.1:0-26693 GCA_035295205.1 Solirubrobacteraceae bacterium | reverse complement strand
GGGGCCCGCCTGAAGGATCCATCGTCTGTTTCGCGATCGCCAAGACGCTGCGTGCCGAGGGCCATGCTCGGGTGTATCACTGCCCCGTGCCGGCGGAGTACAAGCGCGAGAGCAGGTTCAGCATCGCGGGCGAGGTCTGCTGGTAGCCGGGGCAGCACACGGGCCCGTTCACCGAACTGATGCCGATCTCCAGGTGCGGCCCGGTCGAGATGCCGACGATCCCGCAGCCGACCTCGGCGATCGGCTGCCCTGCCTGGACCACCGCGCCCACGGGCACGATGTCCGGAGCGGCGTGGCCGTAGTAGATGTAGCGCCCGTTGAGAGGACCGCCCGCGACCCGCTCCACCGGCGCGTAGGGCCCGAAGCCCTGGATTCCCTCCTGCACGATCACGCCGTTGGTCACGGCCAGCAGCACCGCGTTATTGCCGCACGCCCGGCCGTTGGTCGAGATGTCGACGCCCATGTCCGGTGACCACGTGGCCGGCGGGGCGACCGCGGAGAACGGCGCGATCGGGAACACGAAGCCCTGGCCGGAACCGAGTGAGTTCAGCTCGGCGACGATCTTGAGGTCCTGCTTGACCTGCGCGAGCGACTGCGCATGGGCATTCGGGTCACCGATCGGGTCGCTGGGAGTCTCCACCTGTGCGGCGGCCCCGGCCTGGGGTTCGATCACCTGAGGGTGCGCGCGCACGCCCACCGGGCCGACGGCCCCGCCCGCCGCGGTGTTGCCGGCGGCCACGGCCGTGCCGGGGACCGAGGAGCCGCAGCCCGCGATTCCGAGCGCGGCGAGGAGCACTGCCAGCACCACGAGGGATCGCATGATCAACCGAAAGTTCAGCACACGACTACGCCGCGGCGCGCAGGCTCGCCGCCGGCGGACGCTCCACCGGCAGCTGGTGGGACGGCCCGGCCTCGCCGGCCAGGCTCATCACCGAGGCCGAGAACGGATCGCTGAGCCGGCCCTCGCGTAGCAGCCGGCTGGCCACGGCGTGCAGCACGGCGCGGGCCATAGGTCCGAGGTCCTCGAGTGACTGGTGGGCGTTCTGGCGGACGTCGAGGTCGACCTGGGCGAGGCTGTCGAGCCCCGCCTCGGCGCAGGCGTCGAGCAGGAGCGCGATATCGACGCCGTAGCCGGTCACGAACGGCAGCCGCTCGAGAAGCTCGCGACGGGCGGCGATCTCGCCGGCGAGCGGCTGGCGCACCGCCGCCAGCTCGGGATAGAACAGGTCCAGCAGCGGCCGGGCGGTCAGCTCGGTCACGCGCCCGCCGCCCTCGGGGTAGGTGGTGTCGCCGACCCGGAACGGGCGCCGGTAGTAGCCCTTGACGAAGGAGATCCCCGGATCGGTGATGAGCGGACCCAGCAGGCCGCACGCGAAATGGTCGCCGAACTCCTCGGAGTCGGCATCCAGGAAGCAGATCACCTCGCCGCTCAGCACCTCGAGCGCGCGCCACATCGCATCGCCCTTGCCCAGCACCGGCCCGATCTCGGGCAGCAGCTCCTCCTGGTCATAGACCTCGGCACCGAGCTCCGCGGCGATCTCACCCGTCCCATCGGTTGAGTTATCGACCACGACGAGCTGGTCCACGAGCCCCTGCTGGGCGAGCGGCGCGAGCGCGCTCAGGATGCGCCCGATCGTTCGCGCCTCGTTGCGGGCCGGAAGGCAGACCGAGACCGTGGCGCGCTTGGAAGCCAGCAGCCGCTGCAGCGGGAAATCTCGATGGGAATAGGAACGGATCGCCGAGCGAGACACCATGCAGAGGATGGCAGGCGCGAGCGTTCAGCCGGGCGGCAGGCCGGCCGTGAAGGCCGCCAGCTTGCCCGGATCCCGCAGCGGACGGCCGTGTCCGAAGCACACCAGCGCGGGCTCGAGGGCGGCCAGGCGGCGCATCGACTCGCGGTTACGGGCCGGATCGGGGCTGAAGTAGCGCTTCGGCTCGTGCAGGCCCGGCAGTCCCGTGGCCGTGTCGATGTTCGTGAACACGTCGCCGCAGATCAGAGTGCGGTCGGACCCCCGCCAGAGGGATATGTGCCCGACCGAGTGTCCGGGGGTGTCGAGCACCCGAAAGCCGTGGATCTCGTCGCCCTCGTGCAGCCGGCGGGCGACCGGGTGGGGTGGGCCGGCCCAGGCGCGGGCGATCAGGCGGTTGATCGGGTGGTTGGGCTGGCGTCCGCCGATCCGCCCGTCCTCCATCGCCGGCGCGTCGAGCTCGCCGCACCAGAGCGGGATGCCGAGCGCGGCGCACACCTCGTGGCTCGCCCCCTGGTGGTCGGGGTGGGCGTGGGTGATCACGTGGGTGCCGACGTCGTGGCCCTCCAGCTGTCTGAGGATGCGCCGGCCCGCGAGTCGGGTGGCGGCGTCGACCAGCACGTCGCCGAGCAAGTAGACGTTGATTGCGTATCGCGGCCACCCATCGAGCAGCCAGAGCTCATCGGCGAGCGCCTTCACATCCGGGCGCTCAGGAGCCGCCGCTCGCTGCGCAAGGCCCACTCGGCGTCGCCGAAGCGCTCCCGGCACGCTGCCGCGGCACGCGCGTGGTCGTAGGCCACGCGCCGGAGCTCGAGGCGCCCGTCGTCGTGCACGAGGGCATATGCCGCCCGCTGATCGCCATCCCAGGGCTGGCCGACGCTGCCCGGGTTGACCAGCTCGATCCCGCCCGGGCCGGTGCGCGCGAAGGCGAGGTGGGTGTGGCCGAAGACGACCCGCCGCTCGTTGGCGCCCGCCAGGAGCTCGGCATCCTCGGGACTGGCGGCGGGAGCAAACCCCCGCATGTCCGACAGGGGCGAGGCGTGGCAATAGCGCACGCCATCGAGCACGACCTGCTCGGGGAGCGCGCCCAGCTCGGCCACCACCTCCGGCGCGAGCTCGCGCCGGCAATCCTCGATGGCGCCCAGCGTCTTCTCGTCATCGACGCCGTCGGCGGTCCAGCGGTCGACGTTGCCCCGGATCCAGGTCGCGTTCTCGAGCTCACGCAGCCGGGCCACGGTCTCCGCCGGCCACGGACCGAAGAGCGCGTAGTCGCCGCCGAGGAGATACCGGTCCGCGCGAGCATCATCCAGAACCGCGTCCAGCGCGAGCAGGTTGCCGTGGACGTCGTAGAGCACGGCGAGCGCGCTCAGCGCTTCGTCTCCCAGCTGAAGCCGCGGATCGCCAACGCCACACCGAGCACCGACCAGGCGGCGATCACTCCCAGCGCCGTTATGTGGGAGCCGATCCCCGTCCCGTTCACCATCGCTGCCGAGAGCCCGTCGATCACGTGCTTCAGCGGGAGCGCCTGAGCGATCCCGCGCAGAAAGCCAGGCGCCTTGGCGGCGTCGTAGAACACGCCCGAGATGAAGATCACGGGCAGGAACACGGCGTTGACGTAGGCCGGGGCGGAGTCGAAGTTCGGGATCGCATGCGACAGCGCGACGCCGAGCGAGGCGAAGCAGAGCACGCCGGCGGCCACGAACAGCACGAGCTCCGGCAGGTCCTTGGGCCAGCCGGTCCCGAACAGCAGCCGCCCGGCCACGGTGATGATCGCGATCTGCACGGCCGTGTTCGTCACCGCGTTGGCTGCGATCCCCGCCAGGTAGGAACCGCTCGGCATCGGCGTGCCGCGCATGCGCTTGAGCACCCCCTGCTCGCGCAGGAAGGTCATGTTGAAGGCCAGGGCGGAGAACGTCGTCGACATCACGCTCATCCCGGCGATGCCGGGCACGATCACGTTCAGGTCGTGCTGGTTGCCGTGGAAGATGGCGCCGAAGAAGCCCAGGAACAGCAGCGGCAGCAGGAAGTTGAAGAAGGCGGCGCTCGGGTTACGCCAGAACAGGCGGCGCTCCAGCCGGTACTGGCGCCAGGCCATGGCGATCGCGTCAGCCACCGACGCCCTCAGAGTCGGCCGCGGTCAGCTCCAGGTAGACGTCCTCGAGCGTGGGCCGGGTCACGCTCAGTGCGTCGAGTCGCTGGCCCCGGGCGAGCGCGTCCGCAGTGAGCTCATGCAGGAGCGTCGTCGGATCGTCGGTCTCCTTCTGCACCAGCGTGCCGCCGCCATTGCGGTAGGAGATCCTGTACGGGGCCGTGCCCCCCGTCGACCCGAGGTCCTGAGGGGCGCCCTCGACGATGATCCGGCCGTCCTTGATGATCGCGACACGGTCAGCGAGAGCCTGTGCCTCATCCAGGTAATGCGTGGTGAGCAGCACGGTCTTGCCGAGCTCCTTGAGCGACTGGATCGTTCCCCAGGCGTTACGGCGGGCGGCCGGGTCAAAGCCGGTGGTCGGCTCGTCCAGGAAGATCAGCTCGGGGTCGCCGACGAGCGCCAGGGCCAGGTCCAGGCGCCGCAGCTGGCCACCCGACAGTGTGCGGGCCGTGGCCTTCTCCTTCCCTTCGAGCCCCGTCAAGGCGATGACCTCATCCACCGACCGGGGGTGGGGGTACAACGCCGCGAAGTGCTCGAGCGCCTCCCGCACCCTGATGTGGCGGTACAGCCCGGTGCTCTGGAGCACGATGCCGACCCGGGCCCGCAGCGCGCGCGGGCGCTCGCCGGGATCGAACCCGAGCACCTTGACCGTGCCGCCGGTGCGCTGCCGGTAACCCTCGAGGATCTCGACCGTGGTCGTCTTCCCGGCGCCGTTGGGCCCGAGCAATCCGAACACCTCGCCGCGGCGGACGTCGAATTCGATCCCCCGCACGGCCTCGAAGTCTCCGTAGGTCTTGTGAAGATCGTGAACCTCGATCGCCAGGTCGCTCACGTGGCCATGATGCCAGCGCGGCGTGGGTGGCATAGTTGCGCGCCGTGAAAGGGGTTCTACGCGTCGCGGCGTTCCGGCGACTGCTGGCCGCGTACACGCTGAACGAGCTCGCCTGGTCGTTCGGAACGCTCGCGCTGTCCTACCTGGTCTACCGGCGCACCGGCAGCGCGATCGGCGCCGCCGCCTTCTACGTCTGCTCGATGTTCGTACCGGCGTTCCTGGCGCCGGCGATCGTGGCACGCCTGGACCGCCGGCCCGTGCGCCTCGTCCTGCCGGCCCTTTATGGGGGCGAGGCGGTGCTGTACGCGCTGCTGGCCGCGCTGACCCGCCATTTCACGCTGGCCCCGGTGCTGGCAATCACGCTGCTGGACGGCGCGCTCGCGCTGACGGCCCGCCCGATCGCCCGCGCCGCGGTGGCATCCGCCACCTCGCCGCTCGGTCTGCTGCGCGAAGGTAACGCGGTCGTCAACGTCGCGTTCTCGCTCACCTATCTGCTCGGCCCGGCGATCGCGGGCGCCGTCGTCGCACTCGGGGGGACGAGTCTCGCTCTGCTGGTCAACGTCGGGGTGTTCGCCTCGATATCGGTTGTTCTGCTGTCGAGCGCGCGGCTGCCGGCCCCCGACGTCCCGGCCGAGCAGCCAGCTCGCGGGCGGGTGCGCGCCGCCCTGACCTACACGCGCGGCCATCGCGCGACGCGGGTTCTCTTGGGGCTGCACGCCTCGGGGCTGATCTTCTTCACGATCTCGATACCGGTCGAGGTCGTCTATGCCCAGCACACCCTGCACGCAGGCGCGGGTGGGTACGGCGCGCTGCTGTCCGCCTGGGGCGCCGGTTCGATCGCCGGCAGCGCGATCTATGCCCGCTGGCGCAGCGCCCCGGCCCGGGCGCTCATGGCCCTCGGCGCGGTCACGATCGCGATCGGCTTCGGGGGCATGGCCGCCGCGCCCACGCTTGCCGTGGCGGTGGCGGCCGCCGGCATCGCTGGGATCGGCGTGGTGGTGGGCCAGGTGGCCGCGCGGACGGCGATCCAGGAGCAGACCGACTCGCAGTGGATGGCGCTCGTGATGAGCTTCGTCGGCGCTGTCGAGCAGGTCGTTCCTGGGACCGGGATCATCCTCGGCGGAGCCCTCACGGCGATCGCGAGCCCGCGCTTCGCGCTGGCCGTCGGCTCGGCCGGAGCGTTCGCGGTGACGATCGCGATCTGGTGGCTGCTGCGTGAACGCATGGGATTCCACGAGCCGGCCGCCGACGCGCGCCTGTAGCGTTGTCGGGCGTGCGGCGGGCATGCATCGACATCGGCTCGAACACGACGCGGTTGCTGGTGGCGGACACGATCGACGGCCGCCTCGAGCACGTCGAGCAGGAGCGGGCCTTCACGCACATCCGGCAGGGCCGGCAGGCCGACGGCACGCTCTCAGCCGAGAAGCTGGCCGAGGTCGTCTCGGTCGTCTCCTCGCAGCTCGAGCGCGCCCGGGCGTCCGGAGCCGAGCAGGTCGTGGCCGTCGCGACGGCGGCGGTGCGACGGGCGGCCAACGGGAGGGAGCTCGCGGCGGCCCTGGAGCGCGGGTGCGGCCTGCGGCTGCGGATCCTGTCCGAGGACGAGGAGGCACGGCTGGCCTTCATCGGGGCGTGTGGCGCCGCCGCCGTGGCCGGGACCCTCGCCGCCGAGCTCGGCGTGGCCGATGTGGGCGGTGGCTCCTCGGAGCTGATCGTGGGCACCGGGCCGGACACGATCCAGTGGTCAGCGTCGCTCGAGCTTGGCTCGGGCGACCTGGCCGACGCATGCTTCCGCTCCGATCCGCCCTCGGCCATCGAGCTCGCGGATGCCCGCGAGCGCATCGAGCAGTCCCTCGCCGGACTGCAGGTCCCGCGTCCGGCAGCCGCGGTCGCCGTCGGCGGGAGCGCGGCCTCCCTGCAACGCCTGGCCGGCCCGCG
The DNA here is from genome assembly GCA_035295205.1 of Solirubrobacteraceae bacterium. GTDB lineage: Bacteria > Actinomycetota > Thermoleophilia > Solirubrobacterales > Solirubrobacteraceae > Palsa-465. The sequence goes on along the minus strand of DATGJM010000178.1, from coordinate 20,029 downwards.
GCTCGATCGGCCGGCCTTTCTGGCTGCGATGGAGCTGCTGCGCGGCGGTGAGGCCAGGGTCGTCGCCGGCCGCACGGGCCTGGACGCCGAGCGCGTGCGCCTGCTGCCGGCCGGCCTGCTAATCCTCGAGGCCGTGCATGAGCGCTTCGGAGTCCCCCTCGAGCTCGTCGGCGGTGGGCTGCGCGAAGGGGTGCTGATGGAGCTGGCTCGTGCCTGAGCGCGATCCGCAGCTGCCGGCGCTCGAGCCACCTCGGCCGCCCCGCGAGGTCCTGGCCGAGATGCACGTGCGCGCGCCGACCCGCGGCAACCGGCGGCTCGAGCGGCTCCTGGAGGCCGTCAACGGCGACGACCAGGTCAAGGCGTGGTGGCACGTGTCTGCGATCAACGCCTCGCGCCGGCTGGGGATGAGCGACCACTCGTGGGTGCACATCCAGATCGTGCTGAACATTGCCCTGCGACTGGCGCGGCTGCTGTTCAGGCGCGGGGTCGTCCCCAGCCTGACGACTGACTTTGGGCTCAGCGAGCGTGACGCCGAGGTCGTGATCGCTGCCGGCTGTCTGCTGCATTGCGTGGGGATGTCGATCCACCGCGAGGATCACGAGCGCTACAGCCTGTTCCTGACCGCCGACAAGCTCGGCGCCCTGCTGAGCAGCGCCTACGAGGAGCCGGAGCGCACGATCATCGTCTCCGAGGCTCTGCATGCGATCATCGGCCACCGCTCGGCCGGGCGGCCGTTCACCATCGAGGCCGGGATCGTCCGCGTGGCCGACGCGCTCGACATGGCCCGCGGTCGCTCACGAGTCGGGTTCGAGTCCGGTCACTACAACATCCACTCGGTTTCGGCCTACGCGATCGACGAGGTGAAGATCGGGCCCGGAGAGGACCGCTCCGTGCGGGTCGAGATCAGCATGTCGAACAGCGCCGGGATCTTCCAGGTCGACGAGCTGCTGGCCGAGAAGCTGCGCGGCTCGGGCCTGGAGAAGCACATCGAGGTGGTCGCCCGGATCGAGGCCGAGCACGAGCGCCGGCTGATCGAGGTCTTCAAGCTCTAAGGGAGACGCCCAGCGTCTCCCCGGCTACCAACCGCCGCGCCAGTCGGCGTTGGCCGCGCGCCGCTTGGCGGCGTCGAGCCGGGCGTGCTTGCGCTTGTCCAGCCGCCACTGGATCAACGAGAAGAGCACGATGATCGTGGGGAAGAACAGGATGACCAGGAACATCGCGTTCGTGATCGTCAGGTCGTTGGTGACGCCGTACCAGCCCTGACCACCGCCGCTGCCGTGCGCCAGTGCGGCCGGGGCGGCCAGCAGCAGGCCGGAGAGGGCGCACACGAGGACGGCGAAGAGGCGTCTTACGCGCATCGCCGCAAGCGTATCTCAACTACGGTCAGGCCGCCGCTGCGTCTCGGGCCGGCGTGAGGGCTTTCAGTGCGGCCAGCAGCGCCGGGTTGTACAGCCTGGCCCGCTCGCCCAGCTCGAGGTGCATGAGGTCGACCTCGAACACCCGTGCGCCTGCCGCCGCGGCGAGGTCGCGCTGCTTGCGCGGGGCCACCAGCTCGTCGCGGGTCGTGAGCACCATCGCCACCGGCGCGCGCAGCTGGCCGACCCATGGCCGTGAGTCGAACCGGCCGAGCTCACGCCCGGCCTCGGCGATGTCCTGCGCGGCGTGTCGCATGAGCTCGGACTGAAGCCAGGCGCGGCGCGGCGAGTCGGGGATGCCGGCGCGGCGAAAGCCCAGCCGGTAGGTCAGCCGGGGGGCGAGCGAGAGCGAGAGCCCGAGCGCCCCTAGGGCCTTGAACGCCCGCTGCGTGCGGGGATCCTGCCAGTGCATCGCCGTGCCGCTCAGCACCAGGCCGGCCACGAGATCGTCGTGGTCCCGGGCCACGAGCTGGGCGATCGCGCCGCCCATCGAGTAGCCGACCACGAGCACTGAGCTCAGCCCGAGCGCGCGGACAACCGCGGCGGCGTCGTCTGCGCAGTCCTTCAGGCGGAAGGGCACGAGCGGGCGCAGCCCGCGGCCATGGCCGCGGTGGTCGAGTGCGATCACGCGGTGGCCGGCAGCGACGAGATCGTCGTAGGCTCCCCACCAGTTCAGATCGGCGGTGGCCATCCAGCCGTGCAGGAGGAGCACTGCTCGCCCGTCGCCACCACTGTCGCGCAGGAAGAACTCGCCCCGGCCGGGAACGGCCACGGTGCGCGCCGGCAGGAGGCTGGTTGGGGGGTCGGGGGGCCAGGTCGGTCGAGTCACGAACCCTCAGACTACCCACCTACCATGCTTAGCCGTGGCAGTCGTGATCGCATCCGACCTCGGCAAGGACATGGCCGGCGAGCCGCTCCTGCGCGGCGTCTCGTTCAAGCTCGAGCGTCGCGACCGCATGACGCTGTCGGGGCGTAACGGCGCCGGCAAGACGACGCTGCTGCGGATGCTGGTGGGGGAGGCCTCGGTCGACCAGGGTGAGCTCGTGTTCGCCAAGGGCGTCAAGGTGGCCCTGCACGACCAGCGCCCGCCCCGCGAACGCGACCCCAGCCTGCGCGACTACGTGCTCTCGGGAGCTCGCGAGCTGGTGGCCATCGAGGGCGAGCTGGCGGCGCTCGAGCAGCAGATGGCGGCCGGCGCCCACGACGAGGCGACCCTCAACCGCTACGCCGAGGCCCAGGCGCGGCTCGAGCATGCCGGCGGCTACGGCTGGCGCGACCGGGCGCTGGCGACACTGCACGGTCTGGGCTTCCGCGACGACCGGGATCTCGACCGCCCGCTGCACACGTTCTCGGGTGGTGAGCTGACGCGGGCCTCGCTTGGCCGGGCGCTCGCCGGCGACCCCGACCTGCTGCTGCTCGACGAGCCCACCAACCACCTCGACATAGCCTCGCTTGAGTGGCTCGAGTCGCATCTGGTGAGCCTCGACGCGGCGATCGTCCTCGTCGCCCACGATCGCTGGTTCCTCGAGGCGGTCGGGACCTCGGTGCTCGAGCTCGAGGGCGGGCGATCGAAGTTCTTCGATGGTCCGTGGCACGCCTGGCGCAAGGAGAAGGCAGCCCGCGAGCTGGCCCTCGGACGGGCGATCGAGCGCCAGCAGGCGGAGATCGAGCGCCTCGAGCGCTTCGTCACCCGCTTTCGCGCCGGCACGCGAGCCCGCCAGGCGCAGTCGCGGGTCAAGCAGCTCTCGAGGATGGAGCGGCTGAACCGCCTTCCGGCCGACGGCGCGGTGCTCGCCTTCGCGTTCAAGCCCCCCGAGCGCAGCGGCCGGGTCGTGTTCGAGCTCGAGGGCGGCCGGGTGGCCGTGGGCCCCCGCGTGCTCCTGGACGACGCCGAGCTGTGGCTCGAGCGCGGCGAGCACGTGTCGCTCGTCGGACCGAACGGCGCCGGCAAGACCACCCTGATCGAGACCCTGGCCGGCCGGCGCGAGATGGATGTCCCGCCCGTCGTGGTCAGCGGCAAGCTCCGGACCGGTCATAACGTCAAGATCGGCTACCTGAGCCAGCACGCCGAGGAGCTGGGGTCCGGGAGCGCGCGCACTCCGCTCGAGGCCACGACTCACCTCACCGGACTGACACCGAACAAGGCGCGGGCGCTCCTCGGGCGGTTCCTGTTCTCCGGCGAGGAGGCGGAGAAGCCGCTCGACGGGCTCTCGGGGGGCGAGCGCCGGCGCCTGTCGCTGGCGATCCTCGTCCACTCCGGGGCGAACGTCCTGATCCTCGACGAGCCCACCAACCATCTCGACCTGGAGAGCCGCGAGGCGCTCGAGTCCGCGCTGCGGGAGTTCCAGGGCTCGCTGCTGCTCGTCTCGCACGACCGCGCGCTGCTCGACGCCGTCGGGACCCGGACGGTGGCCTTCGAGGACTCGACGCTGCGCAGCTACATGGGCGGCTGGCCCGAGTACCTGCGCGTGCGTGAGGAGCGGGCGCGCGAGGCCGCCGCCAAGGCCGCGACCCCGCGGAAGCCGAAACCCGCCCCCGCCTCGCCAAAGCCCAAGTCGCCGGCCTCACGCGACGAGCAGCGCCTCGAGCAGGAGATCGAGGCCGCCGAGGCCGCCCTGCGCGCGATCGAGGACGAGCTCGCCGACCCGGCCGCTTGGTCGAGCCCCGAGCGAAGCGCCGACTCCACCGCCCGCCACGAGCAGGCTAAGCGCGCGGTCGAGGACCTCTACCGCCGCTGGGAGCAGGTAGCGACGCCATAAACTAAGCGCTCGGATGAACAAGACCGTGCGTAACGTCGTGATCGTGCTGGCGATTGCCGCGCTGGTCGTCTTCCTGCCCGGGGGCGGTACGGCGGCCCGCACGGTCACCCAGGCTGTCTGGCTTGCCTTCCTGGCCTCGATCTTCTGGTTCGGCGTGGTGATGTATCGCCAGAACCGGGTGTACATCTACGCGCTCGGGGACCGCCGCCGGGCGATCGTCTACGTCGCGCTCGGCGTGGCCGCGCTGACGCTAACGGCCAGCCAGCGGATGTGGGCGAGTAACGCCGGCAAGGTGGCCTGGGTGTTGCTGCTCGCCGCCTGTGTGTACGCGGTGACCGCGGTCGTGGTCGCCCACCGTCGCGCCTAGTGGGCACCCGGCGGGCGCCACTCTTGTCGCGGGCGTTCCGGGAGGCCGTGGCCGATTGGATGATGCTGCTGGGGGCGGTCGTGCTCGTGCTGTCGCTGTTCCTCGTCTGGAGCCACCAGTTCCCGGCGCCACTCCGGGGAGTGCTGGCGCTGCGCGGCGTGCCGCGCGATCCCACGGGCTGGCAGGTCTATTCGGCGGCGGACGTGTGCCTGGCAATGGTGGCGGCGACGCTCGTGTTCGTCGCCTTCCTCGGCACGCGCCGGGCGCGGCTGGTCGCGCTCGTGCCGGTCGGGATCGCGATGGCCTTCGTCGTGCGGGCGATGAGCGTCCCGCCCACCAACGGGGTGGGGGTGGCCTTCCTGAGCAACCACCCCACCAGCGCGGCCGGCGAGACCGTGGCGCTGATCGCGCTCGGACTCGGGATGGCCGGTCTCGCGCTGTCCTTCACGGCCGACTGAGCGGCCGGGCTGCACTCCGGCGGCGGACGACTGCCACCGGCCGCGCCGCCTGCCGACGCACCTATCCTCGGATCCATGGCCGTGATCCACGCCGATCAGCGCAGCAAGCTCCCGAGGGAGCCGGGGGTCTACCTGTTCCGCGACCAGCGCGGACGGGTGATCTACGTCGGCAAGGCGAAGTCGATCCGGGCCCGGGTCGCTTCGCACTTCTCCAATCCGAGCACCCGGGTCGGCCGTGACCTGATCCCGATGATCGACCAGATCGAGGCGCTGGTCGTGCACACCGAGGCCGAGGCGCTGCTGGCCGAGCAGAACTTCATCAAGCAGTACAAGCCCCGCTTCAACATCCGCCTGCGCGACGACAAGTCCTATCCCTACATCGCCATCAGCCTCGACGAGGACTTCCCGCGTGCCTACTTCACCCGTGAGCGCCACCGCCGCGACCGGGCGTACTTCGGCCCGTACTCGAACGCCAAGCGGGTGCGCTCGACGCTCGAGGTCCTCGGAAAGGTGTTCATGTACCGCTCCTGCGAGGGGCCGACGCCGGGCCGGCGCAGCGGCTCGCCGTGCCTGGACTACTACATCAAGCGCTGCGAGGCGCCGTGCGTGGGCTACGTGAGCAAGGAGGAGTACCGGCGCAGCATCGACGGCGTGATCGCGTTCCTGTCCGGGCGCTACCGCGAGATCGAGCGTGCCCTGGAGCGCTCGATGCGCGAGGCCGCGGCGGAGCAGCGCTTCGAGGACGCCGCGCGCGAGCGCAACCGGCTGCGGGCGGTGCGCTCCCTGCTCGAGCGCCAGCGGGTGGCAAACGACGCCGGCGGGACGCTGGACGCGATCGCCGTGGCGGTGCACGAGGGGGAGGCGAACGCGCAGGTCTTCCAGATCCGGGACGGCGTGCTCTCCGACCGCCAGAGCTTCTATCTCGACAACGCCGCCGCAGGCGGGGTCGCCGAGGTCGCCGAGGCGTTCATCCTCCAGTACTACGCGAGCGCGATGATGGTGCCGCCGCTACTGGTCGTGCAGCGCGAGCTCGCCGACACCGACGTGCTGGCCGAGGCTCTGAGCGCCCGCCGCGGGGGATCCGTGGAGATCCGCGCGGCCGAGCGCGGCGACAAGCGCCGCATCCTCGAGCTGGCGGAGCGCAATGCGAAGCTGGCGCTCGATCAGGAGCAGCTGCGCTCCGAGCGCCGCCGCCAGCAGCGCGTGGAGGCGCTGGACGGGCTTCAGCAGGCGCTCGGGCTGGACACGATCCCGCTGCGGATCGAGTGCTTCGACATCTCGACGCTGATGGGGACCAATACTGTGGCTTCGATGGTTGTGTTCGAGGGCGGGGCGCCCAAGAAGTCGGATTACCGGCGCTTCAAGGTCGCCGGGGTGGGCGGGGTCGGCTTGCCCGACGACTTCGCGGCCATGGAGGAGATCCTGGGGCGGCGGATGCGCCAGTTCGAGCGCCAGCTCGACATCTCACCCCACGACAAGGAGTACGACCCCAGCTTCGCCGCCCTGCCGAACGTGATCGTGATCGACGGCGGCAAGGGCCAGCTGTCGGCGGGCCTGCGGGCCCTGCAGCCTTTCCGCGAGCGTGGCGTGCTCGTGATCTCACTCGCCAAGCGGATCGAGGAGGTCTTCATCCCCGGGCGGGCAGCGCCGCTGCGGCTGGCCCACGATACCCCCGAGCTCCAGCTGCTCCAGCGCGTGCGCGACGAGGCCCACCGGTTCGCGATCACCCACCACCGCATCCGCCGCGATCGCGCGATGACCGAGTCGATCCTCGACGAGCTCCCCGGCGTCGGCCCGGCCCGCAAGCGCGCGCTGCTGACCCACTTCGGCTCTCCCGACGCGATCCTCGGCGCGAGTCGCGAGGAGCTCGAGGCCGTCCCCGGCATCCCAGGCAAGCTCGCCCGCGAGGTCTACCGGGAGCTGCACAAGACGGGGGTGTAGCGGAACGAATCTCCCGCCGGTTTCGCCGCGGAGCTCGATTGGGTTCGTGGTCTCGCTGAGCGAAACCATCGCCCCGTGCGACGGGTTCGGTGCATCGCGACGGAGGTTCGTTCCGGGCGCCCGGGCCCGGACCCCCGGGAGGCCGCGGACGACGACCACCCGGCAACAGGCCTCGTGCAGACGAGCCGTTTGGCTCCGTGACCGAAAAGGACTAGATTCGCGCTCACGGATAGGGCGGTCCAACGGAGGGCATCATGATTCGGAACGCGGTTGTGGCAGCGCTGGCCATCGCTGGGGTCGCTGGCTTCTCGGCGGGAACGGCAGTGGCCGATCTGCCGCCACCACCCCCGCCGCCGTGCTCCGTCGTCAACTTTCACGAGTACAAGCAGCCTCCGGCCACGTCGCTCCAGGCTGCCGTCAACGCAGCGAGGCCCGGTGACGTGCTGCAGGTTTGGGGCTTTTGTGACGGCGACACGGTCATAACCAAGAATCTCGGGATCGAGGGTGCGGGCGGACCGCCCTTGTTTCTCTGGGAGCACAATCACCACGTACCGCTCACCCAGGCCCTCGATGGGGACGGCGTGCTCGGTTCCGTCCTCACCATCCTGCCTGGCGTGAAGCTGTTTCTCCAGGACGTTGCCATCGAGAACGGCACCGGCGGCCCCGGAGCGAGTGGGTCGTTCGGCGCGGGCTACACGGTCGGTGGAGGAATCGACAACGCGGGCTCTCTAACGCTGTCCAACAACCTCATCATCAACAACACGGCCTCGGCCGGCGGCGGCATCTACAACGAGGCTGGGGCTTCGCTCACCTCAGTCGCGGAGTCGCTTGTCGCGGGCAACACGGCGACCGATCCCAGTGGCGGCGGAGGCGGCCTCTACATGCAGTCCGGCACGGGCAACCTGCACGAGCTCTTCATCCACGGCAACGCCGCCGCCGGGCACGGCGGCGGGATCTATTTCGCGGGCGGCACCCTGACCTTCAGCGCCTCCAACATCACCGGCAACACGCCGGACAACCTGTTCGTGCCGTAGTCCGCGATCCCGCGCACAGCAAGGGCCGGAGAGCTGGGCTACTGGGTCAGAAGGACTGCGCTCGCCGGCGGCAGAGTCATCGTGTAGACGCCCTGGCTGGCGACGATCGGGCTGGTCTTCGGGCGCGCGAGGGTCCCGGAGGAGGTCTGCGTGCCGAACCCGTGGCCTCCGAGCGTGACGCCGGTCTTCGAGGATGCCGCCGGGGCGGTCAGCCACTCGAGGCTGGCAGGGCCTCCCGCCGCGGGCACCGTAACGTGGACGTTGGCGCGCGAGACGAGGCTCTTGTTGATCACGACCACGCGTGTGCGGCCGGTGGGCGAGCGGGTCGCCCAGACCTTGACCGGACCCGAGGTCTGGGTCACCGGCAGGAGCTGGGCGCCGGGGGGGAAGGCCTGAGCGAAGAGCAGCATCCCGTAGTACTCCGGATGCACAAATGCCCTCCAGCCGCGTCGGGTGTGGGTGAAGGTGAACAGCTCGTACGGCGCTCCGGGGAGAGTGTGGATGTTCACGCCGTCGACGCCGATGCCCGCGAAGTTGAACAGCGTGTCGAGCACCCACAGGGCGGATGCGAAGGTGTCGCTCGTCCCGCGCCGCCCGCTGCAGGACGCCGAGTTCATCTCGGCCATGCGGAAGGGGATCCCGGCGTCATGGGCGATCGGGACGAAGGGCGCGATCTGCTGGGCCAGCCCGTACGACGCGGCGTCGGCCAGCAGGCTGGGGATCGACGCGAACCCAGGGGCGATGGGGTTGGTCACGCACGCACGCAACGGATAGCGGTGCATGGTCACGATTCCGAGCCGCGGCTCGGCGGTGAGGAACTGGCCCAGCCCGCTCAGCCATGTCAGCTCCGCGAACGCCGGTCCGGCCAGGGGCGCATCGGGCATCGCCGCGGCCCAGCGCGAGAAGTCCTGTGTGTACAGCGCGAGGTCGTAGTCCGGCGGCCGGGCGTAGTAGGTCAGCCCGCCGTGGCCTGTGTACCAAGGGAACTGGCTGTACACATCGGGCTCGTTGCCGATCTCGAGCGCCTCCACGTAGCGCCGGCCGATCCCCGCCAGCAGCGCGCGTGCCTCGGTGGCCGCCAGCGCCGGACGGTCGGCCGCGAGGTTCACGCCGACGATCACGTGCGCGTGCAACGCAGCCGCCAGCGCGTGCGTGGTCCGCAGCCAGCCCGGGCTGAGCGCGTAGCGCACGCCCAGCGGCGGGATCGTGTCGGGCGTCGGCCACCACGTCTGGTCTGAGCTGTTACCGCCGATGCGCAGCACCGGCGCCTGGCCCGGCGCGAGCGCGCGCAGGAGGTGGACGAGGACCGGGTTGATCGCCCTGGGATCGGACCCCGTGTACGCGTGAACCGCGGAGAACTCGAGCGAGACTCCCACGAACCCGGGCGGCATCGCGGGGCCGGACGGAGCCGAGCCGACGGTCGCCGTCACCGCGAGTGGGGCGGCCTGGTGGGTGGAGGCGACCGCCGGCCGCGGTCCCTCCGTGAGCCCGAGGACCAGGACGAGGACCAGCGCCACTCCGAGCAGGGGAACGAGCGCCAGCAGGCGACGGGGGTGGGCCACGGCGCCATGCTGGCACACCGCGCCGCCCGTCCGCCGTTCCCGTCAAGCTTTATCGGTGTGAGCCTCCCGGTCTCAACTCCGCCCGACGAGCCCGACGCGCAACCCGAGGCGCCGGTGACCACGGCCCTCACCGACCTGGTGATCATCACCGGGTACTCGGGAGCGGGCAAGTCCACGGCGATGGCCGCCTTCGAGGATGAGGGCTACTTCTGCGTGGACAACCTGCCCTCGGAGATGATCCGCTCGCTGGTGGAGCTGTTCATGCACGCCGGCTCGAAGGTCGCCAAGGCTGCGGTCGTCTCCGACGTGCGCGGCGGCAGCTACTTCGGAGGGCTGACCGAGATCCTGGACGGGCTGCGTGCGGCCGGGGTCAACCACCGGGTGCTGTTCCTGGAGGCCGACGAGCAGGCGCTGCTCACTCGCTATAAGGAGACGCGGCGCCGCCATCCGCTCTCACCGGCCGGGAGCGTCGCCGACGGGGTGGCCCGTGAAGGGGAGATCCTGGCGCCCCTGCGCGCCCGCGCCGATGTCGTGATCGACACGACTGGCCTCACCGCGGCCATGCTCCGTCGCAAGCTCGCCGACGAGATGCTGCCCACCCGCACCCCGGGCCGCCTGGTCGTGACCTTCCAGAGCTTCGGCTTCAAGTACGGCCCGGCACGCGATCCCGACCTCCTGCTCGACGTCCGCTTCCTGCCGAACCCCCATTACGTGCCGACGCTCCGCCCGCTCACCGGCGACGACCGGCGCGTGGTCGACTTCATCAACCAGGACGGCGACCTGGACGAGTTCTACGAGCGGCTGCACCCGCTGATGGACTACCTGCTGCCGGCCTACCTGGCGGAGGGCAAGGCCCATCTGGTGGTGGCGATCGGGTGCACCGGCGGCCGTCACCGGTCGGTGGCCATCGCGCGTCATCTCGCCGAGCGCTACCGCGACAGCGGCGAGTACCTGGTCGAGGTCGTCAACCGGGACATCGACCGGCCGACATGATCGACCACATCGGCTTCGAGGTCTCAGACCTCGCACGGTCGGCGCGCTTCTACGATGCGATCTTCTACGCCCTGGGGGCACGGCGGATGCTCGAGTCGGAGCACGCGATCGCCTACGGAGTCAACGACCCTCAGGTGTGGGTCGTCGTGCGGGGACGACCCCCAGGGCCCGGCTACGGTCACGTCGCGCTCCAGGCCAGCGGCAAGGCCGCCGTCGACGCCGCCTATGCAGCAGCGCTCGCCGCCGGCGGTTCCGATGACGGCCCACCCGGTATGCGGCCGCAGTATGGGAGCCGCTACTACACCGCTTACCTGCGCGATCCCGACGGCCTGCGGGTCGAGGTCGTCAGCCGCAGATGAAGCCCGCTCGGTAGGCTTTCAGGCAGCCGGCGCTCCGTCGGCGTTGCTTTTCCATGCCCACGACAAGGAGTGGTTCACGCATGCCGGTACGCGTCGGGATCAACGGCTTCGGCCGCATTGGTCGGAACGTCTTCCGCGCCGCCTACGAGAAGGGCGCCGACATCGAGTGGGTCGGGGCCAACGACATCACCGACCCGAAGACGACGGCGCACCTGCTCAAGTACGACTCGAACTACGGGCCGTTCCCCGGCGAGGTCGAGGCGAGCGACACCGGCCTGATCGTGGACGGCAAGGAGCTGCGGATCTTCGCCGAACGCGATCCCGCCGCGCTGCCCTGGGGCGAGCTCGGCGCCGAGGTTGTGATCGAGTCGACGGGCCTGTTCACCGACCGCGAGAACGCCGCCAAGCACCTGTCGGCGGGCGCGCGGAAGGTCGTGATCTCCGCGCCCGCGACGAACCCCGACGTCACCGTGGCGCTCGGAGTCAACTTCGACGAGGTCTACGACCGCGACCAGCATCACATCATCTCGAATGCCTCGTGCACGACCAACTGCCTGGCCCCGATCGCCAAGGTGCTGCACGACACGGTCGGGATCACGCACGGCTTGATGACCACGATTCACGCTTACACGGCCGACCAGCGCCTCCAGGACATGCCGCACCGCGACCTTCGCCGCGCCCGCGCGGCTGCGATCAACCTGATCCCGGCCTCGACCGGGGCCGCCAAGGCGATCGGGCTCGTGATCCCCGAGCTGCAGGGCAAGCTCCACGGTTTCGCCGTGCGGGCTCCCGTGCCCACCGGCAGCGTCGTCGACCTCACGGTCGAAACGCCACGCGAGACCACCGTGGATGAGATCAACGCGGCCATGAAGGCCGCCGCCGGGGGGCCGATGAAGGGAATCCTGCGCTACACCGAGGACCCGATCGTGTCCAGCGACATCGTCAAGGACCCGTCGTCGTCGATCTTCGACTCGGCGCTGACCGCGGTCATGGACGGGACGATGGTCAAGCTCGTGTCCTGGTACGACAACGAGTGGGGCTACTCCAACCGCATCGTCGACCTGGTCTCGAAGCTGCTGTGAAGACCCTTCGCGACCTGGGCGAGCTCGACGGGAAGCGAGTGCTGGTCCGGGTCGATTTCAACGTCCCGCTCGACGGCGGCGAGGTCGCCGACGACACGCGCATCCGGGCGGCCCTGCCGACGATCGAGGAGCTCCGGCGCCGCGGAGCGCGGCTCGTCCTCGTCTCCCACCTCGGCCGGCCCAAGGATCGCGAGCCCGAGCTGTCGATGCGCCCGGCGGCCGACCGGCTGGCCAAGCTGACCGAGGCGCAGGTCACGCTCGCGCCGGGCGTGGTCGGTCCCGACGTTCAGGCCTTCGCGAAGAACCTGGCGCGCGGGGATGTGCTCATGCTCGAGAACGTCCGCTACGAGCCGGGTGAGACCAAGAACGACCCTGAGCTGGCCCGGACACTGGCTGACCTCGCAGACGTGTACGTGAATGACGCGTTCGGGGCCGCGCATCGGGCTCATGCGTCGACCGAAGGCGTCGCGCGGCTGGTTGCGGAGCACGCGGCGGGGCTGCTGCTCGAGCGTGAGGTCACGACGCTGAACGGCGTTCTCGAGAACCCCGCCCGGCCGCTCGTGGCCGTGCTCGGCGGGGCCAAGGTCAGCGACAAGATCGCGGTGATCGAGCGCTTCCGGGAGGTCGCGGACACGATCCTGATCGGCGGGGCGATGTGCTTCCCGTTCCTGGCGGCGCAGGGGCATGCGGTCGGGACTTCGCTGTGTGCCGCCGAGGATGTGGAGCTGGCTCGGAAGCTCCTGGCCGCGGGGTCGTCTGGGGCCGAGCTTCAGCTGCCGGTCGACCTGGTGATCGCCGAGCGCTTCGCGGCCGACGCCGCGCCCCAGCCGTTGGACGCCGTCGACGTGCCCGAGGGGATGATGGGGCTCGACATCGGCCCGCGCACGGCACAGGCGTATGCCTCGGAGATCGGGGGGGCGGGGACGGTGTTCTGGAACGGGCCGATGGGTGCGTTCGAGCTCGAGCCGTTCGCGGCCGGGACCCGCGCCGTGGCCCAGGCGGTGGCCGACGCGCCGGGGGTCACGGTGGTCGGCGGCGGTGACTCGGCGGCTGCGCTCGTGCGATTCGGGTTGGAGGACCGGGTCACGCACCTGTCGACCGGTGGCGGAGCGGCGCTGGAGTTGATCGAGGGACGCGTGCTACCCGGGGTAGAAGCGCTGGCATGAGCCGCACGCCGCTGATAGCCGGAAACTGGAAGATGAACAAGACGGTGCAGGAGGCCGAGGAGTTCATCCAGGCGCTGCTTCCGCGGGTGTCGAGCGCCGACGGTGTCGATGTGTCGATCTGCCCGCCGTTCCTGGCCCTGCAGGCGATGATCGACTCGACCCGCGGCTCCCGGGTCGAGGTCTACGCCCAGAACATGCATCACGCGGCGTCGGGAGCGTTCACCGGTGAGGTCTCGCCGCCGATGCTGGTCGAGCTCGGCGTCCACGGGGTCATCCTCGGGCACTCCGAGCGCCGCGAGCTGTTCGGGGAGACCGACAAGGCGCTGGCGCAGAAGGTGCCGGCAGCGCTCGAGGCCGGCCTGCTGCCCGTGCTGTGCGTCGGGGAGACCGAGGAGGAGCGCGAGGCCGGCGACACCGAGCGCAAGCTCCGCCACCAGGTGCAGGAGGATCTCGCTCGGGTGCCCGAGGAGCGGCTGGGCGACGTCGTGATCGCGTACGAGCCGATCTGGGCGATCGGCACCGGCCGCGTCGCCACGCCCGAGCAGGCCCAGGAGGCGATCGCCTTCGTGCGCGCGCTCGTCGCCGGCCGCTCGCGCGAGCAGGCCGAGCGCACGCGGGTGCTCTACGGCGGCAGCGTCAAGGCCGACAACGCCGCCGAGCTGCTGGCGCTGCCCGACGTCGACGGCGCCCTGGTGGGCGGCGCCTCGCTTGACGCCGAGTCGTTCGCGGCCATCGTCGATGCCGCCCGCTGAGCGCAGCCTTCCGGCGCCATGCGCGGCGCTGGTCGTGCTCGATGGCTGGGGCCTGGCCCCGGCCGGCCCGGGTAATGCCGTCTCGCTGGCCTCCACGCCGGTCTTCGACGAGCTCTGGGAGCGCTATGGGCACACGCAGCTCACGGCCTGCGGCCGTGCCGTCGGCCTGCCCGAGGGCCAGATGGGCAACTCCGAGGTCGGGCACCTGAACCTGGGGGCGGGGGCCGTGGTGATGCAGGACCTGACCCGCATCGACCTGGCGGTCGAGCACGGTGAGCTCGGGAGGAACGAGGTGCTGCGGGCCGCATTTTCCGACGCGCCGCGCGTGCATCTGATCGGGCTGGTCTCGGATGGGGGCGTGCACTCGGGCTTCGGCCATCTCGAGGCGCTGGTGCGCGTGGCCGCGGAGCTTTCGGTCGAGGATCTGGTCCTGCACGCCTTCACCGACGGCCGCGACACGCTCCCCAAGTCGGGGGCTGGCTTCCTGGCGGAGGTCGAGGGGTGGATGGGCTCCCATGGCGTCGGCCGGGTGGGCTCCGTCGTCGGTCGCTACTACGCGATGGATCGAGATCGCCGCTGGGACCGGGTGCAGCTCGCCTACGACCTGCTCGTGCACGGCCGGGCTTCGCACCGGGCGGACTCGGCGGCGCAGGCGGCGCGGGACGCCTACGAGCGGGATGAGACCGACGAGTTCATCAAGCCCGTGGTGGTGGGCTCCGAGGACGCTCGGATCCGCCCGGGGGACTCGGTGTTCGCCTTCAACTTCCGGCCCGACCGCATGCGCGAGATCACGCGGGCGCTGGCCGACCCGTCGTTCGGCGAGATCGAGCGGGGCGGGGCCGAGGTGATCCCACGGTACGCGACGATGACCGAATACGAGGAGGGCTGGCCGTATCCGGTCGCGTTCCCGCCCGAGCGCCCGGCGGTGACGCTGCCGGCGGTGCTGGCGGGCCGCGGCGCCCGTCAGCTGCACGTCGCCGAGACCGAGAAGTACCCGCACGTCACGTACTTCTTCGGCGGCGGCGAGGAGGCGCCCTACGACGGCGAGCGCCGGGAGCTCGTCGACTCACCGCGCGACGTGCCGACCTACGACTTCAAGCCCGAGATGAGCGCCCGCGCGGCCGCCGACGCGTTCGTGCGCGCCTGGCGGGAGGACTCGCCGCAGTTCGGGATCATCAACTTCGCCAACGCGGACATGGTGGGCCACACGGGGGTGATCCCCGCGGCCGTGAAGGCGATCGAGACCGCGGATGAGTGCCTGGGCGATGTCGTGCGGGCGGTGCACGAGAGCGGCGGCGTGTGCGTGATCACCGCCGACCACGGCAACGCCGACCACATGCTCGAGGACGACGGCAGCCCGAACACCGCGCATTCACTGAACCCGGTGCCGCTGATCGTGACCGCGCCCGGGGTTCGGCTGCGGGACGGCGGGATCCTGGCCGACGTGGCGCCGACGGTGCTGGCCCTGCTCGGGATCGAGCAGCCGGCCGAGATGACGGGGCGCTCGCTGATCGAGGCGTAGGCGGGGCGGCGGCCTGGGGGTCGCCGGTCTCGCGGGTCGCCGGTCCCCTCGGCGCGCGGTCCGCTCGGCTCGCCGTCCCCTCGGCTCGGGGTTCCCCGCCGAAAAAAGGCGCAAATCGTCTTCGCGGGTATCGCGGTTTGCACGTTTCGTGCTCTCAGAGCCCAAAAGGTGCGGCGATCCGGAGGCGGAGCGATGGCTTGCACGTTTTACGCCCCGGCCAGGTCGTCGACGGCCGCGAGCGTTCTTCGCGGTCGACGGCGGCGAGCTTCCGGGGCGGCCGACAGCGGCGACCCTCTCGCACATGGCCTCCCGCGGGCCCGGTCCGCCGCCGCCAAGGTCGGACCTGCCACCTGCCAGCGGCCATTATCTATGCGTCACGTAAGAATAAGACTTGACAGGAGCCGACTTAGATCTATACTGATGTCCGTCACCACTTGTCACCAAATTGGAGGTTTGCGAAATGGCACTCATCCGCTGGGAGCCGGTCCGCGAGCTGAACACCATCCAGAACGAGATGAACCGGCTCTTCAACACTTTCTTCGACACCCCGGGCCAGCACACGACGGGCACGGCGGCGACCGCGAGGCGCTGGATCCCGGCCATGGACCTGGTCGAGACCCAGGACGACTTCGTGCTTCGCGCCGACCTGCCGGGCCTGTCCGAGGGCGATGTCAACATCGAGCTCGAGGACAACGTCCTCACGATCTCGGGCCAGCGCAAGGCCGAGCACGAGGAGAACAAGGAGGGCTACTACCGCGTCGAGCGTTCGTGGGGCTCCTTCTCCCGCTCGCTGACGCTCCCCGAGGGCGTCAACGCCGAGGCCGTGAAGGCCGCCTTCGACCGCGGCGTGCTCGAGGTCAGAATTCCCAAGCCCGAGCAGCGCAAGCCGCGCAAGGTCGCGATCAGCGTCGGCGGCGAGACGAAGACGATCGAGGGCACCGAGCACTCTGAGCCGAACGGCACCGCGCCCGAGATGGCGGCCACGACTTCCTGACAGACAACGCAGCATCACATCCCTCTCCCCAGTGCCTCCGCCCCCGGATTCCGGGGGCGGTGGTGGTTAATCGCCGCCTTCCGGGTAGCCCGAGGACCAGGCGAAGGGAGGACGACGATGTCAACTGCAGAGTTAGCGGGCGGCCACGAGCTGGGGACCATCGAGACCGACATTCCGGCGCGGCTCGACAGGCTGCCCTGGTCGAGGTGGCACTGGAAGATCCTGGTCGGCTTGGGAACGGTCTGGATCCTCGATGGACTGGAGGTCACGATCGTCGGCTCGATCGCCGGCGCGATCTCCGCCAAGGGGAGCGGGATCAGCATCTCCTCGGGCGATATCGCCGGCTGGGCGGCGTCGATGTACGTCGCGGGCGCTTGCGTGGGCGCGCTGCTGTTCGGCCGGTTGACCGACATCTTCGGGCGCAAGCGGCTCTTCATGATCACGCTTGGCGTGTACCTGTGCGCCACGATCGCGACCGCGTTCTCGTGGACGCCGTTCTTCTTCTTCGCATGCCGATTCGTGACCGGCATGGGCATCGGCGGCGAGTACAGCGCGATCAACTCCGCGATCGATGAGCTGATCCCGGCCCGTCACCGCGGGCGCATCGACATCATCATCAACGGCACGTACTGGGCGGGCGCCGCCGCCGGCGCGCTGCTCTCGGTCGCAGCGCTGCACATCTTCTCGCCGTTCATCGACTGGCGGGTCTGCTTCGCGCTGGGCTTCATCCTCGGTCTGGCGATCCTGATCGTCCGCCGCCACGTGCCCGAGAGCCCCCGGTGGCTGTTCATCCACGGCCGCGAGCAGGAAGCGGAGGAGGTCACGCGCGACATCGAGCGCCAGGTGGTGGAATCGACGGGTGCCAAGCTCGAGGAGCCGGACGACACGATCGTCGTCAACCAGCGCAAGTCGATCTCGCTGACGGAGGTCCTGCGCGGGATCGTCGTCAACTATCCCAAGCGCTTCGTGCTCGGGATGGCGCTGTTCATCGGTCAGGCGTTCCTCTACAACGCGATCCTGTTCGGCTACGCGACGCTGCTGAGCAAGTTCTTCGGCGTCTCGACGGCCGACGCTCCCTACTACCTCGTGGCGTTCGCCGCCGGAAACCTGCTCGGCCCGATCGTGCTCGGGCCGCTGTTCGACAGCGTGGGGCGCAAGCCGATGATCGCGGGCACCTACATCCTCTCCGGGGTGCTGCTGCTGATCACCGGCTATCTGTTCGAGCAGCACTCCCTGAACGCAGGCACGCTCACGCTGTGCTGGTCGGTGGTGTTCTTCTTCGCCTCGGCCGGGGTGAGCGCGGCGTACCTGACGGTCAGTGAGATCTTCCCGATGGAGACCCGAGCGCTCGCGATCGCGCTGTTCTACGCGCTGGGGACTGGCCTGGGCGGGATCATCGGCCCGCAGCTGTTCGGTCGCCTGATCCCAACCGGCAAGACCTCAGACGTGTTCGTCGCCCTGGCGGTGGGCGCGATCCTGATGATCGCGGGCGGCCTGGTCGAGATCGTCTTCGGCGTCAAGGCCGAGCGCCGACGCCTCGAGGGGATCGCCAAGCCGCTGACGGCGGTGAGCTCCGCGGCCCGGGGCGCGGTGGCCCGTACCGCGGAGGCCACGCGGGCGGCAGGCGCCGCCGCGCGGCCGGTGCGGCCGATCTCGACCGCGCCGCGAGTGGACGGGTAGCCGCGCCCTCACGGAAATGGCTTCGGGGTCGGGGCCGCTAGGGTCCCGGCCCCGATGGTGTTCACGATCCACAGCCGCGATCCGGCTTCGCGTGCCCGCGCCGGCACGCTGCACCTGAACCACGGCGAGGTGCAGACGCCGGCTTTCGTGCCGCTCGCCACGCGCGGCGCCGTCAAGACGCTCGAGCCACGGGACGTGACCGGGCTGGGCTACGAGCTGATCCTCGGCAACACCTTTCACCTCATGCTGGCGCCGGGCCCCGAGCTCGTCGAAGCGCAGGGCGGGCTGCACGAGTTCATGCGCTGGGACCGTGGGATCATCACCGACTCGGGCGGCTTTCAGGTGTTCTCGATGGGCCACGGCGGCGTGGCCGACGAGATCAAGGGGCGCGGCCGGTCGATGGCCGATTCCCACGGCTCGATCCTGGCCATCGAGGAGCGCGGCGTGCGCTTTCGCTCCTACGTCGACGGCCGCGAGCGCTTCATCGGGCCCGAGGAGTCGATGGCCGTCCAGGCAGCGCTGGGCTCCGACATCGCGCTCGTATTCGACGAGTGCACCCCATTTCATGTCACTCGCGACTACACCGCGCGCTCGATGGAGCGCACCCACCGCTGGCTCGCGCGCTGCCTGGACTGGCACCGCGAGCACGGACCGTCCGGGCAGGTCGTCTACGGGATCGTGCAGGGTGGCGTCGAGCCGGATCTGCGGCGCGAGTCGGCGGAGGCGGTGTCGGCGAGCGGCTGCCCGGGGATCGCGATCGGCGGGTCGCTGGGACAGGACAAGGCGCAGATGCACGAGGTTGTCTCGTGGAGCACGGCCGAGCTCGACCGGCTTGCGAACGATCGCCCTCGCCACCTGCTCGGCATCGGCGACATCGACGATCTGATCGCGTGCGTGCAGCTCGGCATCGACACCTTCGACTGCGCGCTTCCGACCCGCCTCGGGCGCCACGGCGTGGCGCTGGTGCCCGATCCGGCGAGTCGCTGGCGGCTGGACTTGGTCAAGGGCCGCTGGCGTGAGTCCCCCGAGCCGATCCTCGAGGACTGCCCGTGTCCGGCGTGCAGCGCGGGGTTCTCACGCGCCTATCTGCACTACCTGCTCAGGGCGGGGGAGCTCACCGGGCTGCGGCTCGTGACACTCCACAACCTGAGCTTCATCGCCCGTCTCATGGCCAGGCTGCGGTCGGCGATCGACGCGGGCACGCTGTCCGAGACGGCAGCCGAGCTCAGTAGCGGCGACTCCGCTACTTGGTCGTGTTCTGCCCGATCAGCTGGTGGAAGTCCTTGACCGCCTGATGCCAGTCGCTGCTCAGCACGTGCTTTATGTGCAGAGCGGTCTGGGAGGTGCTGGTGGCCACCGAAAGCGCGATCACGACGGCTGCGGCGAGCACGCAGAGCAGGATCAGCATCGCGATCAGGGCCCGGAATCCCCGACCGCTGCGGCCGCGCTCCCGGTAGGGCTCAGCGTGGCGGCCATAGGCGCTGGCGGCCTGGGGGGCGGCGCGGCGGGGCTCGAGCTGGCGGTTCGGCGGGGGCGTCGGGCGCTGGGCGGCCGCGCGAGCGGTAGCGGCTCTCGTCGCCGAGGTCGCCTCACCGCGCGCGCCGGCGAGCACCCGGGTGGCGGCGGCGCTGTCGGCGGCGCTCATCGCGCCCCGCTGCAGCTGGGTGGCCCCGGTGGCGAACGGGGCGACGCCGGCGGAGCCGCGGCGCAGCGCCTCGCCGAACGTGACCGCGTCCCCGGGCCGGAACTCCTGGTCGATCGCCAGCGCGCTCATCACCGCGCGCGCCAGCTCGGGGGAGACCTGGGGGTTCACGCGCTCGAGGGCCGGGGGCGACTCGCGCTGCTGCTTGATCGCAAGCTCCGACAGCGAGCTCGCCTCGTAGGGCAACCGCCCCGACAGGAGCTGGTAGGCGACCACCCCAAGCGAGTAGATGTCCGCGCGGGG
>DATGJM010000177.1:0-8441 GCA_035295205.1 Solirubrobacteraceae bacterium | reverse complement strand
CTGGCGGCACGTCCCGCTCATCTCGATACCGCCGGCTTCTACCTGCTCGTCGCCGCGGCCGGCGTGGTCTACCTCGGCCTGAACTTCTGGATCGTCTCGCTTTACTTCCCGGTCTTCTTCGGGGCCCAAGCGCAGCTCACGCCGCTCGTCCTGTGGCGCTACGCGCCGAGCCTCCTGCTGAACATCGCGCTCGCCGTTGCCGGCGCGGCTATCTACGTGAAGGTGGGCCTCCGCGGAATCGCGTTCGCCCTGGTCGCCCTCTTCACGTTCGCCTATATGGCCCATCTGCTCGAGCAGTCGCGCCAGCGCGCCGAGCAGTACGTCTCGCTCTCGTGGGGAGTGCTCGCAGGCTTGATGCGCTCGATCGACATCCGCGACCAGCGCGCGGCTCGCCATGCCGCTGCGGTGGCCCGGTTCGCGCGCGACATGGCCCAGGAGCTGGGCATGACCGAGCGCGAGCAGGAGCTCGCGCACACGGCCGGTCTCCTGCACGACATCGGGCACTTCGCCCTTTCCGACCGGGTTCACGAGCGTGACCGCACCCTCACCGACGAGGACTGGCTCGCGATCCAGCGCCACCCAGAGCTCGGCGCCGACATGCTGAGGGACCTCGGCCTATACGGGCCGGTTTCCGAGATCGTGCTCGCCCACCACGAGCGGATCGACGGCCGCGGCTATCCGTACGGCTTGACCGGCGAGGAGATTCCGGAGATCGCCAAGATCATCTCGGTCGCGGAGGTCTACGACACGCTCACCGCGCAGGACACCTATCGCACGCGGGTGAGCTCGTTCGAGGCGCTGACCGAGCTGCGGCGCGTCGCCGGGTCTCAGCTCGACGAGCGCTACGTCGAGATCCTCGCGGGGCTGCTCACGGGCGAGGGCGTCGAATACCGCCACGCGGACGCGGCAGACTTCGACTCGGAGCTCGACATGGAGCGCCGGATCAAGGAAGCGCGAACCGGCTAGAGCGGCTAGGGGGGCAGGCCCGTCCCGTCGACTGACCTGCCCGTGGCTAGCTGGCTACCCGAGCGTCGTGCTCGGTCTCGACGCCGCCGCGCTGGAGCTTCTCGAGGAACTCCTCGATGTGCTCTGCGCTGAAGCGCCGCTGGCCTCCCGGGGTACGGTACGACTTCAGGTGGCCCATGTCCGACCACCGGCGAATCGTCCCGAGCGAGACGCCGAGAGCCTCGGCTGCCTGTGATGTGGACAGGCCGAGGGGGCTGTTGCGGAACTGGTTCATGATCTGCATTTCAGCCCTTTCGCGAATGTTCGCGAGGGAGATGGAGCTTTTGCACAGCATCCAGCGCGCCATTCCATCGTTGCGCGGCCTGTTCAATGCAATAACCGATGCGACTCCGCCTCTACCACCATCCCGACGGCGCCCGAGTGGCCTACCGCGAGGCCGGCACCGGACCGGCGATCGTGCTCCTGCACTCGCTCGGTCTGTCCTACCGGGAGTGGGAGCCGGTGGTCGACGCTCTCTCCGAGCGTTTCCGGGTCGTGCTGCCCGATCTGCCCCTGCACGGCGACTCCGAGGACCGGCCCCGGCACCCGTACACGCCAGGATGGCTGACCGATGTCGTGGCGGGGTTCTGCTCGGAGGTCGCGGGTCCGCGCCCGCTCGTGGCCGGGCACGACATCGGCGCCGAGCTCGCGCTCCTGGCGGTGAGCGCCGGGCGGATGCAGGCCAGCCGGCTCGTGCTCATGTCGAGCCGGCTGCATCGCCGCGACGAGTTCGGCGGCCAGCGAGCCGCGTGGCGCGCGGCCTGCCGGGCAGCTGCCCTGCCCGGCCTCGACCGGCTGCTCTCGCACGGGGCCACGTTCGTGTTCCGTCCGGCCAAGGCCGAGCACCTCACGGCGCAGAACGCGGCAGGCGCCCGGGACCTGCTGCGCCACGCTTTCGGGGACGTGGGAGGTAACGGCAACCGCGCGCGCTCGTGGGCGCGCTTCGCCCGCCACTGGCCCGCCGGGCCCCAGCGACAGCTCCTGGATGCCTATCCGCGACTCGCGATGCCCGTGCTCCTGCTGTGGGCCACGGAGGATCGCGCCCACCCGATGCAGACGGCACAGGAGGCGCTCGACCTGATCCCCGACGGCCAGCTACGGACGCTGCCCGGCACCGCTTTCCTGATGGCCTACGACGACCCGGTCGGAGTGGCCCGCGAGCTCATCGCCTTCTGCGGCTGACCCGCGCTAGCTTCTGCTTCGGAAGACTTTCGTGAAAGGACCGCGACATGACCGTGCAGGATCAGGAACAGCAGCTGTGGGGCGGTGAGACCACCAAGGCAGTGGCCAACTTCCCGGTGTCGGGCGAGCACATCCCGGTGTCGGTCGTGCATTGGCTGGGGCGCATCAAGGCCGCGGCTGCGCGCGTGAACACCGAGCTCGGCCTGCTGGACGCCGGGCTGGCCCAGCGGATCGCCGAGGCCGGCGATCGCGTCGCGTCGGGTGAGTTCGACGACCAGTTCCCGATCGACGTCTTCCAGACCGGCTCGGGGACCTCCTCGAACATGAACGCCAACGAGGTCATCGCGAGCCTCGCCGGAGAGGGCGTGCACCCGAACGACCACGTGAACATGGGGCAGTCCTCGAACGACGTGTTCCCCTCGGCCGTGCACCTCGCGGCGCTCGACCGAGCCACGCACGAGCTGCTGCCCGCCCTCGAGCAGCTCGAAGCCGCCTTCCAGGCGAAGGCCACCGAATTCCACGACATCGTGAAGTCCGGCCGCACCCATCTGATGGACGCGGTGCCCGTCACCCTCGGCCAGGAGTTCTCCGGCTATGCCGCGCAGGTGCGCCTCGGCGCCAAGCGGGTGCGCAACGCGCTGCCGCAGGTCGCGCAGATCCCGCTCGGCGGCACCGCCACGGGCACCGGCCTGAACACGCACAGGGAGTTCGCGGGAAAGGTCCGCGCGCTGCTCAGCGAGGCCACGGGCCTGGATATTCGCGCGCCCGAGGACCCGTTCGAGGCCCAGGGGAACCGCGATGCGCTGGTCGAGCTCTCGGGCGCGCTGAAGACGCTCGCGGTCTCGCTGACGAAGATCGCCGGCGACCTCGCGCTGCTCGGCTCCGGGCCGCGGGCCGGCATCGGCGAGATCTTCCTGCCCGAACTCCAGAAGGGCTCCTCGATCATGCCCGGCAAGGTCAACCCGGTGATCCCCGAGGTCGTCCTCCAGGTCAGCGCCCAGGTGATCGGCAACGACGCCGCGATCACGATTGGCGGCATGCAGGGTCAGTTCGAGCTGAACGTGCGGGTCCCGCTGATCGCCCGGAACCTGCTGGACTCGATCAAGCTCCTGACGAGCACCGCCCGGATCTTCGCCGAGAAGTGCGTGCAGGGGATCCAGGCCAACGCGGCGGGCTGCGAGCGCTCGGCGGAATCGACGTTGGCCGCCGCCACCGCTCTGAACCCCTACATCGGCTACGACAAGGCGGCGGAGATCGTCAAGGAGGCCTCCAGCTCTGGCCGGATGCTGCGCGAGGTGGCCTACGAGAAGGGCGTCGACGAGGAGACCTACAACAGGGCCATGGACCTGCGAAAGATGGCCCAGGGCAACCTGTAGACGCCGCCGTGGCCACCTTCGACGACGTGCGGGAGCTGGCGCTTGCGCTGCCCGAGACCGAGGAGGGAACCCGCTGGGGGAACCGCACGTGGCTCGTGAAGGGCAAGGGGTTCGTCTGGGAGCGCCCGCTGCGCAAGTCGGACCTCCAAGCGCTGGGTCCCAGCGCGCCGACCGGCGCGATCCTGGGCGCGCGGACCGAGCACCTGGTGGCGAAGGGGGCGATCCTGGCCGAGAACCCCGAGGTGTTCTTCACCACGCCGCACTTCGACAACTATCCCGCGGTGCTGATCCGGCTGGATCGCATCGCTCCAGAGGAGCTGGAGGAGATCGTGGCCGAGGCCTGGCTCGCCCAGGCGCCCAAGAGGCTGGCCGATGCCTACGTGCGCGCCCGGGCGGGCGAGGGACTGGGGCTGTAAGGGCTCGGGGCGCCGCGTCGGAGCGCGGCGCCTCGAACCCGGTTGACAGCTCTAGAACGGGCCGGGCCCGGGCGGGCCGCCCTGGTCCTTCGGGCTGGCCAGCACGCACTGGCCGGACCGCGTGCCTCCGACGGTGTTGGGCTCGGGAAGGCGCGGATACAGCCCGCCGTCGAGCTCAGCGCTGTCCCAGACCATGCTGTTGCCGCTGCAGGACAGGTTCTCGCCGATGTGGTTGGCGATGATCTCGATGGCGTCCGGATCCGCGAACCGGTTGTTCGTGAAGGTCGCGTTGCCGGCGATCGTCAAGCGCGCGACGCCGAGCCAGCATGACCGCATGTTCCGGATCACGAGGCTGCCGCCGATCGTGCTGTCCTCGTAGTCGCTGTAGACCGGTGAGCCGAACAGCGCGAAGACGCCGGACGGGTCGCAGCTGACGCCGCCGCCTCCGCCCGCCTCGGTGACTGCCCCGCCGATCGTGCTGTCGTGCACGATCACTCCAAGCGGCTGATCCTCGATGAGCTGGCCACCGACCGAGCCGTGGCTGGAGAGCGTGGGGTGGTCGGTGGGGTCGTCGATGCAGGGGAAGCTCGTCGGCAGGCAGCCGAGCAGCAGGGTGCCCCGGGTGTTCACGCGCACGTTGCCGGTCACCGACAGGCTCGAGTTATTGCGCCCGAAGGCGGCGATGACCGTGGAGCCGTCGGTGATCGTCAGGTTGCCGTTGACGATCGCCGGCCCGGCGTTCACGAAGCAGATTCCATTGACTACGACGTTGCCGTTGTAGGCCCCGGTGAGGACGCCTGGAGCGGACGCGTTGCCGGTGCACACGGTCGAACTGGCAGCTCGAGCCGCGTGAGCGGCCGCCAACGGGAGGATGAGGATGAGCGCGGCGACAGCCAGGAGCCACTGGCGTCTCGCGCGCCCCAACGAACTGGTTCTGGGCATGATGCCCCCTCTCACTCTGTGCGGGCACGCTGGCCCGCAGCCCCGATTGTTTTGGCCCCCCGGCCTGAGGGCCCACGCAGGCCGAACCTACCAGGACCGGCCGCTGTCGTGCAAAAGATTGCTAAGTCGCCACCGTCTCGGCGCCGAGCTCCTCGGAAATCGCCACGTCGATCGAGTAGTCGATCGGCACCACGATCAGCGAGGGGACGTCGAGGGCCAGCGCCTCGGTCAGGCGCCGGGAGAAGTCACCGGCGCTCGTGCACCGCCAGGCGGGCATCCCGAACGCGTCGGCCAACTTGACGAAGTCCGGGTTGCCGAAGCCCACGTCGAAATGGCGGCCGAACTTCTTGTCCTGCTTCCAGGCGATCGAGCCGAACTCGCCGTTCTCCCACACGATGTTCACGATCGCAGTGCCCAGGCGCACGGCCGTCTCGAGCTCCTGGCAGTTCATGAGAAAACCGCCGTCGCCGCTGACCGTGACGACGTTCAGGTGGGGCGAGACCAGCTTGGCGGCGATTCCGGTCGGCAGCGCGAAGCCCATGCCCGCCAGGCCGTTGGCGATCAGGACCGTGTTCGGCTCGTGCGCGGGGAACATGCGACCGATCCACAGCTTGTGCAGGCCGACGTCGGAGACGAGGATGTCGTCGCGGCCGAGCACCTGGCGGAGGTCGTGGAGCACGCGGGGCGGCCGCATCGGGAACTGATCGTCGCCGGCGGCGTCGCGCAGGGCGCCCTGGACGAGCTCCCGCAGGCGCCGCGAATCGCCGTCGGGAGGAGGCGTTCGCTTGGCGCCGGCCGCGAGGCGCGCGAGCACGTGGGCGATGTCGCCGACCAGCTCGACCTCGGGCAGGAAGAACTCGTCGATCTCGGCGGCGACGCTGTCGATCATGATGATCCGCTTGTCGCCCCTCGGATTCCAGTGCTGCGGCGCGTGCTCGACCAGGTCGTAGCCGATCGCGATCACCAGGTCGGCGTCGTCGAATCCGGCCATCTCGTAGTCGCGGGCCTGCAGGCCGACTGTTCCCAGCGCCCGCGGGTCGTGGTAATCGATCAGGCCCTTGGCCATGAACGTCTCGGCCACCGGGATCCCGGTGGTCTGGGTGAACGCCCGCAGGGCGCGGCTGGCGTGGCCGCGGATCGCGCCGTTTCCCGCGAGCGCGATCGGGTTCTCGGCCTGATCGATCAGCTCGGCCGCCCGCTGCAGCTCCCGCCCTCCCGGTTCGGGCTGCACGGGGGCCCGGCGCGGGAGCGGCGACGCGTCGAGCGGCAGGCCCATCACGTCCTCGGGGAGCTCCAGATGAGTGGCCCCGGGCTTCTCGGATTCGGCCACCTTGAACGCCTTCCGGACGACCTCGGGAATGATCTCCGGACTGGAGACGCGAGCGTTCCACTTGACAACTGGGCGCAGGATGCCGATTAGGTCTATGTATTGATGGGACTCCTTGTGCATCCGCTCGAGGTCGGACTGGCCTGTGAGCGCCACCAGGGGCGCGCGATCGAGGAACGCGTCGGCAACGGCCGTCACCAGGTTGGTGGCGCCGGGCCCCAGCGTCCCCAGGCAGACGCCGGCCCGGCCGGTCAGGCGCCCGTAGGCGTCGGCCATGTAGGCCCCGCCCTGTTCGTGGCGGACCGGGATGAAGCGCACCGAGGAGTCGGCCAGCGATTCATTGAGGTCGAGCGTCTCCTCGCCCGGGATCCCGAAGACGTATTCCACGCCTTCGGCCTCCAGGCACTGGACGAAGACCTCGGAAGCTTTTCGCCGCGCCATTAGTCGTATGTAACCGCAACCCCCCTTTGCCATGCCCCGCTCTCCGCAACCTCGCGCCTTCAGGCGTGTCTATACCGTCGTGATCCGTCGGCTGCTGCTGTCCCTGCTGCTCTCGGGGGCCGCGGCCGGCGCGGCCGGGACCTCGAGCGCGCTCGCTGCCGGAGACTTCGTGATCCAGGGCGGCGGGTTCGGGCATGGCATCGGCATGAGCCAGTACGGCGCCTACGGCTACGCCCAGGCGGGCTACGACTACCGCTACATCCTCACCCACTACTTCGAGGGCACCTCGCTCGGGCAGACCGACCCCGCACAGACCGTTCGCGTCCTCCTGCGCACCGGCCACACCGCCTCCTTCGCCGGGGCCGCGAGCGCGGCCGGCAAGAAGCTTCACAGCGACCAGACCTACACGGTCAAGCTCCAGCGCGACGGCTCACTGCTGCTGGTCGACTCGAGCGGGCACAAGGTGGCCCACGTCCAGCCGCCGCTGGTGGCCACGGGCACCGGGCCCCTCGACGTCCCGGGCCTCGGCCTCTACCGCGGCGCGCTCGAATTCAGGCCCGACGGCGGCGGCGGCGTGCAGACCGTCAACGCGCTGGGGCTGGACGACTACGTGCGAGGAGTGATCTCGGTCGAGATGCCCTCGAGCTGGCCGGCCCAGGCGCTCGAGGCGCAGGCGGTCGCCGCGCGCACTTACGCGATCACGACCAGCGTGGCCGGCAACGGCTACACCCTCTATCCCGACACGCGCTCTCAGATGTACGGCGGCGTGAGCGCGGAGACTTCGGCCACCGACGCCGCGGTCGCGGCCACCTCCGGGCAGATCGTGACCTACAACGGCTCGGCCGTCACCACCTACTTCTTCTCGAGCTCCGGCGGTCACACGGAGAACGTGGAGGACGTGTGGGCGGGCGCTGCGGCTGCGCCCTGGCTGCGCGGTGTCTCCGATCCGTATGACAGCGCGGGCGGGCAGAACCCCTACTACCGCTGGACCGACACGCTCAGCGTCGCCAGCGCGGCCCGCAAGCTGCGCGGCGTGGTTCGCGGGAGCTTCATCGGGATCCGGGTCGTCAAGCATGGCGCCTCGCCGCGCATCGTGCAGGCCGTTGTCGTGGGGAGTGCCGGGACCGTCCAGGTCGGCGGCTATCAGCTTCAGAGCGCGTTCGGCCTGCTCAGCACCTATGCGAGCTTCACCACGATCACGACCCTGCCTGGACGCGGGTCGGTGCACCAGTCGCGAAAGGGCGCGCCTCGACCGCGGCGGCGCAGCGGGTCGAGTGGCGGCGGCGCGACGCAGAAGGGCAGCCAATCCGGGGGCAGTGGGCTCGGCAGCGGCGCCTCCAGCTCCGCCGCGAGCAGCAGTGGGGCATCGGGCGGGGCCGGCATCCTCGGCCTGATGCGGGCGCTGCATGCGCTCAGCGCGGCGGGCGCGCCGGCGGTGCACGGCTTCGTCTTCCCGGGCCGTCCCGGCGATCAGGTTCAGGTGCAGCAGCGCACGGCAACCGGTTGGGCGACCATCACCCAGACCTCGCTCGATGCCAATGGGGCCTACTCGGTCGGCCTCCCGGCGCATGGCAGCTACCGCGTGGTCTACAAGGGCCTTGCCGGTCCCGCGGTGAACGTCTAACGGTCGGCCAGTCGCCGGCCCCATACATACACGTTCTTCTCCGAAGGTCTCCGTGTCGCGGACGCCTTCGACCGCGCGGATGCCGTCGTTGATCGTGTCGAGCAGCTCATCCTCTCCGGCGCACAGAC
>DATGJM010000176.1:0-15327 GCA_035295205.1 Solirubrobacteraceae bacterium | reverse complement strand
TGGGCGCGCTGGCCGAAGGTCGCTATGACCTCGTGCACATCTGCACCCCGGGCCCGGCGGGGATACTCGCCGGTCTGATCGGACACACGATGGGGCTGGCTCTGATCTCGAGCTACCACACCGAGCTGGCGTCCTATGCGCACCTGCGCAGCGGCCGGCCCGAGCTCGAGCTCCTGGTCTCAGCGGGGCTGCAGATGTTCTACGGCGGATGCGAGTGCGTGCTCTCGCCCAGCCCGGCGAGCGACGACCGCCTGCTCGAGCTTGGAGTGGCGCACGAGCGAATCGCCCGCTGGGATCGCGGCGTGGACCTGACGCGGTTCGATCCGCGCCTGGCGACGCCCGGCGCGCTGCCCGGAGCGGTCAACGTCCTCTACGCGGGGCGGCTGGCCGCCGAGAAGGGCATCGACCTGCTGGCCGACGCGTTCTCTCGCGCGCGCGCCGAGGATCCGCGGCTGCACCTCGTGCTGGCCGGGATCGGGCCCGAGGAGGAGGCGATGCGGGAGCGGCTCGGCGCCCATGCCACGTTCCTGGGCTGGCTCGCCGAAGAGGAGCTAGCCCGGGTGTACGCGAGCGCCGACGTGTTCCTGTTCGCGTCGAGCACCGACACGTTCGGGCAGGTCATCCTCGAGGCTCAGGCGAGCGGCCTGCCCGTCGTCGCCGTGGACAGCGGCGGGCCGGCGTCCCTGATCGAGCACGGGCAGTCGGGCCTGCTGAGCGCGCCGAGCCCCCGCCCGCTGGCCGAGGCGCTGCTGGCGGTCACGAGCTGGCCGCTGCTGGGCGAGCGGCTGCGAGCCGGTGGCCTGGCCGCCGTGCGCGATCGCAGCTGGGAACGCTCGCTGGACAGGCTGGCGTCGGGATACCGGAGCGCGCTGGCTGCGGCGGCCGCACGCCGCGCGCGGGAGATCGCCTAGGTTCGCGCGCACACGGGCCGGCGCGGGCTTGGGCGCACCGGCCCCGCAGGACCTCCGCCCCCGCCGCCGAAAGCCTGCGGGGGATGACCACCACGCGGCTCGAATCGTTCTCCGACGGCGTGCTGGCCGTGGCGATCACGCTGCTCGTGCTCGACCTGAACGTCCCCCACTCGGACCTCGCGCATGCCCTCCGCACCCAGTGGCCGGAGTACGCCGCCTACGTAACGTCGTTTCTCACCGTCGGCATCATCTGGATAAACCATCATGTGATGATCGGCCGCCTCCGCGCCGTCGACCACGCCGTGATGTTCCTGAACCTGTTACTGCTGATGAGCGTGGTCGTCATCCCGTTCAGCACGAACCTGATGGCCGAATACCTCCGCGCGCGCACCGGGGAGCACCTGGCGGCCGCGGTCTACGGCGGCTCACTGCTCGCGATGGGCCTCTCGTTCGGAGCCATGCATCGGTACATCCTGCTGGGACGGCACGACCTGCTGGCGGTCGAGCTCCCGATCGCCCAGCGGCGGCGGATCTTCGCGCGCGCGGTGAGCGGGGTCACGCCGTACGTCGTGGCCACGGCGGCGGCCCCGCTGTCTCCTTACCTCACGCTCGGGATCACGTTCGCGGTGGCCGTGTTCTACGCGCTGCCGGCGGCGAGCACCGCGGGGTGAATTGGAACGAAGTTGTGACACACATGTGACATTTAATCCGGCACGATGCGGTGAGTGACCATCTCACCCGAGTCGCGTCAAGAAAGCGAACCAGGAGTTCGCTTTCTTGACACGACTCTGGCGGAACTTGCCGCAACGCAGCATGGCGTGCTCACGCTTGACCCGCTGCGAGCGTTGGGCTTGGGCGCCCGAGCCGTCCAGAGGCGCGCCAAGTCGGGCCGGCTGCACCGCATCCATCGCGGCGTGTACGCGCTGACGCCCGCGAGCCTCCTGCCCCGTCACGGCCGCTGGCTGGCCGCCGTCCTCGCGTGCGGACCCGACGCCGTCCTCTCCCATCGCACCGCCGCAGCCCTCCACGACCTGCGGCCAACCAGCGGGGCCATCGACGTGACCGTCCCGGTGGGCTCGGCCGGCCGCCGCGCCGGCATTCGCCTGCACCGCGCGAAGAACCTCGACCCGACGGAGCTCACGATCGTCGAGCGCATCCCCTGCACGGGCGTCTCCCGCACCCTCCTCGACCTTGCCGGCGTACTGACCCGGCGTCAGCTCGAGCGCACCCTCGACGAGGTGGAGACGATCGAGGCCAAGGACCGCATCCCGCTGAGCACGCTGCTCGAGCACCACCCCTACGCCAAGGGCGCCAGCACCCTGAAGGCGATCTTGACCGAGCACCGAGCGGGGAGCACCGTCACCGAATCCGAGTTCGAGGAGCCCTTCCTCGCCCTGGTCCGCCAAGCCGGGCTGCCGCAGCCCGAAGTCGGCTACTACATCGACCCGCACGACGGCGGCCTGCTCGTCAAGGGCGACTTCGTGTGGGTGGAGCACCGGCTGGTGGTGGAGACGGACGGCCACAGGTTCCACGGCACCCGCGCGGCGTTCGAATCCGACCGCCGGCGCGATCAGCGACTGACAGCTGCCGGCTGGCGGGTGATCCGGATCACGTGGCGCCAGCTCACCGAGCGGCCGCACGAGGTGATCGGGCTGCTCGTCGAGCTGCTCTAACGCCACCAGGCGTCGAGCACCCGCCGCCAGTTGCCCCACGCGATCGCCTCGACCTCCTCCTCGGAGAAGCCGACGGCGTCCAGCGCGTCCAGCACCCGCGGCAGGCCGGCGACGTCCCCGACGCCCGCCGGGATCGTGGCCCCGTCGAAGTCCGAGCCCAGCGCGACCCCTTCCACCCCGATCCGGTCGGCTACGTACCGCGCGTGGTCGGCGATCAGCGACAGCGGCGTGTCCCCATCCTCGGCGAAGTCGGCGCGCAGGAAGTTCGTCGCGAAGACCACGCCCACGAGCCCTCCCGAAGCGCCCACCGCGTCGATCTGCGCGTCGGTCAGGTTCCGCGATCCGCCACACAGCGCGTGCGCCGCCGTGTGCGACGCCACCAGCGGGCCGAGCTCGAGTCGCGCGACGTCCCAGAAGCCGGCCTCGTTCAGGTGCGCGAGGTCGACCATCACGCCCAGCTCCGCACAGCGTGACACGAGCCGCCTGCCGGCGGAGGTCAGGCCAGGCCCGGTGTCGGGGGAGGAGGGGGATATGAACGGGACCCCGTAGCCGAAGGCGTTCGCGCGGCTCCAGACCGGCCCCAGGGAGCGCAGCCCGGCCGCATACCAGAGCTCCAAGGCGCACAGATCCGGGTCGATCGCCTCCACGCCCTCCAGGTGCAGCACCGCCACGGGCGCGCCCTTGGGATCCAGACGGGCGGCGTCGACGTCCGCGATCTCCCGCGCCACCCGCACGCGCCCAGCGCGTTCCAACGAGAACAGCAACCCCGCCGCGGTGGTCGCGTGGGCGGCCGCCACCTCTCGGCCGACCGGCGGCGCGTACTCGTACTCGATCACCCCGTCGTCGCGAGGCAGCGGCGTCTCGTGCGACGGGATTCCGGCCCCCTCGCTGAACACGGCGAAGATCCCGCCGCGCATCCCGCCGGCCCGCATCCGCGGCAGGTCGAGGTGGCCTCCGTCGCGGCCGTCGGCGAGACGAGCGGCGTCCTCACGGGTCAGGGCGTCGTTATGTCCGTCGAAGACCGGGATCACGGCCGCGGAGCCTACCCCGCGGCCTCCTCAGGCGGCGGCAGGGTCACGATCCCCAGCCAGTACTGCTCGATCGTGCGCACGATGTTGATGAAGTCCAGCAGGCGCACGGGCTTGCGCATGTACGAGTTGACGTGCTCGCGATACGCGTACAGGACGTCCTCGTCCGACGCCGAGGTGGTGAGCACGACGACCGGGATCGCCCGCAGCGACTCGTCGGTCTTGATCTCGGAGAGAAGCTCGCGGCCGTCCTTCTTGGGCAGGTTCAGATCGAGCAGGATCAGGTCGGGGCGGGGCGCGGTCTCGTACGGCGAGCGCCGGTGAAGGTAGTCGCTGGCCGCCTCGCCGTCACTCACCACCGTGACCTCGTTGGCGATCCGCGCCTCGGCGAGGGCCTGGCGCGTGAGCTCGATATCGGCCGGGCTGTCCTCGATCAGCAGGATGCGCACCAGCCGCGCACGCTCGAGGCCTCCGGACCAGGAGCTCACGAGGCCGCCACCCGGTCGGGGATCGTGAAGTTGAACGTCGCGCCGCGCGGCGAGGCATCGGACACCCACACGCGCCCACCGTGGCGCTCGACCAGACGCTTGACGATCGCAAGCCCGATCCCGCTGCCCGGCACATCGCGCCCGTGCAGGCGCTGGAACATCTCGAAGATCCGCTCGCGGTACCGAGGCTCGACGCCGGGGCCATTGTCTGCGACCGCGAAGCACCAGGCTCCCGGCACACGCTCAGAGGAGACCCGCACGACCGGCGCCGCAGCGTCGCTGAACTTGACCGCGTTCGAGATCAGGTTCTGGATCACCTGGCGCAGCAGTGACTTCTCTGCCCTCACAGACGGCAGGGTTCCCACCTGAACGTCCACCCCCCGCGCCTCGAGCTCTGGCCGCAGGGCGCGAAGCAGGTCCTCCACCAGCGCCGCGACGTCGACCTCGCGCGGGTCGAGCGTCGCCCGTCCGGCGCGCGAGTAAGCGAGCAGGTCGTCGATCAGCGCCTGCATGCGCTCCACGCCGGTGAGGATGAAGTCGATGAAGCGCTCGCCCTCCTCGTCGAGCTGCGAGCCGTAGCGGCGCGAGAGCAGCTCGACGAACCCGGAGATCACCCGCAGCGGCTCGGAGAGGTCGTGGGAGGCGACATAGGCGAACTGCTCGAGGTCGTGATTGGAGCGCCGCAGCTCGTCCTCCATCAACCTGCGGTCGGTGATGTCCCGGATCGCGATGTAGGTCATCGTCCCCTCGTCGGTGCTCAGCGGGCTGAGCGTCACGTCGATCGGGAACTCGCCGCCGTCGGCCCGCAGGCCGTCCATCTCGAAGGCCGAGCCCGCCGCGCTGAAGTAGCCGCCGGAGGGCGCGCGGAGCCGTTCCGGGATCAGCATCCCCGGCGGACGGCCGATCAGCTCCTCGCGCGTGTAGCCGAAGAGCTCCTCGGTCTGGCGGTTCACGAGCGCGATGCAGCCGTCTGGGCCGATCACGACCACGGCATCGGGCGCCGACTCGAGCAGCGAGCGAAACCGCTGCTCCGCGCGCCGGCGCTCGGTGATGTCCCGCCCCACCGTGGCCGCGCCGACGATCTCGCCCCTGGCGTCGCGCACCGGCGAGACGCTGATCGACACGTCCAGAGCACGCCCGTCCTTGCGCACGCGCACGGTCTCGAAGTGCTCGATCACCTCCCCGCGCCGGATCCGCTCGAGGATCCGGTCGTTCTCGGCATGGCGGTCGGAGTCCATCAGCATCGACACCGGCCGGCCGATGATCTCCGCCGCCGTGTAGCCGTATATGTGCTCGGCGCCCTGGTTCCAGCTCGTGATCGTGCCGTTCAGGTCCTTGGTGAGGATCGCGTCGGGCGAGGAGCGCACCACGGCAGCCAGCCGCTGCAGGGCCTCGGAGCTCTCGGGATCGCCGGCCTCCCGTAGCGTCGCGACGACCACCGGGGCGCCGTCCAGCTGCGCCTGCGAGAGTCGCAGCTCGTGCCCGTCACGATCGAGCGCCTGCAGCTCCCTCAGCCCCGGCGGCGAGGCGCCGAACAGCTCACCCGCGCGCCGGTTGGCGAGCAGGACGTCTCCATGCTCGTCGAGCACCAGGATCGCGTCCGGCAGCGCGTCGAGCAGACCGTGTAATGGGGTGGATACCGTCACGCTTGACCGGCCTGTACCAGCGTCAGCCCTCCGCTGGTCTCCTCCAGGATTGCCACCAGCTCCTCGGCGGCAAGCGGCCGGGCGAAGATGAATCCCTGTCCGATCTCACAGCCCAGCCGGCGCAGCAGCCCGAGTTGCGGCGGCTGCTCGACGCCCTCGGCGACGACCTCGAGCTCGGCCGCGCGTGCCACCCCGAGGACGGCGGCGAACATGCGCGCCGCGCTCGCGTCCTGGCCGACTCGCTGGATGAAGACGCGGTCGATCTTGACCACGTCGAGTGGATAGGAGGCGAGCGCGCTGAGCGACGAGTATCCGGTGCCGAAGTCATCGAGTGCCAAGCGCACGCCGAGCGCCTTCAGCTTGCGCAACATCTCGACCGCGTGATCGGGATCCTGGGCCATGGCCGTCTCGGTGACCTCGAGGCATAGGCAGCCCGCCGGCACATCGGCGGCGCTCAGAGCCCGGACGACCGTGTCGGGCAGGTCGGCCCGCACGAACTGTCGCAGGGAGAGGTTGACCGAGACCGAGAAATCCGCGGGCACGCGGCCCCCGGCGCGCCAGGCGCCGAGCTGCCGGCAGGCCTCGCGAATCACCCATTCGCCGATCGGGACGATCAACCCCGTCTCTTCGGCCAGGGGGATGAACTCGGCCGGCGCGAGCAGACCGCGCTCCGGATGCCGCCAGCGGATCAGCGCCTCGACGCCGACGATCCGGGTCGGGCCCGGCAGAGAGACGAACGGCTGGTAGTGGAGCACCAGCTCTCCGTGCTCCAGCGCCGCCCGCAGCTGGTGCTCGGTCTCGAGCTCG
Source organism: Solirubrobacteraceae bacterium (assembly GCA_035295205.1). Classification (GTDB taxonomy): domain Bacteria; phylum Actinomycetota; class Thermoleophilia; order Solirubrobacterales; family Solirubrobacteraceae; genus Palsa-465. The sequence continues at coordinate 8,774 of DATGJM010000176.1, read as the reverse complement.
CTCATCGCCTCGGCGTGCATCGCGGGCTCGAACAGCTCGATTCCCGTGTGACGGTGCTTGGCGCGATACATCGCCGCGTCGGCCTGGCGGATCAGCTCGAGGGCCGCTGACTTGTCGTTGGCGGCGAACGCTATGCCGACGCTGGCGCTCACGGAGATGCGGTGATCGGCGATCGTCAGCGGCTTGCGGATCGCGTGCAGGGCACGCTCGGCCACCCGCACCGCCTCGGTCTCGCCGCTCAGCTCCTCGCACAGGATCAGGAACTCGTCGCCGCCGAAGCGCGCGACCGTGTCGCCCGGACGCAGCGTGGCGCGCAGCCGTTCGCCGATCTCGATCAGCAACTGATCGCCGAACTCGTGGCCGAGGCTGTCGTTCACGGTCTTGAAGCGGTCGAGGTCGAGGAACAGGACCCCTACCGAGGTCGGCCGGCGTTTGGCGCGGGCCAGAGCGACGCCCAGGCGGTCGATCAGCAGCACGCGGTTGGGCAGGCCGGTGAGCGAGTCCCGCAGCGCCTGCTCGGCGAGCCGGACCTCCGAGCGCTTGCGCTCGATCGCGTAGCGCACGGAGCGAGCGAGCAGCGTGGAGTCGGCGCCCCGCTTGGCCAGGAAGTCCTGCGCCCCCGCCTGCACGGCCTCGATCCCGAGCGCGGGGTCGGCGGTGCCCGTGAGGACGACGATCGGGACCCCTGAGGCCGCGGCCTGTACGGCCTGCAGCGCCTCCAGCCGGTGGGCGTCGGGAAGCGAGAGGTCCAGGAGCACGATGTCGAGGCTCTGATCGAGCAGCACATCGCACGCCTCGCCGAGCTTGGTGCAAGCGATCGTCTCGACCTCGCCCCCTAGGCCTTCGCGCAGCATCTCGGACACGAGCGTGGCGTAGGACGGGCTGTCCTCGATGATCAGCGCGCGCAGAGGTTCGACCTCGCGTGCGGGCATCACAAGCATCGAGGTCCGCGTGATCGTCCCCGAATCGCGGGCTCGAACTCTTGGATCAGCACGGTGACCAGACAACGCACACGCAGCTGCTTGACGCCAATCGCGACGAGTCCCTTCCCAAGAATCAGCACGGAGGTTTCCTGGATGAACCTCGATCCGGAGCGTACCCGTCTCGGCCCCGCCGGTCCGCAGTATGCAGGCAAATGTCCGATCTGTACGCCAAACCCGACATCTGCATCCGTAGTTATCACGTATCCGATTTCGGGTTACTACGGTCTCGGCCCGACCTGCGCGCGCCGAGGCAGATCACATGCGCGCACGTCAGTTGTCGGGCCGTCGTGTCGGCGCTCTCGCCGTGGTCCTCGTCATCGGCGGCGCGGCGGTGATCCTGGGTGTCGTTTCCGGCTGGGATTCGCCTGTGTTCGCCGCGATGATCGGCGCGCTCCTCGGTGCGCTCGCGATCCTGCTCGGGCTCGGGCCGTGGGGAACCGCGCGCGGCCAGGTCCGCGCCGAAGCCGACATCGACCGCGTGAGCGGGCTGCCAGGCGCTGAGCGCCTGCACGCCGACCTCGCCGCCGAGCTCGCCGACCCTGATTCGTTCGGCGTCGCTCTGCACGTGTGCGCGCTGCAGGGCATGGCGCAGTACAACGATGCCTACGGCGAGATCTGCGGTGACGCCATGATCGCCTGGCTGGCGCGCAAGCTCACCGGCTCGATCGGTGAGCGTGGCCAGGTCTACCGCCTGCGCGGCGCCACCTTCGCCGTGGTCGCCGGCCTGGCCGATCCGGTCGAAGATCTGCCCCGCGCCTGTTCCTCCGCGCTGCTCGAGGTTGGCGAGGGGTTCGTGATCCGCGGCGCCATCGGACGCGCGCTGCTGCCCAGCGAGGCGGAGACCTCAGCCGCCGGGCTCGAGCTCGCCACGCGCCGCGCGATCGCCGAGCGCGCCGAGCGCCCGGGAGACTCCGAGCTTCGCCCGCCGCAGAGCCCGCTCGAGGTCCTGCCGACGATCCACCCCCGCTACCAGGTCGCCGAGGTCGCCGCGCGGATCGGGCGCCGCATGGGGCTGGAAGGATCGGCGCTGGAGGAGCTCGAGGCGGCCGCGCACCTGCGCGACGTCGGCAACATGGCGCTGCCGAGCGTCGTGCTGGGACGCGAGGGCGAGCTCGAGGGGCCGGAATGGGACTTCGTGCGCCTGCACACGATCATCGGCGAGCGCCTCCTGGCGGCGAATTTCGGAATGGAGAGCGTGGCCCGACTCGTGCGCTCGAGCCACGAGCGCTGGGACGGTGAGGGCTATCCGGACGGCCTGAGCGGCGAGCAGATCCCGCTGGGCGCCCGGATCCTGTTCGTCTGCTCGGCGTTCCAGGACATGACCTCAGAGCGCCCGCACCGGCCGGCATACAGCGCCACCGAGGCGCTCGCGAACCTCGACCGGGGGGCCGGGACGCAGTTCGACCCCGACGTGGTGCTGGCCTTCCAGGGCGAATTCGCCCCGCCCGACGAGGCCGCGACGCGCGAGCTTGGCCGCCGCGGGAGGCGCGTGCTGAACATCCTCGTGGCCGACGACGACGCTGCCTCGCGCTTCCTGCTCGCTCGGGCCATCGACGCCGCCGGCCAGAAGTGCACGATGGTCTCCGACGGCATCGCCGCCTGGCGCACGTTCCGGCGGGTGCGGCCTGACGTCGTGATCTGCGACTCCCGCCTGCCGAAGATGAACGCCGACCGACTGTGCCGGCGGATCCGCCAGGACGAACCCGAGCGCCAGACCTATTTCGTGACGCTCGTCGCGCTGCAGGAGGGCGAGCGCATCCAGCGCGACCTCGAGGTCGGCGCCGACGACTTTCTCGCCAAGCCGTTTGACCGCGAGGACCTCCAGACGCTGCTCGCCGTGGCGTTCAACGAGGTTTCGCTTCGACAGGACCCGCTGCAGTAGTCCCGCGGGCGGTCGTCGCGAGTCCCATGCGGTGGGCGACCGCCGCGGCCTGGGTGCGGCTCTGCACCCGTAGCTTGGCCAGGATCCGCGAGACGTGGACGCTGGCCGTCTTCTCGGCCATGAACAGAGCGTTTCCGATCTGACGGTTGGTCGCGCCCTGCGCGATCAGCGCAAGGACCTCGCGCTCGCGCGCCGTGAGCCCGAACGGATCCTCCTCAGTCGTGGCCGGCTCACCGTTCTGCGCAGCCGCCGGCTCGCCAGCGCCCACCGACAGCCGGCCGCGGCGGGCGAGCGCCTGGAGCTCGTCGGAGAGCCATCGCGAGCCGAGCCGGCGAGCTGTCTCGATCGCCTCCGATGCGAGCTCCGAGGCGAGCTTTCGGTCGCCCGCCAGCACTGCGGCCTCGGTCCCGCGCCACTGCATCAGCGCCACCTCGTAGGGCCGGCCGAGCTGGTCCCAGCTCTCGGCGGCCTTGATCCAGAGCTTCACGTCGCTGCGCCCCCGTGCGCGGGCAAGCTCGGCCAGGCCCGTAAGCTTCCAGGCGCCGGGCACCGGGCCGCCCTCGTCGGCGGACGCCTTCAGGCGGTCCATGTGGAAGCGCGCACGCGTGAGCGCGTCGCGCTCGTCGGCGCGCTCGCGCAAGTCACGCGCGCGCTGGGCGATGTCGGCCTCGATGCGCACGCCGACGGCGCTGAGGTTGGCTACGCGCATCACGTCGTCGGTGCAGAGCTCGATCCGGTCCAGAGCCTGGGCCACCGCGGCTCGGGCGGCGGGCAGGTCGTAGCGGCGGCGGTGCAGCTCGCCGGCGAGCACGCCGAGCGCGCCGATGTACTGGGGCTCGGCTGAGCTGGCCACCAGGGGCTGGGCCTGCTCGAGACGTCCCGCCGCACGCTCGAGGTCGCCCAGGCCCAACGCCAGCTCGGCTTCGCGCAGCAGCCGGTAGATCAGGTGGCGGCCCACGACCTCGGTCGGCTGCGGGCCGAGGTGAGAGGCTGAGGTCGCCCAGTCGCCGGCAGCGAAGGCCATCTCGGACATCGTCATGACCAGCCAGTGATTGCTCTGGCGGACGCGAGCGGGGATCGCCCGCAGTGCCTCGTGCGCCGTCGTCAGGGCCTCTTCGGTGCGGCCGACGATCAGCATCATGTCGGCCAGGTTGCAGTATGTGTAGGCGGCGTTGTCGGTCTCGTCGTGGCGCTCGAAGAGCTCGATCGCGCGGTGCAGGCGCTCGGCGCCGCCATCCGCGTTGCCCAGCAGGACCTCGGCCATACCGAGGGTGTTGAGGATGTGGCCCTCGGTCACCTCGTCGCCGGCGGCCCGCGCTGCGTCGAGCGCCTCCTGGGCGTCGTGCACGGAGTCGCGGAAGCGCCCACGCAAGAACTCCCAGCGAGCCAGCAGGCCGAGGAGCTCGGCGCGCTCCTCCCCGCCCCGCTCGACCGGGACGAGCGCCAGCGCCCGCTTGGCGGTCTCGACGGCCTCGAGACCGCGGTTCAGGGTCCATTGCGTGCGCGCCAGGATCGCGAGCACGGACGCGTAGCACCGGGGGTCGCCAGCTGGGTCGATGCGATCCAGGGCCCGCTTGGTCAGCTGCTCGGCCCGTAGCGGCTCCGGGAAGGCCAGGCGAGCCCGGGCGGCGAGCACCAGCAGGTCGACTTCGCTGATCCCGGCCACGTCCGGGGCATCCGGGACGCGCGCCCACAGCTCCAGCGCACGCTCGGCCAGCCGGGCGGTCTCGGCCGCGGCGTGGACCTCCCATGCCGCGCGCGCCGCGCGCACGCTGGCCTGGAGCGCCGCGGGCTGATCCCCGGCTGAGCCGTAGTGCGCGGCGATGCTGGCCGCAAGCTCGATGCGCTCCTCGGGCTCGAGCGCGGCCTGGCGCTCGAACGCCTGGGCGACCGCGGAGTGAAGCTCCGAGCGCTCGCCTGGCAGGAGGTCATCGTAGAGCGCCTCTCGTAGCAGCTCGTGGCGGAAGGTCAGGCAATCCTCGTCGCGCGCCACCAGCACCTGCTCGGCGACCGCCTCGCGCAATGCGTCCTGGAGCTCTGGCGTACCGAGCCCGGTCACAGCGGAGATCGCGGGCTGCTCGAGCGCTCGGCCGACCGCGATCGCGCGAGCCGCTCTCTGGGCAGCCGGCGACAGTCGCTCGATCCGGAGCATGAACGCGTCGCGCAGGCTCTGCGGCGCAGGGCCGCGGCCGTCGAGATTCGCGGCCAGCAGCTCTTCGGTGTAGAGCGGATTGCCCTCGGCGCGGGCGTGAAGCCGCTCGACCAGCCCGGGAGCCGGGCGCTCGCCGAGGATGTCCGCCAGGGCCTCCGAGAGCTCGTCGCGATCGAAGGGGTCGAGCTCGAGCCGGCGAGTCCGCTCGATCCGGTAGCTCGGCCAGCAGAGTGCGCAGCGGGTGGCGTCGGTGGAGCTCATCAGTGCGATAGCTGAGGAGCGCGAGCAGGCGCTCGGCCCGGAGGGTCCGCGCGAGGTAGGCGACGAAGGCGCGGGTCGAGCGGTCGGCCCAGTGCATGTCCTCGAGCACGATGACCACCGGCCGGCTGGCGCTGAGCAGATCGAGGAGCTCGAGCAGGGCCTCGAACAGGCGGACCTGTGCCGACGGGTCGTCGCGCTCGGCGCGTTGCACGCCGTCCTCGAGCCCGGGAAGGAGCGCGGCGAGCTGGGCGCGGCTACCTGACGAGAGCTCGCGCAGGACTTCGTGACGTCCACGCACGAGCGGGCGCAGCGCGCTCAGCAGCGGCCCGTATGGCAGCTCGCTGTCGCCCGTCTGGACCGCCTCGCCGCGGAGAACGATCGGTCCGTCGGGATCGGCGCTGACGCGGCGCTCGAACTCGGTGAGCAGCCGGGTCTTGCCGATCCCGGAGTCACCGCCCAGCAGGACGAGCGCCGGATGCCCCGCGCCGGCTTGCGACAGGGCCAGCTCCAGCTCCGCGAGCTCGGCCACCCGGCCGACGAGATGCGTGCTGGTCAGCCTGCTGTGCATGGCTGAAGTATCGCCATAGAGGCCGGACGCGACGGGCTGAATGGCTCGAGGAGTCGTGGAGGCCGGCATGGTCGGCGCGGCGGACTCGGTTGCGGATCTCCGCCTCTCGGGCGGATGAGACTGCGAGGCTGAGCTCGGGATGCATGGTGCCTTCCTTGGAGAGATGTGGGTTTTCACCTGGCCTATAAGGTCGGCTAAGACGCCCGGGCCCACATCGGCAATTGGCAGCGGGTTCTCCGACGCGACCCCTTACCTGGCGGCGCCGAGCACTTACGCACAGAAGATGGGGTCTGGACCGGATAAGCGTCCGCCGCTCCCGTGCCGAACTTGAGCGGCGATCGAAGCGGCTCGATGTGTTGAGCATGTGCCCTTCCCCCGAGGCCCTGAGACCCAACACTCATCCCCGGAGGGAACCGCATGAAGAACGTAAAGATCACCGCGGCGCTGGCGCTGCTCGCGCTTCCCGCGTTCGGTCCCGCGGCCGCGATTGCCGCTGACGGGCATCAGCACCACCGTTCGCTCGGACATCATCGCGGCCACGTCGTCGCCCGGACTGTCACCTTCACTGCGCAGGTCGTCAGAGCCAGCGCTCGCGGGCTGGTCGTCCGCCGCAGCGATGGGCGCCTCGTCTTCTTCTCGACCGAGCAGCTCCGCCATCACAGCTCCCCAGTCCGGCACCGCAGCCATCGCCGGGGCCGTGCGCATCGCCTGGATCTGAAGATCACGACGGGCGACGTCGTCGTGAACATCCTTGGCCTGCAGCCAGGAGTCACGGTCCAGATCACAGAGTCGGTCGACGGCGAGGGGAACGTGACGATCACGATCACCCTCCCGCCGACTCCCCCCACCCCAAGCGGCGCGAGCGCCAGCGGAGTGGTCACCGAACTCGACAGCGACGCGTTCACGATTCAGACCTCCGACGGGTCGGAGCTGCGCCTGCACATGTCCTCCGACGCCCTGTCGGCGCTGAACCTCTCGACATGCGACACCGTCGACGTCAGCTACCACCAGGACGCCGGCATCCTCGTCGCCGACAGCGTGAGCCAGACTGGAACCTCGACCGCGGGCGACTGCGCTCCGACCGAGGACGTGACGGGCGTCATCAGCGCCGTCTCGGACAGCAGCGTCACGGTCAGCACCGACGGTGGACCGGTCACCGTCGGGGTGGATCCGTCCTCAGGGCTCACCGACGGCTACCAGGTCGGCGACCTGGTCGACGTGAGCTACACCCAGAACCCGGATGGCTCGCTCACCGCGACCGACATCTGCTTCGTCGAGGAGGACGCCACCGGTGTCGTGACCTCAGTGAGCAGCTCGAGCCTGACCATCACCGATGACTCGACCGGTCAGCCGGACGTCTTCCAGGCCAACAGCGACGGCGTTCAGATCAACTCCTACGCCTTCAGCGGCGTGTCGGTCGGGGATCACGTCGACGTGAGCTATCACCAGTCCGCGGGTCAGCTGGTCGCCGACACGGTGTCGGAGGACTCCTCGTCCACCTCGCCCAACTAAGACAGACCGCCCTGCGCTGCGACGCCGCGTCGGCTCCCTCGCCGGCGCGGCGTTCGCGTTCTCAGAGCTCCGGTTCGGGCTCCGCGGCGTGGGTCGACGAGCCCTCGGAGCGGTCGGGAAGCTCATTCCCCGCGCTCAGCGGTGAGGCGGGTGAGCGGCTGGCTGAGGCGATCTCTTCCGGGGTCACGTTCTGGGGGTGGTGGCAGGCGGCGAGATGACCGCCCGCGTACTCGGCGAGCGGGGGCTCGATGCGCGTGCAGACGTCGGTGGCGCGCGGGCAGCGGGTGTGGAAGCGGCAGCCACTCGGCGGGCTGATCGGGTTGGGCGGCTCCCCGGTGACTGCGACGCGCTCCCGACCGCGATTCTCGTTCGGATCGGGAATCGGGATCGCGCCGAGCAACGCGCTCGTGTATGGGTGGATCGGCTTGCTGTAGAGCTCCTCGGCAGGTGAGACCTCCATCACCTTGCCCAGGTACATGACCACGATCCGGTCCGAGACGTGGCGCACCACGCTCAGGTCGTGAGCAACGAAGATGTAGGAGAGCGAGAACGAATCCTGCAGCTCCTCCAGCAGGTTGATGACCTGGGCCTGGATCGAGACGTCTAGGGCGGAAACCGGCTCGTCGAGCAGGATCAGCTGCGGATTCACAGCCAGGGCGCGGGCGATCCCGATGCGCTGGCGCTGGCCACCCGAGAACTCGTGCGGGAAGCGATTCATGTGCTCGGGGTGCAACCCGACGCGGGAGAGGAGGTCGCGAGACTCGGCCTCGATCCGCTCCTTCTTGACGCCGCGCATCTTCAACGGAGTGGCCAGGATCTGGACCACGCGCTTCCGGGGGTTCAGGGAGGCCTGCGGATCCTGGAAGACCATCTGCATCTCGCGCCGGATCGGCTCGAGCTCGCTGCGGCCGGCATTGGTGATGTCCTTGCCCCTGAAGCGGATCACGCCGTTGGTGGCCGGGAGCAGTCGCACCAGGGCGCGGATCAGGGTCGTCTTCCCGCACCCCGACTCGCCCACGATCCCGAGCGTCTCGCCGGGCCGCAGCTCGAACGTGACGTCGTCGACCGCGTGCACGTGACCGACGGTGTGATCGACCAGCAGACCCGACTTGATCGGGAACAGGATGCGCAGGTGCTCGACGTCGAGCAGGCCCGCGCCGTTGCCCTGAGGCTCGGGGTGCGTCTCCGGCTCGGTCGTGGCGCTCATGAGATCACCGCCTCCTCGCTGGCCAGGCCGATGCGGTCGCCGACCTGGCGCAGCTTGCACTTGCGCTCGGGCTCGAGCCAGCAGCGATCGAGATGCTGGGGGGCGTCAGGCAGGCGCGAGGTCAGCTCCGGCACCTCGGTGCAGTGCTCGAACGCGTGCGGGCAGCGGGGGCGGAAGTGACAGCCCTTGGGCGGCGCGAGCAGCGAAGG
>DATGJM010000175.1:0-9781 GCA_035295205.1 Solirubrobacteraceae bacterium | reverse complement strand
TGATCCGGGGCCAGCCGCTCGACCGCAGCGTGCCGAGCATGCAGAGCTCGCGGCTCGAGAAACGCTCCCAGCCGAGCGCCGCCAGGTCGGGGCTTGCCTGTGCAAACTCACCCCAGTCCACAGCACGATCCTAACGCGCGTCGAAGCCGGACAACGCATCCGCGATCGCCTGGCGGTCGAGCCCGGCGCCGAGGCAGCAGAGCAGCGCCATTCGCGCGGCGGGCGCCGACAGGAAGGGCACGCACACCGCGCCCGAGCTGCGCAGGTCGGCCTCGGCGCCCTCGAAGCCGTAGGTGTCGAACAGCATCGAGGAGCGGTCCGCGCGCGTTGTGATCAGCACCGGCACCTCGGCCGCGCAGAGCGCGCGCCAGAGCCCGGTCGAGAGGTGACCGGCGCCGAAGGCGACGAGCACGACGCCGTCGGCGTCTCGCGCGGCGCGCTGGAGTGGCGCGCCATCGCCTCCGAGCGTGGCGATGACGATCTCAACGGCGTGATCGAGTCCCATGGGGACGATCGTGGGCGGCGGCAGCGGCGTGGCATGGAGCCAGAGCCTGCCCTCGACCACGCGTCCCAGCGGGCCTGCGACCGGCGAGCCGAACGCTGCCGGGCCGGTGCTGTCCACCTTGCGGACTGTCATCGCGGCGTGCAGCTCGCCGCCGAAGCACACGCAGACCCCGAGGCCCCTCGCGCGCGGCGAGCCCGCGACCGCCACCGCGTCAACCAGGTTCGCGGGGCCGTCGGCACCGGACGCCGACGCGGGCCGGTTGGCGCCGGTGAGCACGATCGGAGCCTCACCGCGGTAGCCGAGAGCGCAGAGGGCGGCCAGCTCCTCGAGCGTGTCCGTGCCCGTCGCGATCACGACGCCGTTGCCTTCGCCGGCGAGCGCGGCCGCTTGGCGGCTGAGCGCGAGCGCCTCGCCCAGCGACATGTGCGAGCTCGGAAGCGCCATCACCGTCTCGGCGCTCAGCGACGGCACCGCCGCCAGCACCGGGGCCGACTCGATCAGGTGCTCGGCGTCGAGCGCCGGCCTGGCCCGGGGTCCCTGCATCGAGATGGTTCCGCCGGTGCCCAGCACGATGACCGGGCGCACGAGGGCTCGCAAGGCGTCGTCGGCGGGCATCGAGGCGCGAGAGCCTACCCGGAGCGGGCGGCGGGTGGCTGATCCCGCCTGCGAGGCCTCCACCCCGGCCCGTCGCCGATGCTACGGTCGGTCGCAGACCCGTGCGCGTGAAACGATCCCTTGTCCTGCTGATGGCCGCGCTCGCGAGCGCGGCTACCGCGGCCACCGCCGCCCCGGCTCGCCGAGCCCCGGCCGGGACTCCGGTCCCCCGCGGCTTCGTGGGGATGAACGCCAACGGCTGGCTCTTCCAGACCGGAGACGGCCTCGCGCTGGCCGAGCAGTTCTCGGCGATGGCCGACCGCGGCGTCCAGTCGGTGCGGATGGCGTTCAGCTGGGCTGACGCTCAGCCGTACGCCGGCTGGGCCGACGTGCCGCCCGATCAGGCCAGCCAGTTCGTGGACGTCGGCGGGGTCCCGACCGACTGGGCTGCGACCGACGAGCTCGTCAACATGGCGACGCTCTACGGGTTGCGCCTGCTTCCGGTCGTCATGTACGCGCCCGGCTGGGACGCCGCCTATAACGCCCACGGGATACCGGCCCCGGCGCGTCCAGCACCGTACGCGAGCTTCCTGGAGGCGCTCGTCGAGCGCTACGGCCCCCACGGCACCTACTGGCAGCTCGGAACCCCGCGCCTGCCGATCCGCCAGTGGCAGATCTGGAACGAGCCGAACGTCTACTACTACTGGCCGAACACGACGCTCAGCAGCTACCTCGCCCTGCTGAGCGCAGCGCACGCAGCGATTGCCAAGGCGGACCCGGGTGCACAGACCGTGCTCGCCGCGCTGGCCAATGACTCCTGGGACTATCTCGCGCAGGTCTATCGGGTGCGGGGCGCACGATCGCTGTTCGACGCCGTGGCGATAAACCCGTTCACCTCGACACCGGCCCGGGTGATCAAGATCCTGCGCCGCGCGCGGCGCACGATGGACGCCGGGGGCGACCGTAGGAAGGCACTCATCGCCAGCGAAGTCGGCTGGCCGTCGGCCCGTGGGGTGCCCGGCACGCACTGGGACTGGGACACCACGCAGGCGGGTGAGGCGCGCAACGTGGCCACCGTGCTGCCCCTTCTGGCGGCCAACCGCGCCGCGCTGCGGCTACGCGCCTTCTACTACTACACGTGGGTTGACGACAGCACGCTCGGCAACGACTGGAACTACGCGGGACTGCTGAAGGACGTCGGCGGACAGGCGGTGCCGAAGCCCGCGCTCGGGGCGTTCACCCGCGCGGCCCGCGCCATCGAGCACTGATCGCGATCCGGCGCCGGCTAGCCCCGGCGAGGAAGCTGAATCGCCCGGATGGAGTGCTCGTCGGGCAACTTGTCGAGCACCGACTGGACGATGCGCGCGACGTCTGACTCCTCGTGACCGAGGCCGTCGCGCAGCGCGTGCAGAGCCGTGTAGGTCACCTTCAGCTCGGGCGCGGTCAGGTGCAGCCCGAATGCGACGTCCTCCTGTTCAGCAGCCACGCCGAGATCATGACTACTCGATGGCGCTAGGGCAAGAGCGTCAGGGCTTCGACCCGATCGCGGCGTAGAACGCCGAGCGGAACACATCCCGCAGCGCGGTCGCGTACGTCGCCGACACGTGGTTCTCGTCGCGGAAGGTGATCACATTGCCGACGACCAGCGGACACGTCCCCTTGTCACAGAACCAGCCGGTCGGGTCGATGAACGACACCTTGTCGTAGCTCGCCTGCTGAGCCACGAACGCCGTCTGGTCGCTCTCCCCGTTCCTCAGTGGCTCCGAGCATCCCTCGGGGGTCGCGTGCGCGCCCAGCAGGCAGTCGACCGGCTGACCCTTATGGGAGATCACGTCGCCCATGATCACCACGTGGCCCGCGTGCCCGCGCAGATCCTTGGCCACGCGGTCCAGTCCGCCCGCCGCGCTCGGGTCGAGTTGCGAGCTGAGCGTCATGTACTCGCTGCCGACGAAGACGACCGTCGGCCGCAGCGTGCTGATCACGTGGAGGGCCCACTTGAACCACACCGGACACGAAGGAGCTTCGAAGCCCGTCATCCATCGCGAGGCGGTGCAGCCCTGCTTGATCAGCGGCACGACCACCCACCCGTCGGTCTTGGCGAAGGAGAGTACGTCCGGGAGCCACTGCTCGGCGTGCGAGTCTCCGAGGACCACGATCGTCCGGTGAGCGGAGGCGGCTCCGAGCCGGCAGATCGGCTCCGAAGTGGCGCCGGTGGCCACCAGGCAGTGGCCCGGATAGCCCCGCGGGAGGTCGTTCAGGAGCGACGCGGTCGGTGGAAGCAGCACCGACGGCATCGCCCGGTGGCGGGCGTCGGCCTGCACCTCGGCGATGACGGCAGGGATCGGCTGGCCGCCCACGATGAGCCCGCCCCCCGTGCTCGGGGATCCGGTGGTCGTGCTGGAGGTCGCGCCGCTCGTCGCGGTCGTTGTCGCGGGTGTGGTCGCGACCGCGAGCACGGGCGCGGCCGTGAACTGCGCCGCGGAGTTCAGCTGGTTCTCGTGGTCGCTGATCGTCGAGATCGTCGACGTCGCGACCACGAGCACCGCGAGCACGGAGACGACGGCCATCACCGGCAGCATCGCGGGCTTCTTGGTCAGAGCCGCCGAGCGCAGCGGCTTCTCCACGAGCCGGAAGGTGATGATCGAGACCGCGAACGCCGCGACCAGCAGACCGAGGTTCTTGGTCACCGAAACGCTGTGGCCGACGTGCTGGGCATAGACGATCAGGAACGGCCAGTGCCAGAGATAGAACGAGTAGGAGCGGTCGCCGACGTAGCGCATCGGAGCGGTGTCCAGAAGGCGCCCGGCGCTGCCCCGCGAGCTGACGCTTGCCACCCCCGCGGCGATGAGCAGCGCGGCGCCCACCGTCGGCAGCAGCGCGGAATAGCCCGGGAACTCGGTCGAGGCTGAGAAGGCCACCGCGGCCACGGCGATGAGCCCGATGCCCGCCCAGCTCATGAACATCCTCCACCGCACCGGAATGGCGGCCAGCCTGGTGGCGCCGAGCGCCAGGCAGGCGCCGAGGCCGAGCTCCCAGACCCGCGCCGGCGTCGAGAAGTACGCCGCGGCGGGGTTCTGCGAGGTGTAGAGGATCGAGAAGACCAGTGAGACGCCCGCGATCAGCGCGACGACGACCAGCACGCGGTTGATCGCCCGCTCGCGGATCCACGCTGGGCGCATCGCGTAGCGGCGGAAGGACAGCCCCAGCACGAGGATGAACAGCGTGGGCCAGACGACGTAGAACTGCTCCTCCACCGAGAGTGACCAGAAGTGCTGGAACGGCGAGGGCGGCTGGCCCTGGGCGAAGTAGTTGGTGCCGATCGAAGCGAAGTGGATGTTCGCGCCGAAGATCGCGCTCGAGATGCTGTCCTGCAGGTACTGCTTGGCGCGCACGAAGTTCAGGAGGTGGTAGACCGCGAGGTCGGTGGCCACCAGGGTGAGCGTCGCCGCCGGAAGGATGCGCCGGGCGCGGCGAAGATAGAAGTCGATCAGCGACACGTGGCGCCGCGTCCGTGCCTCGGAGATCAACAGGCCGGTGATCAGGAACCCCGAGAGCACGAAGAACACGTCTACTCCGACGTAGCCACCCTGCAGGAAGCTGACGCCTGCGTGTCCGAGAGCCACCAGGAGGACGGCGACCGCGCGCAGCCCCTGGATGTCGCCGCGGTGCCGCGTCAGGTCCGCTTCGGTCTGGTGAGGCTCCACCCGGACCGGCTCGAAGCGCAGGTCCGGGACTCTCGCACCAGTGGTTATCGACACTGCTCCACCCCCACTCGCCGCCTCACGTATCTCTCTCCCGCGGCCGTCCTTTGCCGCACGGTGCGCCCCATCTGGGAAACCCGCTGGCGAATATGTCAACAGAACAGCCGGCCGTCAAGCGGCCCGGACACCGCGATCCTCGCCGACGACCCGGTCCCGGCCTTCGTGCTTGGCCTGGTAGAGGCGCTGATCGGCGAGGCTGATCAGCGCGTCGAGGTTGCTCGGGTCCTCGGCGGTCGCGACGCCGACGCTGGTGGTCACGAACATGCCGGGGCTGATGCGCTCCCAGTCCTCGTCGTGGATGGCCTCGCGGATGCGCTGACAGCAGACGGTGGCCGCATGCGCGTCGGTCGATGGCATGAGGACAAGGAACTCCTCGCCGCCGCTGCGCACGACGATGTCCGACGACCGCAGCACGTCGCACAGCAGTCCAGCCGCGCGCACGAGAACCTGGTCGCCGGTGGCGTGCCCGAACTGATCGTTGATCTGCTTGAAGTGGTCGAGGTCGAGCACGGCCAGGCTGAGCGGGCCGGGGATCCGCTCCCTGGCCAGGCGCTCGAGCGCGCGCGAGAGGAAGCGGCGATTGTGCACGCCGGTCAGGGGGTCGCGTTCAGCCTGCTCTCGCAGCTGCTCCTGGAGTCCCTCGAGCTGGGTTGCGCGTCGCTCGAGCTCGGCGTGCGCCTCCTCCAGCTGGCGGTTCTTGGCCGCCAGGACATCGGTTTCGCGGCGAGCCGCCGTGGCTTCGAGGTTCGCGCGCTCGAGGCTCAGGTGCAGGTCTGAGAGCTCGCGGAACGCCTGTCGCTCGAGCTCCGCCGCGCGGGCGAGGGCGTCGAAGGCCTCCTCGATCCGGCCCGCCTCGCGCAGCGCGGTGGCCAGAGTGTTGAGGATCAGGCTGCGGGTCCTCGGCACGGACTCACCGAGCAGCGCCAGGGCGTCCTCGCCCGACTCGCGGGCGTCGTCGAGCTGCCCGAGGGCCATCCGCGCCTGCACCTCGGCGCGCACTGTCGCCCCGAGCACGTAGGGATTCGGTTCCCCGCCCGCGGTGAGCAGCTCGATCGAGCGCCGCGCATCGTCGAGGGCATCCTGCGGGCGCCCGGCGAGCAGCCGGATGTCGGCGCGCGTGGAGTGCACCACAGCCAGCGCGAAGCGGTTGGCTCCCGGAACCCGCTCTGCCACCTCGACCGCGCGGTCGATCTCCGCTTCGGCGCCGCAGACGTCTCCCTCCTCCTGGAGCCAGCAGGCGATGTCGTTACGCGAGATCGCCTCCTCCCAGAGGTCTGCGCGGGCGATCGTCAGCTCGAGCAGTTCTTCCAGGCGATCTCGCCAGTCGCGCACGCCGACGTTGCCGAACACCAGGCAGGTGGCCCGCCGGGCGTAGATGCGCAGGTCGTGATCGCCGGTGCTGTCGGCCAGCTGGAGCGCCCGTTCCGCGTGGCTGACCGCCGGCGCGTAGGCGCCGGTGAAGAAGCTCAACTGGGCCTTGAGGGCCGCCACCTCGGTCTGGGCGGTCGCATCCTGGCTGCGCTCGGCATGGCGCTCGGCCTCGACCGCGACGGCCAGGGCGCCCGACAGGTCTCCCCGGTGCAGGGAGATCGCCCCCTGCAGCGCCCGCGCCCGGGCGCACAAGTCAGGCTGATCGAGCGCGCGCCCGAACTCGTGGCAGCGGATCGCCTCGATCAGCGCGCCAGACGGGTTCTCGTAATACGCCCGGCGGGCCCGGTCCAGTGTCTGCCGCACCACCTCGGCGTCGCCGGGTTCTGTGGGGTTGCTTGGGCGCGTGAGGGACATTCGAGCAGGGGGCAGCGAAGGCCCCAAGGTCTACTCGGCCATTTTCGGCCGAGGCTTAACCCGCGCATGCGTTGACTGGGATCCCACCCTCGGCTACCGTGCCCCACGGGGTGCCCTGTCGCGGCCTGTCGCTCGCCGTCTTCTCCGTATTCGCCGTACTCGCCTGGCCGGCCGGCGCATCCGCGACCGTCGTCTACGGGTTCGGCGATGCGCCGGGCCTGTTCGCTCAGTGTGCGACCAGCGATGCCCCGTGCAGCGGCCAGGTCACCGGGTACTGGAATGACCCGGGCTTCACCGCCCTGGGCTCCGCCGGGAGCGCGCATCGGCTGACGATGATCCGCCTCTATGTCGCCTACGACGCCGTGGCGACCTCCAACGGGCGCAGAGGCTGCACAGCCTCGAATCCCTGGCGCTATCCGTACACCGATCAGGTTGGCAGGCTGTATCCGAGGCAGTACGCCTGGGAGGAGCTCTACAACGGTCTGACCCGCGCGCACGCGGATGGTCTCGTGCCGCTCGTCGCGATCTCCGGCTACTCGAGCTACACGGCCGTAAAGGCGTACGCGGGAGCCTCGGCCGCCGGCGACCCGGCCGAGCCCGACCCCACCACCAGTTCCGGGGAGCGCGCGTTCGAGTGCGGGATCAGAGGCATCATGAGCGCGCTCGACCGCACGCTGCCGGCGGCCGAGCGTCCCCACTACTGGGAGGCGTGGAATGAGCCGAACGGCGGCTGCCGCTATCTGAATAACGACTGCACCCCGGCTCGATGCGCCCGGATGGACGAGGCCTCCCCCTGCAGCGCTACCGGTCCCGACGAGTGGAGCTGCCACGACCGTGCGGACACCGGCGCCGCCAGGGCCGCATGCCTGGCCGTGCAGATGGCGGTGCAGATCCGAGCCACTCCCGGCCACCGCGCCGACACGCTGCTCGATGGAGCTTTCGCTTGGCCCTCGATCGGCTACCTCGCTCCGTACTACCGGCTGCTGGCCTCGCAAACTGCCGTTCAGCCGACGTGGTCGGTTCACGACTACGGGGATCCCACCGCCTCGGATGCGCTCGGCAGCGATCAGACGTCACTGCTCGCCGGCTTCGACGCCGCGCTGAGCTCCCTGGGCTGCGGTGGCTGCCAGATCTGGGTCACCGAGGCCGGCGCGATCCTGCCGGACACTGACACCAGCTACGCCGGTCTGAGCCTCCCCTGCGGCGCGACCCTGGGTGAATGCGTGAACGGCAACCGGGCGGCCCAGGCGGCCGGCGCCGAGGGATTCTTCAACCTCGCACGGGTCGGACCGCTTCCGGTCACCCATCTGTTCTGGTACGAGTTCACGGGGCCGGTCGCGAGCGACTGGGACTCCGGGCTGGTCGATGCCGGCGGCACGCCGCGTGAGCCCTACTGCGCGTGGCTCGGATGGGGCGAATGCGCGAGCGGGAGCCCGTGGGCGGGCCTGGCAACCCCCACCGGTCTCACGGTGGCCAGGGTCGCGCCGCGCGCTGTGACCCTCAGCTGGCCGCCCGCTCGCGGTGCGTCGAGCTACAGGCTCCTCGAGGACGGAAGGGTGATCGCCACCGGGCTGGCGGCGACCACCTACACGGTCTCCGGCGCTGCCGCCGACGGCTTCGCAGTCGAGGCGGTGAACGCGACGGGGCAGAGCACTCCGCCCGCGCTCGCATCCCCGCCCAGCTGCGGGGGCGGCGGATGGGCGCTCGCCGTGGCAGCGAGGTCGAGCCTCGGCGATTGGCTGCGGGGCTGGAGCTGCGAGGCGAACGCTCTCGCGGCGGAGCTGGCCACACGTGCGGGGATGGCGGCGGCCGCCCAGCCGCCGCCACCCGCATAGACCGTCTAACTCAGCTGACCGTGAAGGTCGCGGTCTGGCTGCCCACCTGGAGCTGGTAGGTGCCCGGCTGGACCTGGCGCGGGCCGTCCCCGTTTATGTCGCCCTTCGTCACCGCAAGCTCCGACAGTGGGAACGAGACGGTGACCGCCTGACTCGCGCCCGCGGCGAGGTCGACTCGCGTGAAGCCGACGAGCTGGAGTGGGGGACGCAGGATCCCGTCGGAGTTGACCGGCAGGCTCACGTACACCGGCACGACGTCGGCACCCTCGCGCGAGCCGGTGTTCGCGACCGTGAAATGGGCGCTCACCGTCCCGCCCGTGGGCCCGCCCGCGGTGAGCCCACTGGTGGTGAACGTCGTGTAGGAGAGCCCGTAGCCGAACGGATAGAGCGGGTTGTAGCCCGATCCCCAGCCGAAGTTCGTGCCCGGAAGCTGGTCGAAGAACTTCGGCTCGTCTCCGAGCGTCGACGGGCCGCCCGGGTTGAACCCGGAGGCCTGCGTGGGCGCGTCCGTGGGCCAGGTGACCGGCAGCCGGCCGCTGGGGTCGAACTTGCCGAAGAGCACGTCGGCGACGGCGTCGCCGCCCTCGGTCCCCGGCAGGTACGCCATCAGCAGCCCGTCGGCGGTCTCGGCGGGACCGAGGCCGAGCGGGCGGCCGGCAATGACGACGACGATCACCGGCTTGCCGGTCGCCTCGAGCGCCGAGATCAGAGCCTGCTGGTCTCCGGGGAGCTTGGGCGACGGGTTGTCACCTAGACCCTCGGCATACGGCGGCTCGCCCACGACCGCGACGATCGCGCTCGCGTCGGCGGCATCCGCCACCGCGGACGCCTGGCCCGGCGCGTACACCGCGTTCGGATCGGCGCTGTGGATACCGCTCCACACGCTGACGGCCGGAGGAATCTGGTCGGGCGGGCCGGCGCAGCACGCCTGGCCACCGCCATACACGCCCTGCCAGCTGACGCTCCAGCCGCCGAGCATGTTCGTGATCGAGTCGGCGCTCGGACCGGTGACCACGATCTTCGCTCCGCCGGCCAGCGGGAGCGTGCCGTTCTGGTTACGCAGCAGCGTCATCGACTCGTCGGCGGCCTGCCGGGCGAGCGCACGGTTGCCCGCGACCGCGGCATCGGCCTTGGACGGATCCACGTAGGGGTGGTCGAACAGACCCAGCTTGAACTTCAGCGTGAGGATCCGCGAGACGGCCTGGTCAATGCGCCACATCGGGACGCTGCCGTTCTGGACGTCGGCCATCAGCGCTGCGTCCCATCCCGTGGAGTTGAACGGCTCCATGGCCATGTCGACG
>DATGJM010000174.1:0-5920 GCA_035295205.1 Solirubrobacteraceae bacterium | reverse complement strand
ATAGTGCCGGCGCCACGCCAGGCGACAAGAGCAGCGCGAGCCGACGGTAGACCCAGGACCTCGTCGCGCAGCAAGCGCGAGGGCATCCTGTCCACTGCGACCGCCTACTTCGGCGAGCACGGCTATGAGGACACCAAGTGGGCGGATGTCGCGGCCGCGGTCGGTATCGGATCGACCGCCCTCTACCACTACTTCGAGTCCAAGCTCCACTGCCTGTACGTGATCATGGCCGACGCGCTCGAGTCCTTCCAGAGCGACTTCGAGCGCATCACGACCGAGAACGAGGACTTCCTCGACGCCCTCGTGCTCGTGCTGCGCTCGGGCTACGAGCTGACCGACCAGGAGGTCCTGCGCAACCGCGTGCTCGTCGCCGAGCAGGGTCTGGTCGGCATCACCCGCCAGTCACGACGCGAGGAGGAGGCCCGCGCCCTGGCCCGCGCCCGAACTCGGGATCTCGAGTTCGCCTGGGCCACGTTCCTGGTCAGGGGAATGGAGCAGGGCCACATCCCCAAGGCCGACGCGCGGCTGCTCACGCGAGCCGTCCTCGGCCTCTATAACAGCGTGTGGCACTGGTACCGGCCTCGCGGGACGATGGGGCTCGAGGAGGTCGCCGATTTCTTCATCCGCCGGCAGCTGGCGCTGCTCTCGCTGCCAGCCGAGCTGGCTGAGCGTACGCCCGAAGCGGACTAGCCGCCGGCGCGGACCGGCCCCAGCGGTCTGTCGGCGCGGTCGCCGCCACACTCCGAACGTCGGCCACCACCAGCACGTGGCGGCGCAACTCGATCACCGTCGGGTAGGAGAATCGGTGTTCGCCCATCGCCTTACCTCTCATGGAGAAGAGAGAGTGAATCTGAACTGAGTTCAGTTTAGCTGGCAGCGGGCGGAAATGTCAAGACACGGAGCCTCAGAGTTCGCCCCGCACCACCTTGCCGAGTGCGTTGCGCGGCAGCTGGTCGGCGAACTCGACCCGCTTGGGCACCTTATACGGGGCCAGTCGCTTCGCGACATGGCCCCGTAGCACTTCCTCGGCTACCGGCGTTTCGGCGACGACGACCGCTACAACCTCCTCGCCCCAGCGCTCGCTCGGCCGCCCCACGACAGCCACCTCGCGCACCGACGGGTGGGTGGCCAGGGCCTCCTCGACCTCGCGCGGGTAGACGTTGTAGCCGCCGGTGATGATGAGCTCCTTGGAGCGGCCGACCAGCCGCAGGTATCCGTCGCCGTCGAGCTCACCGAGGTCGCCGGTGCGAAACCAGCCGTCGGCGGTGAACGCCTCGGCGGTTTCCTGCGGACGGTCGAGATAGCCGGCGATCACGTTGGGTCCGCGCACTTGCACCTCGCCCGTGTCCGCGAGGCGCAGCTCGACACCGGGGAGGGGAAAGCCGACCGTGCCCGGCCTGCGCGCGTCGGGCTCGTAGGGGTTGCCCGCCAGCATCAGCGTCTCGGTCATCCCGTAGCGCTCGAGCGGCACCTGCCCGGCGTCGCGCGCGATCACCTGCGCGAGCTCGGCGGGCAGCGGCGCCGAGCCGGATACGGTCAGTCGCAGCGCCTTCAGGGCCGCGGCCTGGCCTCCCCGCGCCAGGCGCTCGTACATGGCCGGCACCCCGAAGAACATCGTCGCGCCGCCGGTGGCCCGCGCGGCGACGTCATCGGGGTCGAAGCGCGGGCGAAGCTCGATCGCCGCGCCGGCGCACAGCGCGCCGTTGATCCCCACGCCAAGCCCATGAACGTGGAACAGCGGCAGCGTGAGCAGCAGCCGGTCGGCCGGCTCCCAGCGCCAGGCCAGCCCGACCGCCGTCGCGCTGGCCAGGAGGTTCCCGTGGCTGAGCGGCACGCCCTTCGGACGGCCGGTCGTGCCCGAGGTGTAGACGAGCAGAGCCGTGGCATCGGTGTCGGCGAAATCGAGCGCACACTCCGGGCCATCCCGCAGCTGCCCCAGATCCGGCGAGAAGACCTCGCTGATCGCACCAGCGTCGCCGATCCACCGCGCCCGTTCGTCGCTCGCCGCGATCGCAGCCGCGGGGGCGCTCTCCGTCACGACCGCACGCACCTCGGGCTCCGGATACGACGGGTTCAGCGGGACGACGGTGAGGCCGGCACGCAGCGCCGCGACGTAGGAGACCACGAACTCGATCGAGCTCTCGGCATCGATCAGCAGCCGAGCGCCCGGTGTCAGACCCGCGCCGGCCAGCCGCGATGCCGCCCGCCGCGATCGCTCTTCGAGCTCGGCGCCCGTCAGCCACCCTCCCTGCGGCCCCCGCAGCTGCTCCGCATGAGGGCGCTCTGCCCATCGTGCCGCCCATCGCCGCGGCAGGTTGCGATGCTCGAGGAGCTCCACAGCCAGAGAGTAAGTCCGTCCGGCGCCCGGTTCATGCTTTCCATAACGCTGGAAGGGATGCACTGATGGCACAGACGCAGCAGGCCGGGGCTAAGACGGCCACAGAGCTTCTGAGCATGCTCGTGTACGAGCTGCTGGACGCACACGGCGACACGGTCGCGCTCATGAGCGATGGCGAGGAGATCCCAGGCTGGGAGGCGCACCTTGAATACCTGCGCCGCTTGCAGCGCGTCGGCCGCGAGACGCTCGCCCACTGCGACTGCCTACTGGGCCGGTAGGCCGTTCTGTAAGTGCTCGAGGTCAAAGCGGCCAGATGAGGGGTAGGCTGAACGACGCCGATGTTCCGCCCGCTCAATGTCGTCGCCACCCACGAGTCCGGCGCGCTGCGCCGTAACGACGAATTCCTCGCCGACGAGCAGAACCGTGCCCTGATCGAGAAGGCGATCGCACCCGGCTTCCAGCCCGACTCGCAATACGACCTGGCCTTCTTCGGCGGTAAGACGATCGCCGCCGGAACCGTGGTGCCGATCTACACCGGCCCGAGCGGCGCCTGGAGTCAGACCGACATCACCGCCATCGACGGCGCCCTAGCCGAGGCGTTCAGCGACTCGAACCTCGAGGGCGTGATCGCGCAGTACTTCTCGGCCACAACCGCGATCACCGTCGCCGGCTCGACCCAGCTCACCGACCCGGCGACCACGCTCCAGCAGAGCGACGTCGAGACGCTGATCCAGAACAGCTTCGCCGCCGGAACCCTGACGGGCGACCCCGCCAGCACGCTGTTCTGCCTGCTGCTGGCGCCCGGCACACGCCTGTTCGCGTCCGACGGCTCGGACTCCTATAACGGGCTCGGCGGCTATCACGGCTCCGTGAGTGCCAGCGGCGCCCAGTCCGTGTACTACTCGGTCGGCGTCTACTCGGAAACCTCGGGTGGCGTGACCAACGGCATCCCGGCCTTCGACACGCCCTGGAAGAACGTCGTCGCGACCTTCTACCACGAGATAAACGAGTGGCGGACCGACCCGGATGTCGAGAACGCCACCGGCACCAGCACAAGCGGCGTGCTCGGCTGGTACAGCCAGCAGTACGGCGAGATCGGCGACATCCCGATCACCGAGGCGGGCTCCAACCTCAGCGAGGTGTTCGTTGAGGTCCCGCTGGCGAGTGGCTCCGGCACCGTCCCAGTTCAGCTCATGTACTCCAACCACGACCACGGCCCGGCGCCCTCGACCGCGGCCGCGCCGGGGTCGGCGGCCGGCGGCTGACCGGCCCGGCGGGAGTCCGCGCGGGCCGGTCAAATCCCCCGCCGGAACTACGCCCCCGGCAGCACCTGAGTGCCCTCGATCTGCACGGCCTTGAGCGAGGCCGGGTTCAGACCGAGCAGCTGCAGGATCGTCGGCGCGACCTGCGTCGTCTCGACCCATTGCGCGGACGTCCCGGACGAGACCCCCGGCGCCACCACGAGGATCGGCACGTCACGGTCGCCGGGGTTGTCGCCCCCGTGCTCGGCGATCTTCGAGCCCCCCGTGTAGACCACACCGATCTGGACCCGGCCGAACACGTCGGGGTGGCGCGGATCCGCTACCGGCACGCCGAAGAACTTGGCGGCGGCGGCTCCCGCATAGATCTCCGCCAGACCGGAATGCGCGACCCGCGCGGTGCCGCGGTTGACGCCGTCGTTGCTGTAGAGCACCGCCGTCGCGCTGTGGTTCCACAGGTAGTTCTTGACGAAGTCGGCCGCGGCCTGGGTCTTGACCGACAGGTAGCTCTGCCAGAGATCGTCATCGGTGCCGGCGACGATCAGCGGGCCGGCCCCGGGGTGTGCGGCCGTCCAGGCCTCGTTGATCGCCGTGATGATCGGCCCGTCCTTGATCCGCTTGAGCAGCAGCGGGTCCTGCGGTGACTGGCCGTGCTTTGCGGTGATGATGATCGCCGTGGTCGGCGCCAGGCCGTCCCGCTGGATCGTTTCCACCATCCGCGCGAGTTGTGCGTCGACGTAGCCCAGCGCGCCGGCCAGCAGCGGGCGGGGCGCGGTCGTGCCCGGGTTGTAGCCGGCGAGCTCGGCCGGCCCCTCGGTGTAGGTGCCGTCCGCGTTCTTGACGAGGGCGGCGGGGGAGTCGACCTTCTCGGCGACCGACACGGTCTGGAAGTTCATCCCGAGGACTCCGGGCACGCCGACCTTCTGGGTGCCGCCGTGGTCGTAGCCGTTCAGCTCGTTGATGACCGCCTGCACCTTATAGCCGTCGTACTGCTTGGTCGCGGCGTCATCGTGCGCCCAGTCCGTGTCGGTCGGGTAGGGCACGCCGTTCGGCTCGACGGCCTGCGAGTCGATCTCGGGACCGAAGAAGTCGTCGATGCTCATGCCACCGGAACCGCGGCCGTTGAACGAGGTGTAGATCGCGTGCTTGTCAGACCACGCCGTGCGCATGCCGGCGTCGTGGATGACCTGGAAGATCGAATTGACCTTCAGGTAGTCCCATGGTGCGATCGGCTGACAGGTCTTCTCGGAGACCGGGAAGGTCGCCGGATTCAGGCCCGACTGCGGATGCGGGGTTAGATTCATGATCGCGCCCGGGTTCGTGTCCACCCCGCCCGGGAAGATCGAACCTCCCTCGTCGAAGGACGGGAACGTGTTGCCGCTGTTGTTGTGCAGCAGATCGGGCACGGCGTTCAGCCTGTCGTCCGGTGAGTCGTAGATGACGTTCCCGCCGGGAGCCGGTCCGGTGCACGAGGTCGTGCCGGGCGGGAACACGGCGTGGCTGTACTCGACGTCGTAGTAGACGCCGGTGGTCCGCGGGTCGCCTCCGGTCATGATCGCGGTTCCGCCCGGGTCGGAGTCCGACGGCACCGCTGTGTGGGCGTTCGAGTACTCGAGCCCGTGGGCCATGAGCTTCGCCAGCTCGGAGTTCGGATGCTGGGACACGTACCACTGCAGATCGGACTGGTGCAGGCCGTCGACGGAGATGAGCAGCACGTGGGACACGGCGCTTCCCTGCACCCGAAGGTGGCGGTGGGAGGTGTGCGCAAGGGCCGCCGCCGGCACCGCCACCGCCGCCACAGCGGCGAGTCCGGCCAGACGCGACCGATGACGCAGGGAAATCGACATGTGATGGTCTCCTGGTCGGGTTCGTTCGCTCTACAAGCCGCGAATCTATGGCGGCGGGGTGGGCCCGCTTGTGACCAAGGTGTGCCCAGGATGTGTCCTTGCTGTGAACCGGCCGGTCCGGGTCAGCGCTAGGACCGCGCGTGATGCGGGTCTTGCTTTTCGGTCGCGCGCGGTGGTAGGTTCGGCTCTCGGCGGGGCCCGCCGAGGCCACCGCCAAAATCAAATACCAGCAGGCGCGGGGAGGAGTTGCATGAGCAGAACGCTCTTGTGTTTCGACCGACGGCTGAGAGCACTTCTGGCCGCAGTCGCTGTCTTGGTAGTGGCCGCGGTAGCCGCGGCGCCGGCCAGCGCATCGTTCAAGGCTTCCAGGTACGGAGCGTTGGACTGCAATGGCTACAGCACGGCCCAGCAGCCGCTCAAGGCCGACGGGGTCTGCACCGACGTCAAGGGCATCCTTGGTGTCAACAATGCCAACA
>DATGJM010000173.1:0-7678 GCA_035295205.1 Solirubrobacteraceae bacterium | reverse complement strand
CCCAGGAGGAGATCTTCGGCCCGGTGGTGTGCGTGATCCCCTACGACGACGAGGATCACGCCGTGGCCATCGCCAACGACTCCAGTTATGGCCTGGCTGGGAGCGTGTGGGGCTCCGACCCCGAGCACGCCAAGGGCGTGGCGCGGCGGATCCGCAGCGGGAACGTCGCCGTCAACCAGCACACTCTGGACCCGGCCGGTCCGTTCGGCGGCTTCAAGCAGTCGGGGATCGGCCGCGAGAACGGCATCGAGGGCATCGAGTCCTACGTCGAGCTGCAGACCATTCCCTACCAGCGCTCATGAAGATCATCGCCGCTCTGTCAGCCAGCGCCGATGCGCCCTTTGAGATCGCCGAGGTCGAGCTCGACGACCCCCGCAGCAACGAGGTGCTCGTGCAGATCAAGGCCGTGGGCGTGTGTCACAGCGATCTGACCATGAAGGCTGTGTGGCCGGCCGAGATCTCGCCGATCGTCCTCGGTCACGAGGGGGCGGGCGTCGTGGTTGCCGTCGGCTCCGATGTCACCGCCACCCGTCCCGGCGACAACGTCGTGCTCAGCTACAACAGCTGCGGCGCCTGCCCGGAGTGCTCACGCGGCTACCGCCCGTACTGCCGGAACTTCCGCATCCACAACGGCATCGGCACACGCCCCGACGGCTCGAGCACGATGCGCCGCCAGGGGTCGACCGTGTACGGCTCGTACTTCGGGCAGTCGAGCTTCGCCTCACACGCGCTGGCCTACGAGTCCAACGTCGTCGTCGTCGGGGATGACATCGACCTCAGCCTCGCCGCCCCGCTGGGGTGCGGCATCCAGACCGGAGCGGGCACGGTCCTGAACGTGCTCCGGCCGGCCCCGGACGCGACGCTCGTGGTATTCGGAGCCGGAGCGGTCGGGCTCTCGGCGCTGATGGCCGCAGGCGCGATCGGGGTCGCCGTGATCGCGGTGGACCCGGTGGCCGAGCGGCGCGCGCTCGCCACCCGGCTCGGCGCCGATGCCGCCCTGGACCCGGCGGCAGATGATGTTGTGGGGGCGATCCACCAGCTCACCGGAGGCGGGGCTCCCTACGCGATCGACACCACCGCCAAGGGCGCGGTGATCAACCAGGCCATCGCGGCCCTGGCGCCACGGGGCACGCTCGCCGTGCTCGGGATAGGCATTCCGGAGTTCGCGCTCGACATGCGGGGAGTGATCAGCGGTGGCAAGACGGTGCGGGGAGTGATCGAGGGCGACGCCGTGCCGCATTCCTTCATCCCCCAGCTGCTCGCGCTCCACGCCGACGGCGAACTGCCGATCGAGGAGCTGATCCGCCCCTACGCCTTCGAGGACATCGACGCCGCGTTCGCCGACGCTGCGAGCGGTGTCGCGATCAAGCCGGTCCTCCTTTTTTGAATTGAATTCAGGTTGACTAATCCCTCGCCTAAGAGTACGCTGCCGACATGAACGAGCCAATCGTCGCCGCCTTGACCGAAGACGTCCTCGAGGGCGGGCGCGTAGTCGTCGACGTCCAGGGAACGGAGATCGGAATCTTCCGGCTCGACGGCCGCCTCTACGCATGGGAGAACCGCTGCGCGCACTTCGGCGGCCCGGTCTGCCAGGGCGTGCTGATGAACCGGGTGGTCGAGCGCCTCGACCTTGAGAAGCGCAGCCTTGGCGACGACTTCGACGATCAGCTGCACATCGTCTGCCCGTGGCACGGCTACGAGTACGACATTCGCACCGGCGAGCACCCGGCCGACCCCAAGGCCCGCCTGCGCGCCATCGAGGTCGAAGAGCGCGAGGGCGAGATCCTTGTCCGCCTCTGAGACCATCGACGCCGCCCGCGCACTGCTCACCGACGAGACGCCGGTGGCGCAGGCCGACCTCTCGGCGCTGCTGAGCGAGGCGATCAGGCTCTACGTCAAGCTCTCGCCCGATCCATACGGAGAGGAGGCGTTGACCGGCCTGACTGTCACGCCGACCGAGGCGTGCACGGTTGCCGCCGCGCTCCTGCACGCGCAGTCCCTGTCCCCCTTTGAGTTCTCGGTCTGGTTCTCGACCAGCGGGAGGTAATACGCACATGCCCGTCGATCCCCGTGTCACCCCGCTGGTCCCGCTGCACGACCGCTTCACCTCCGAGCGCGAGATGCTCGCCCACGCGCGTCAGGAGGCCGATCGTCTGGGCCTCGATGACTACTTCGTGGTCGACGTCGACTCCCATCGGGACCCGGGCTCGGTCTGGCCGGCCGTCCTCGAGTACATGGAGAACCCGGTCATGCGCTTCAACTCCCAGCACGACCTCGAGGTCATGGGCGTGGCCCAGTACGTCCCCACGCCCGGAGGCCGGGGCTTTCAGTTCCAGGCCATGCACGGGCGCATTCCGCACCAGGAGCTCACGCGCGAGGACCTCGGCGCGATCGATGTGCCCCGGGATGTCGAGCTCTGCCGCCGGGCGATGGACGCCATGAGCATCGACGTGCAGGTCGTCTTCCCCACCTCTCTGCTCTCGCTCGGCATGTCGCCGATGCCGCTCGGCGAGTCGCAGGTCGCCTACGCCTATAACCGCTGGATGGTCGAGGAGTTCTGCAGCCAGGAGGAGCGGTTGAAGTTCCTGCCCTACCTGCCGCTGAACGATCCCGACATGTGCGTGAGGATGATCCGTGAGTTCGCCGGCAACCCGGCCGTGTGCGGGTTCCTGGTCACCAGCATCCGCCACGACCCGGTCCACGACAACAAGTTCATGCGCATCTACGCCGAGATCGAGGACAGCGGACTGCCGCTGGCCTTCCACGCCGGACCGACGTGGGAGGACGACTGGATGAAGACCATGAACCGCTTCATCTCCATGCACGCGATCTCGTTCGTGCACTGCAACGTCGTGCACATGACCAACTGGCTGATCAATGGGATGCCGGAGCGCTTCCCGCGCCTGAAGGTGATCTGGGTCGAGAGCGGATTGGCCTGGGTGCCGTTCCTGATGCAGCGCCTCGACCACGAGTACCTGAAGCGCACGTCGGAGGCGCCGTTGCTCAAGCGCCCGCCCAGCGAGTACATGCGCGAGATGTACTACACCTCGCAGCCGATGGAGATGGACCACCTCGACCTGCTGCAGTCGACGTTCGGCGCCATCCACGCTGAGACGCAGCTCGTGTACGCGTCGGATTGGCCGCACTGGGACTTCGACCTGCCGAGCATCTTCCTGAACCTGCCGTTCCTCGACGAGCAGGCCAAGCGCAACATCCTGGGCCTCAACGCGGCGCGGCTGTTCAACCTCGACGTCCCCGCCCTCGCATCACGTCGAACTGAAGTCGGGTAAAGCCTGTGGGCGCGTCAGCGGCAATCGCCGGTCTCGGGATAACCGAGATGGGCAAGGTCTACGGCCGGACGGTCACCGACTTCGCGGCCGAGGCTCTGGCGCTGGCGCTCTCCGATGCCGGCCTCGAGCGCAGCGACCTCGATGGTCTGCTCATCAACGCCAACCACTCCCCGGAGATGGCCCCGGCCCTGCAGTTCTCGCTCGGGCTCCAGGATCTCTCGCTCGTGTGCGCGATGAACGCGTTCGGGTCGACCGCCGGGGCGATGCTCCAGTACGCGGCTTATGCGATCGCGGACGGCCAGGCCAGCGCGGTGGCGTGCGTGTACGCGGACGCCCCGCTGGCCGACGGCAAGCGCGCCTCGCAGTCGGCCTACAACGGAAAGCGCACCGTGGCCGGCGGGTTGGCCGGGCTGCGCGTGGCATATGGCGACTACGGACCCGCCAACTCCATGTACGCGCTGGCGCTGCGCCGCCACATGCACCTGTACGGCACGACACACGACCAGCTGGGCACGATCGCGGTCGGCCAGCGAGAGTGGGCGCGAATGAACCCGCGGGCGCAGATGCGCGAGCCGATCACGCTCGAGGACTACCACGCCTCGCGCTGGGTGGTGGAACCGCTGCACCTGCTGGACTGCTGCCTGGTCTCCAACGGCGCCGTCGCGGTCATCGTCACTTCCGCGGAGCGGGCCCGCGATCTGCGCCAGCCGCCGGTGTATCTGCGTGGATTCGGGCAGTGCGCCCCGGGCGACCCCGCGCGCGCCGAGCGCGACCCGGCCGTTCACACCGGCGCCGGCCCGGCGGGCCGGCGCGCGCTGGCGCAGGCCGGCATCGAGCTCGCCGACGTCGATCTCCTCGAGCTCTATGACTGTTACACGTACACCGTCCTGGTCACGCTCGAGGACTACGGCTACTGCGCCAAGGGCGAGGGCGGCGCGTTCGTGGCGGACGGCAAGCTCGGGCCGGGCGGCGAGCTGCCCTGTAACACCGGCGGCGGCCAGCTCTCCTCGTACTACATGTGGGGGTTCACGCCGCTCTCGGAGGGTGTGCTCCAAGCGCGCGGGCAGGCCGGCGAGCGCCAGGTGGCCAAGCATGATCACGTGCTCGTGTCCGGCAATGGCGGGGTCCTGAACTTCCATTCGACCACGATCCTCAGCCCACTCGCCGGATGAGCGCTCCCGTCTCCACAAAACCGGTTCCGGTACCCGACGCGGCGAGCGCACCCTTCTTCGCCGGCGCCCTGGCCGGCCGGCTGATGCTCCTGCGCTGCCCCGACTGCGGGACCTTCCAGTCCCCGACCGCATACCTCGGCGTTCCGGTGCGACCGCGCTGCCTGCGCTGCTTCGCCGCTCCGCTCGAGTGGGCGGCCTCGAGCGGCCAGGCGACGCTCTACAGCTTCGTGGTCATGCACCAGCTCTACGACGAGGCGTTCGCCGCCGAGATCCCCTACAACATCGCCGTCGTCGAGACCGAGGAGGGCGTCCGCCTCACCAGCCAGGTCGTCGACTGCGCTCGCGGCGAGCTCGAGATCGGGATGGAGCTCGAGGTCGTGTTCGAGCAGCTCGGCGACGACGTGGCCATCCCCAAGTTCAGGCCACGGCGATGACCGCGTACGAGCACGTCATCTACGAGAAGCGCGGTCATCTCGCCGTGGTCACCTTGAACCGCCCCGAGCGGATGAACGCCCTCGACAGCCACTCCCACCTCGAGCTGATCGACATCTTCGACGACTTCGCGGCCGACCCCGAGGCATGGGTGGCGATCATCACCGGCGCCGGGGAGCGTGCCTTCTGCGCCGGAAACGATCTGAAGGCCACGGCGCAGGCAACGGCTGACGGCGCCGAGCGTGTCAACGCGGGCTCGCGCTTCGCCGCCATCACGCGCGGCTACGACTGCCCGAAGCCGCTGATCGCAGCCGTCAACGGCGTCGCCGCCGGCGGTGGCTTCGAGATCGCGCTGGCCTGCGACATCGTGGTGGCGGCCGACAGCGCCCGCTTCGGGCTACCCGAGCCGCGTGTGGGACTGATCGCCGGGGCCGGCGGCATTCACCGGCTGAGCCGCCAGATCCCGCTCAAGGCGGCCATGGGCATGCTCCTCACCGGGCGCCTGGTCTCAGCCGCCGAGGGCCTCCGGCTCGGGTTCGTGAACGAGGTCGTGCCCGCGGGCGAGCTGATGGCTGCCGCGGGGCGGTGGGCGGACGAGATCCTCGAGTGCTCACCGTTGCTCGTGCAGCTCACCAAAGAGGCCGCTCGCGACGGTTTCGGGCTGCCCGTCGACGAGGCGATCGCCCGCGATTGGGAGGAGCGGATCCCGCGCATGCTGGCCTCCGAGGACTATCGCGAGGGGCCGCTCGCGTTCGCCGAGAAGCGCAAGCCCGCCTGGACCGGGCGGTGAGTATGAAGCTCGGCCTCAACACCGGCTTCTTGGCGGCCCGAGCGCCGGCCGCGGCCACACTCGACGCGATCAAGGAAGCCGAGCGGCTCGGCTTCGACTCGATCTGGACTTCGGAGGCGTACGGCTCCGACGTGCTGAGCCCGCTCGCCTGGTGGGGGTCGCACACCGAGAAAGTCCGCCTCGGCACGGCGATCATGCAGCTGAGCGCGCGCCGGCCAACCGCGGCGGCGATGGCCGCGATCACCATGGACCACCTGAGCGGCGGGCGCTTCGTCCTGGGCCTCGGCGTCTCGGGCCCCCAGGTCGTCGAGGGCTGGTATGGCGAGCCCTTTGCCAAGCCGCTCGCCCGGACCCGCGAGTACGTGCAGGTCGTACGCGACGTCGTGGCCCGCGAAGCGCCCGTCACCTCGAGCGGGCCGCACTACCCGCTCCCGGTCGAAGGCCGCGACGGGATAACCGGCCTGGGCAAGCCGCTGAAGACGACGCTCCATCCGCTGCGCTCGCGGATCCCGATCTTCCTGGGCGCGGAGGGCCCCAAGAACATCGCCCAGACAGCCGAGATCGCCGACGGCTGGCTGGCCCTGTTCTACTCCCCCCACCACCACGACGAGCTCTACCGCCCGCACCTCGAGGAGGGCTTCGCGCGGCGCGCCGACGGGCCGCCCGAAAGCTTCGAGATCGCCGTGTCCACCCAGTTCATCGTCGACGACGACATCGAGGCGGCGGCCGACACGGTGCGTCCCCGGTTCGCCCTGTACTTCGGAGGGATGGGCGCGCGCGATATGAACTTCCACCACGAGGTGGCTGTCCGGATGGGCTACGGCGACGCGGCCCGGAAGATCCAGCAGCTGTTTCTGGAGGGTAAGAAGGACGAGGCCGCCGCCGCCGTGCCCACGCGCCTGGTGGAGCAGCTATGTCTGATCGGACCCGCGGACAAGATCCGCCACGACCTCGAGGCCTGGCGCGAGTCGGGCGTGACCTCACTTCTAATCGCCGGCCCGCCCGAGCGCCTGCGCCAGGCGGCCGAGCTCGTGCTGGGGTGATCGTGGACGACCGCGCCCGCCCCCTCCACGGAGTGCGCGTCGTCGACATGGCCGACGGGAAGGGCGAGCTGTGCGGGCGCGTGCTGGCCGACCTCGGCGCCGAGGTCATCCGCGTCGAGCCCCCGGGCGGCGCCGAATCCCGCCGGCGGACGCCGCTGGCGTTCGCCGTGGAAAACGCAGGCAAGCACGGGGTCGTCATCGACACAGCCGCTCGGGCCGGCCGTGAGCAACTGCTCGCGCTGCTCGACGGCGCCGACATCTGGGTCGAGACCGAAGCGCCGGGCACGCTCTCGCAGCGCGGCCTCGGCCACGATCTCGTGGGCGCGCGCAACCCGCGGCTCGTCGTCGTGTCGATCACCGACTTCGGCCAGACCGGCCCGTACCGCGACTGGCTGGCCGGCGATGAGGTCCTGCTCGCCATGGGCGGCGTGCTCAGCCGCTCGGGACTGCCCGGGCGCGAGCCGCTCATGCCACCCGGCGGGCTGGCGCTGCAGGTGACCGCCGTGCAAGCCGCATGGGCGGCGCTCGTGGCCTACTGGCAGCGGCTCGAGACGGGCGCGGGCGACCACATCGACTTCTCGCTCTACGAAGCCACCGCGCAGGCGGTCGAACCGGCCATGGGCACGGTGGGGACGGCGCAGGCCGCGGGCTACGAGCCCACGCGGGGACGGCCCGCGCCGGGCCCCTATCCGATCTTCCGCTGCCGCGATGGTCATGTCCGGGTCGTACTGCTCGCGCCCCGCCAGTGGCATGCCATGCGCGCCTGGCTGGGCGAGCCCGAGGATCTCCAGGACCCGGAGCTCGAGACGATTCGGGGCCGGGCTCTGGCCGCGGAGCGCTTGCATGCGGCCTTCGAGCGCCATTTCGCCGACCGGGACAAGCACGAGCTCGCCCTGGAGGGCCAGGCGCGTGGCGTGCCCGTGGCGCCTGTGCTGAGCGTGGCGGAGGTGT
>DATGJM010000172.1:0-7767 GCA_035295205.1 Solirubrobacteraceae bacterium | reverse complement strand
CATCGCCGGCGCCGGACTAACGAATGCCCTGGATGTTCAGCAGCTTGCGGACGCTGTCGGTCGGCTGGGCGCCGCGGGCGAGCCAGTCGCGCACGCGCTCCTCGTTCAGCACGATCGTCGATGGGTTGGTCTGGGCGTTGTAGTGCCCGACCGTCTCGATCACGCGTCCGTCGCGCTTGGACCGCTGATCGGCGACGACCACCCGCCAAATCGGGTTCTTGCGTCCGCCGATGCGTGTCAGTCGAAGTCTTACCGCCATGAGGCAGACGAGGTTAGCGTGCCGCGCGAGGTTATGCGTGTGGGAAGGGCGGGCGATCAGCGGCAGCGCGGATCGATCGGCGCTCGCGCCAGCTCCGGCGCCGAGCGCGGCAGACCGATCGAGTAGTAGACGTAGCGCTCATCCGCGCCGAGGAACTGGACGTGCGCCGGGAGCGACAGCGAAGCCCGCCGCTCGCCCGTGACCGGGTCGGCGCAGTACACGTCCCCCGGTCCGGCGCCGGACTGAGACACCCACAGGATGCCGCCCGCGAGCGTGATCCCGAGGCCCTTGAAGCCCACGATCGCTCTGGTGCCCGCGACTCGAACCAGGTTCCTCTGGCGCCAGCGCTCGGCAATGATCCGCCGCCCGTCGAAGCGTGCGATCCAGATAGCAGCGCCGCCCCCTACGCCGGCGATCGAAGGCGCATAGGGCTCCACGAGCCTCCTCAGCGCCGGCGGGGACGACCCGCCCACGTCCAGCCGGCCCAGGAACGCGTGGGTGCCGGGGTTGCCCTCGCCACCGGTGTAGTACAGCGTCGTGCCCTGCGCCGCGATGTCGTACCCCCAGCTCGGCAACGGCGCGATCGAGGTCACCCGTCCCGCGCCCAGAGGGACACTGTCGATCCGGTCACCGTTGCTGACCCACAGCCGGCCCGGGGTCGCCGCCAGCTCGCCCACGAAGTTCCCGGTGCCCGAGCCCGGCAGCACGATCGGTGCGCCCAGCGGAGCCAGGCTGTCTGCGTTCAGCTGCCAGAGCCTGGTGATCCCGTTCGGGTCGTTCGTGGTCACCCACAGCCGCCCGCCGGCCAGGATCATGCTGTTGATGGGATCCGGAATGCCGCGCCTCCACTGGCGGCCGCTCCCATCAAGGCGCACGACGGCGTTACCGGCGTGCGCCGGGACGCTCGCGTTCAGGTAGACGCGCCCGCCGGCGGTGTAGATCCTGGGTACCTCGACGTTGCGAAGCAGGACCTCGGCGTGCAGCCCCGCGACGACGGCGGCGGGCCCTGGCCGTGAACCCGGTGAGCTCCGACCCGGGGCGCCGAGAACAACCACGACGGCGACCACCGCGGCCGCGATCAGCGCGCCGCCGGCCAGGATGGCGGGACCCGCGCCCGACCGCAGCCCGTCGAGCATCCGGGCCGCGGTGCCCCGCCGCCGGCGCCAGTCGTGGGCGGCCAGGAGCTCGCGCTCGAGCTGAGGCAGGACACTCATGCTCGGGCTTCCCCCCTCGATCCCAGCTGCTCGCGCAGCGCGGCCAGCCCGCGGCTGACTCGCTTGCGCACGACCGCGGGCGAGCAGCGCAGTTCGGCTGCGATCTCCTCGTATCCCCTCTCCTCGAGGACCCGCGCCGTCACAGCCTCTCGCTGACCGGCGGGCAGCTCCTCGAGCATCGACAGCACCGCTCCGCGCTCGCCGAACGCCTCGATCCGCTCGAGGTCCTCGTCGGTGATCACGAGCGGTCCCATCCCGAGCCGCTGGCGAGCCGAGTCGGCGACCCGGCGCCGGCGCAGGCTGCTGACCAGCTTGTGCTCAGCGATCCCGAACAGCCAGGCCGCCGCCGGCGCCCCACCGGGCCGGTAGCGACCGCAGGCGAGCAGCACAGCCGCGAACACCTCGGCCGTCAGGTCGGCCGCCAGCTCGCCATCACGCGTGCGGCGCAGGAAGTACGCCAGCACCGGACGCTCGTAGCGGCGGTAGAACGCCGTGAAGGCCTCGGCGTCGCTGGCCGCCGCGGCCAGCAGCTGATCGTCGCTCGGGGGCTCCATCCGCGGCTTAACTCGTCCGAGCGGCCCCGCGTGTGACCGGGCGCCTAGCGCGCCTGCCGCATCAGCGCGCCCAGGTCTGGCATGCGGCCCATCGAGACCTGGCGCATGACCTTGCGCATCTGCTCGAACTGCTTGATGAGCTGCTTGACCGCCTGCACGTTGGTGCCCGAGCCCTGCGCGATCCGGACGCGGCGCGAGCCGTTGATCTTCTCCGGATGGCGCCGTTCGTACGGGGTCATCGAGAGGATGATGGCCTGGATGCGATCGAACTCCCGCTCGTCCACCTTGACGCCGCGCAGCTCCTTGCCGATCCCGGGGATCATCCCCAGCAGCGACTGCAGCGGGCCCAGGCGGCGGATCTGCCGCAGCTGGTCGAGGAAGTCGTCGAGGTTGAACTCCTGCTTTCGCAGCTTGCGCTCGAGCTCGGCGGCCTGGTCCTCGTCGTAGGCCTGCTCGGCCTTCTCGATCAGCGTCATGACGTCGCCCATGCCGAGGATCCGCTGTGCCATCCGGTCGGGGTGGAAACGCTCGAACTGGTCGAGCTTCTCGCCGGTGGAGGCGAACACGATC
Organism: Solirubrobacteraceae bacterium; assembly: GCA_035295205.1. Lineage (GTDB taxonomy): Bacteria > Actinomycetota > Thermoleophilia > Solirubrobacterales > Solirubrobacteraceae > Palsa-465. The sequence continues at coordinate 5,170 of DATGJM010000172.1, read as the reverse complement.
GGCTTGCCCGTGACCGCCTTGACCGACAGCGCCGCGCCGCCGCGGGCGTCGCCGTCGAGCTTGGTCATCACGACGCCGTCGAACTGCACGGTCTCGGCGAACTGCTCGGCCACGTTGACCGCGTCCTGGCCCGTCATCGCGTCGACCACGAGCAGCACGTCGTGGGGGTTGACCGCCTTCTTGATGTTGGCCAGCTCGGCCATCAGCTCCTGATCGACGTGCAGGCGACCACTGGTGTCGACGATCAGCACATCCTTGCCCTCGGCCTGCGCGCGGTCGCGTGCCCAGGCGGCGATCTTCACCGGGTCGGCGTCGGTGCCCTGCTCGTAGACCACCGCGCCGGCCTGCTGGCCGACCTTGATCAACTGCTCGACCGCCGCCGGGCGGTAGACGTCGCAGGCCGCGACTGCCACCGAGGAGCCGTGCTGCTCGCGCAGGTAGCGCGCCAGCTTGGCCGTGGCCGTGGTCTTGCCCGAGCCCTGAAGCCCGGCCATCACGACCACGGTCGGCGGGCGGGGCGAGAACGAGAGCTCGCTCCCGGCGCCGCCCATCAGCGCGGTCAGCTCCTCGGAGACGATCTTGACCACCTGCTGGCCCGGGTTCAGCTGCCCGACCACGTCGGCGCCCAGCGCGCGCTCCTTGACGGCGCTCGTGAACGACTTGACCACCTTGAAGTTCACGTCGGCCTCGAGCAGCGCGAGACGGATCTCGCGCATGGCCGCGTTTATGTCCTCCTCGGTCAGCGTGCCGCGACCGCGGACGTCCGCCAGGGTGGCCTGGAGCTTCTCGGCGAGGGAGTCGAACATCGCTCCCTCAGGCTACTTGGTGGCGGAAGCGGACCGGGCCGGCCGCTGGGGTCGGCCCGGTCCAAGACTCCGTTTCAGGAGACGTTCATCGCCGTGTCATCCACGACGAAGTTCGTCCGTCCCGTCGATGGCTCGGAGGCCAGGAACTTCAACTGGACCGTCTGTCCCGCGAACGCCGACACATTCAGGCTGTACTGCTGATAGCCGCTCGCAGCCTGCAGATTGCTGTACGTGGCCAGCGTCGCGAGCAGGGTGCCGGTGGGACTCAGGACCTTGGCGACGAGTGTTGCCGTCTGGCTCGTGCTCGTGCTCGTCGTGTCGATGTGCAGCCAGAAGCTGAACGCGTACGTCGAGCAGCCCGTGGGGAGCGTCACCGTCTGCCCCAGGCCCATTGCGCCCGCGGTGCCCTGGCCGAACCACGCATCGTAGTTACCCGAATGTGACGGCTCGCTCGTGCTCGACGGCGACACTACGCCGGTCGCGCCGCTCCACGGAGCCATCGTGCCGGTCTCGAATCCGGGATTACCGAACAGCTGTGCGGGCGTGCACCCGCCGCCGCCCGGGTTCACCGTCCAGCTAAACGACGTGTTACCGGAGGCACCGGTGGTGTCCGTGGCGGTCACGGTCACGCTCGAGCTTCCGGCCGTCGTCGGGGTCCCCGAGATCAGCCCGTTCGAGCTGTTGATCGAGAGGCCCGCAGGCAACCCGGTCGCCGAGTAGGTCAGCGTCTGCCCCGAGGCGGAGTCACTGGCCTGGATCTGCAGGCTCACCGCGGTGCCCACGGTCGAGGTCTGGCTTCCGGGGTTGGTCACCGAGACCGTGTTCCCGCCGTTGTTGCTGACAATCGGATGGCTGACCTCGCAGCCGCCCGCGCCACCGTTGAAGTCGTTGGCCCAGGTGGACTGGACCGCGAACGTCCCGGTGGTCAGCGTGATGTTCTGCGAGGCGCCCTGGCCGGTCTTGATCCAGGCGCACTTGTCGCCGTTCTCGTTGCCGATGCTGTCGGTCCAGCCGCCGGCCGGGAACTGATCGGAGATCGTCTCGGCGTACTCGTGGCCCTCGACGATCGTCACACCGTCCAGGGTGCCTGCGGCGCCTGAGTTCACGAAATTCATGCCGCACGACGCACCCACGTCGGTGAGGTATGGCAGGTTGGTGAACGCCAGGAGGCCGTCAGGCGAGGTGATGGCGAGCGAAGGATCGCCCGTGTAGTCGTGCCAGGCGCAGAAGCCGTTCGTCTTGTAGTTGTCGGGATTGGTGCCGTGCGGCGAGATGATCACGTACTGCGTGTTGCGGTTGAGAGCCGCGGTCGTGTTGCCGAAGTGTGCGGCGGCCCGGTTGGCCTCGGCGGCCAGCCTGTGCGCCGTGGCGGCCGTCGGCGACGCCGTCGCCTCGTCGGCCCACACACCTGCGAATGCCCCGCCCGTCGGATAGCCGACATGGAAGGTGTTCGAGGACGGGCAGCTCGTGGCACCGGTGCTGACGCCCTGGCAGTACTGGGTCATCACGCCCGACCAGAGCTCGCCACCGGTTCCGAGACCCTTGATGAACGCCTCGACGTCGGGCGCAAAGCCCTTGGGGTCTCCAGTGAAGGTGACGTTACCGGCGGAGTTGACGCCCTGGGTGCCCCACTGCGAGCCGAAGAACACCAGGTAGACCTTCGGCGCCCCATCGGTGACCCCGACCCCGCTGATTCCGCCGCCGAAGGCGAGATTCCCGCCCGAGCTGGCGATCGACGGGTTGGCGGCCAGGGCCGCGCGCGTGGGGACGACGCCATGACGGTACGAGTGTCCCTGTGCGAACGGCGAGACCGTGCTCGCCCCCGCCGTCGCGGGCACGCCCAACAGCACGCCGAGCGCCACCACCAGCCCAGCTCGACCTGCCCAACCGGCCAGCCCGCGTCGGGCCGCCCTCTCCTTCCCAGCGATCATCCGGTCCTCCTCCGATGGATGTAAGTTGCCCCTTCGCCCCCGCCCTGATGGTCAGACCAGCGGGTCCAAGCGCGGAACTCTACCCATCTTCGGGGCGTTACGCCATCGGCAAATGTCTCAGCCGATCAGCGCCCGGGCGAACTCGCTCGCGTCGAACGGGCGCAGGTCCTCGAGCTGCTCGCCGACCCCGATCAGCTTGACGGGGATCTTCAGCTCGTGGGCGATGGCCAGCGCGATCCCGCCCTTGGCGGTCCCGTCCAGCTTTGTCAGCACCAGCCCGCTGACGTCGATCGCCTCCGAGAACAGCCGCGCCTGGCGCAGGCCGTTCTGCCCGGTGGTGGCGTCGACGGTGAGGAGGGTCTCGTGCGGCGCCTCCGGGATCTGCTTGGCGATCACGCGGCGGATCTTGCCGAGCTCGGCCATCAGGTTGTCCTGGGTGTGCAGGCGCCCTGCGGTGTCCACGATCACGACGTCGGCCCCGTCGCGCCTTCCGGTGGCGATCGCCTCGTAGGCGACCGAGCTCGGATCGGATTCAGGCGGCCCCTTGACGAAGTGCACGCCCGCGCGCTCGGACCACAGCTCTAGCTGCTCGACCGCGGCCGCCCGGAAGGTGTCCGCGGCGCCGAGCACGACCGTGCGGCCGAGCTCGTTGCGCAGGTGCCAGGCCAGCTTGCCGACGGTCGTCGTCTTGCCGGTGCCATTGACTCCGGCCACCAGGATCACCGTGGGCTGGGGTCGCAGGTCGATCCGATCCTCGCCGGTGCGAGCGATCTCGGCCAGGAGCTCGATCAGCCGCGCGGTCAGCTGCTCGCCGCCGGAGATCTGACCCCCGGTCGCCTCGCGCTCGAGCTGGGCCACCACCTGGGCGGTGGTGCTCGCCCCCACGTCGGCGTAGATCAGGGCCTCCTCCAGGCGCTCCCATGTCTCCTCGCTCAGGTCCTCGAACAGGGTCGCCTGGATCTCGCTGGTCAGCGCCTGCCGGGTCTTGCGCATGTTCTCGCGCAGGCGGGCGAACATGCCCCGGCGGCGCATCTGCGCCTCGGGCGCGGACTCGGGCGGCGGGGCTGCCCCGTCCAGGATGAAGAGCTCTCGCCAGTCGCGGGCCATGACAATCACATTGTCCCGGGCGGTGCATGCACCGCCCGGCCCGGCCGCGCATGCGCGGCCGGGGGCCGGGTCGCATGCGACCCGGCCGTCACGCTGCTTCTTCGCGGGGCAGCCGGCGCGAGATCACCTTCGAGATACCGTCCCCGCCCATCGACACGCCGTAGAGCGAGTCGGCGGCCTCCATCGTGCGCTTCTGGTGGGTGACGACGATGAACTGGGCGTGGCTCGAGTACGCCCTGAGCAGCTCGAGGAAGCGGCCGATGTTCAGGTCGTCGAGCGCGGCCTCGACCTCGTCGAGGATGTAGAACGGGCACGGACGGGCCAGGAACACCGCGAACAGGAACGCCAGCGCGGTCATCGACTTCTCCCCGCCCGAGAGCAGCGAGAGGCGCTTCATCTCCTTGCCGGCCGGCGTGATCTCGATCTCGACGCCGAGCGCGTCCTCCTCGAGCTCGACGGCCTCCTCCTCGCCCTCCGGAGCGGGCTCTCCGCCCAGCACGCGCGCCGGCCCTTCGCGCTCGGCCACCAGCCGCAGGCGGCCCCTCCCGCCCGGGAAGAGCTGCGTGGCCACGTGCTCGAAGTTGGCCGCGGCGGCATTGAAGGTCTGCTCGAAGGTCTCGCGGATCTGGCGGTCGGTGTCCGCGATCAGCTTCTGGAGCTCGCGCAGGGCGGTCTCGAGATCGCCGCGCTGGCGCTCGAGCTCCTCGACATGCTCGACCGCCTCGGCGTACTCCTGCTGCGCCAGCGGGTTGACCGGGCCGAGCTGCTCGCGGCGGCGCTCGAGACGGTCGAGCCGTGCCCGCAGCCCGGCGCGTTCCTCGTCTGAGAGCGCCTGCACCGCCGGCGTCGCCTCCAGCGCCAGGCGGCCCGCGATCTCGGAAAGGTGCTCCTCGGTGTCCGCCGTCCGGTCACGGATCCGCTGCAACCCCACCTCGAGCTCGGTCAGCGCCTCGTTCTCGCGCTGAAGCCGAGCGTGCAGCGCCGCCTCCTGCTGGGCGCAGGCCCGCAGCTGCGCGGCGAGGTGCTCGCCGGCCTCGCGGTCGGCGGAGAGCTCGGTGGCGAACTCGGCGCGACGCAGCTCGAGCGCCTCCCCCAGCGCCTCGAGGGCGCGGGCCACGGCCTCGATCCCGGGACGCAGGCGCTCGATCTGGGCGATGCTCTGGCCCAGCCGGGCGACGCGGGCCTCGCGCTCGGCCGCCTCACGCTCGGCGCGCTCGAGCCTGGCCCGCTCGGCCGCGAGCTCGGCCTCGAGCTGGAGTCGCCGGGCGGCGCCCGGGCCGTCATCCGGAGCCTGGCGGCGGCGTTCGATCTGGGCCGCCACCCGGC
>DATGJM010000171.1:0-3855 GCA_035295205.1 Solirubrobacteraceae bacterium | reverse complement strand
ACGACCGGCACGAGCAGCGCGTCGGCTGCCTCGAACACGCTCTCGGAGACGAGCGAGATGCTCGGCGGGCAGTCGAGGAACACGTACTCGTAATCTGAAAGCAGCGGACCGAGCACCTTGCGCAGCCGCCGCGTCGGGCGCCTGAACTGGTCGAGAGCCAGGTCCATGTGCCGGTAGGAGAAATCAGCCGGCAGCAGGTCGAGGCCCGGCTGGTCGGTCGCCTTGATCGCCGCGTCGGCCGCGGTCTTGCCCGACAGCAGCTTCGAGGTGCCGCCGCGGATCTTCGGCTTGACGCGGAACAGGTACGTGGCGCCGCCCTGCGGGTCGAGGTCCCAGAGCAGCGTCGGGGCTCCGTCGCGGGCGGCCAGGGCGGCCAGGTTGACGGCGGTCGAGGTCTTTCCGACTCCGCCCTTGATGTTGTAGGTGGCGAGTACCCTGCTCAGCGCAGTGCCTCCTTCAACAGTGCGCGCGTGCGCCGCGAGGCGAAGTCCTCAAAGCGCCGCGCGAACTCGCCTCGGGCGGCTCGCTCGTCGTCGATCAGCGCCTGGGCGAGCGCGCCCATGGCCACGAGCGCGGCAGGCCGGCCCGCCAGCTCATCGCGCAGCGATGAGACCATCGCCGCCTGCACGGCGCGGTCCTGGTGGCGGCCGAGCACGTCCTGAAGACCCTTGAGGGTCTTCACGAGCGGCCTCACCTTCTCCTCGCCATAGATCGGCGCTCCGAACAGCTCGAGCAGGTAGCGCAGCTCCTTGCCCTTCTTGCGCAGGTCGTGCAGCGCCTGCGCGGGCGAGCTCTCCTCGATCGCCTGCCCGCCAGTCACGATCCGTCGGTAGACCCGGTCGATGCGAGGTCCGGCGAGCTCCTCGATCGGTCGCTTGGCGTCGGCCGGCCCCGGCGCGCGGGCCGGCAGCCCGGCCAGGAACCGGCGCCATCCGTCCCGCAGAGTCCCGGCTCGCTCTGAGCGGAGCGCTCGGCGCATGGCGCGAAAGGCGCGCTGCCGACGGACGCGCAGCAGCCCCAGCACGGGGTCGAGATCGGACCGGAAGCGAGGGTCGATCAGCGTCCGGTAATCCTCGAATTCGAGCAACCAGACGTCGAGGTCGCGAGTCGGTCCTGTGACCTCCTGCAGCCAGCGGAACTCGGCCCGGAACGCATCCAGCTCGCCGGGATCGAAGACGCCGCGCAACTCCTTCTGTACCGACCGGGAGCGCCGCACCGCCACCCGGAGGTCGTGAAGGAACTCTGTGTCGATGTCACGCAGGGTGCCGTCGAGGTTGGCCTCGATCACATCCAGCAGGTGAGTGAGCACGGCCGAGGTGGCGTCGCCGGCCGCCTGCCCGCGGCGTATCCCGGCCACAGTGCCTCGGGGGGCGTCGGGGCCTGCCAGCTCATCGGCGAGATCGTGCCGGGCGGGCACGAACCCCAGCTCCTCGACGAGTCTCGCACGCACATCCTCGAGCTCCCGGTCGTAGCCGCGAAGGCCTGCCAGTTCCGCGCGCACGCCCGCCGACCGGGCCGTTCCATCGGCATCGAGCAGCGTCAGGCGGGCCACCGTCTTTCGTTCGGCGTCGAGCACGTCGAGTCCCTGCTCGCGGGCGCGCACGTGCCCGAGCGGCAGCAGCGCGCGCATCTCGAGCACGGGCGCGAGCGCCTCGCGGAGTGGACCGGGAGCGAGATCGCCGAGCAGCAGTGGCCGTGTAGGTCGGCGTACGGGTTGCCGTCGCTCCCCGAGCACCAGCTGGCCCTGCTCGTGCCACAGCGCCAGACCGGCATCACGCAGACGCCGGTCGAACGTGTCGTAGTAGCTCCGCGTACGCGTGTGAGGGCGACCTTCGCGGACGGTGAGCGTGCCGCCGATCGCCTCCACGGCGCCCGCAAGCGACATCTCCGCGGGGGCCTGAAGCTCGTCGGTCATCAGGCGCTAGATGATCGCGCGCAGCCGAGCCACTGCGTCGTCGATCTCCGCCTCGCCCACCACCAGCGGCGGCTCGAGGCGGATCGTCGCCGGGCCGGTCGCGTTGACCACCAGCCGCTGCTCGAGCAACGCGCGCCGGGCGAGCTCGGGTGCTCCGCCCGAAGCGAAGTCGACTCCGACCATCAACCCACGACCCCTCACGGCGGCGACCCCGGGAAGTGCAGCCACGCCCGCCCTCAGGCGTTCACCGAGATCCCGGACCCGCTGCAGCAGGCCCGCCTCCGAGCAGATCTCGAGCGCCACGAGCGCCGCCCGGGCCACCACCGGGCCGCCGGCGAAGGTCGAGCCGTGATCCCCGGGCTGGAGCACGTCGGCCATCCGCTCTCCCGTGATCATCGCCCCGATCGGCAGGCCGCCGCCGAGGCCTTTCGCGCTCGTGATCACGTCGGGCACGACCGGCGTCTGCTCGTAGGCCCAGACCGTCCCGGTGCGGCCCATCCCGCACTGGACCTCGTCGAACACGAGCGCGGCCCCGACGCGATCGCACGCTTCGCGGGCGACCACGAGCAGCTCGTCCGCGAGCACGTTGATCCCCGTCTCGCCCTGGATCGGCTCGAGCAGCACGGCAGCGGTCTTCTCGTCGACGGCCGCCTCGAGCGCCACGGGATCGCGCGGCACGACGATGAACCCCGGGACCAGGGGCGCGAACGGCGCCTGCTTGGCCTCCTGGGGCGTGGCCGACAGCGCGCCGTAGGTTCGCCCGTGGAAGGCCTGCTGGAGCACGATGATGTTCCCGCCGGGACGCGCGCGGCGGCACAGCTTGAGCGCTGCCTCGTTGGCCTCGGCCCCGGAGTTCGTCAGGAAGACCTTGCCGCCGAGCGAGCTCTCCGACAGGCGGGCCATCAGCTGCAGCGCGGGCTCGGTGTAGTAAAGGTTCGAGGCGTGGGTCAGCCGGCCGACCTGGTCGCGAACCGCCTCGACCACCCGCGGGTGACAGTGCCCGACGTTGAGCACAGAGATCCCGGCGAGGAAGTCGAGGTACTCGTTGCCATCGGCGTCCCACAGGCGGCAGCCCTCACCGCGTACGAACTCCACCGGCGACCGAACATAGGTCCCGATCGCGTACCGGCTCTCGAGTTCCCGCAGCTCGGACAGGCTCACGTGATCTTCGTTCCCTGCCCGGCGTCGGTGAACAGCTCGATCAGCAGCGAGTGCGGAACACGGCCGTCAACGATGTGCGCGTAGGTGACGCCGCCTGCGATCGCCTCCACGCAGGCCTGGAGCTTCGGGCGCATCCCGCCGGCGGCGCTCGGCAGCGCAGCCGCCACCTCGTCCACGGCCACCTCCGAGATCACGCTCTCAGGGTCGCCGGGGTCGCGCAGCCACCCAGGGACATCGGTGAGGAACATGACCTTGTAGGCCCCGAGCGCCTTGGCCACGGCGCCGGCAGCCTCGTCGGCGTTGATGTTGTAGGAGTTGCCCTCGCGGTCGGCCCCGACCGAGGCGATCACCGGGATGTAGTCCTGGGCGATGTGCAGGAGGACATCGGCGTCGACGTGCTCGATGCGCCCGACGAAGCCGATGTCCTGGCCGCTCGGAGACGTCTGCCTGGCCACCCGGAACAGCAGCCCGTCGTCGCCGCACAGCCCGACCGCGGGCTGGCCGTGGCGGCCGAGCAGGAGCACGATGTCCTTGTTGACCTTGCCGACCAGCACCATCTTCGCGAGCTCGACCGTCTCCGCGTCTGAGACCCGGAGCCCTTCGACGAACTGCACCGGCAGGTTCAGCCGCTCCATGTAGGAGGTGATCTCGGGTCCGCCGCCGTGCACGATCACGGGGTTGATCCCCACGTACTTCAGCAGCGCCACGTCGCGCGCGAACTCATGCTTGAGCTGCGGATCGGTCATCGCCGCGCCGCCGTACTTGATGACGACCGTGCG
>DATGJM010000170.1:0-8501 GCA_035295205.1 Solirubrobacteraceae bacterium | reverse complement strand
AGGCAGGCCACCCCGGCGGCGGCGACCAACGGCAGCACGAGCCCGCTGCGCCCACCGTGGCGCGCGGCGATGGCGACCCCGAGCGGCCCCAGGAACTCGAGCGCGCTCACCTCGCCCAGCGGCAGGCGCACGATCGCGGCGAAGTAGGCCAGCGTCATCACACCGGTTGTGACGCCGAGCGCCAGCGCGGCGCGGCGTGCCGGCGCGGGGATCTCGCGCAGGCGCGGGCGCACCACCCACAGCAGCGCCCCCGCTGCCCACAGCAGGCGCACCCAGGTCAGGCCGGCGGCGCCGAGCCGGTGCGAGAGTCCGACCGAGAGGGCGGCGCCGACCTGGACGCTGGTCATCGAACCGAGCACCAGCGGAACGGGTCCCGGCAGCGCGCGGCGCCGAGCGGTGAGGGCGTCGATTGCCATCGTGGCTCCAGTCAGCCAGATCGGATAGTCCTTGTCCAGCGCACGTTTCTGGACGTATTGTTCGGTGATCGTGGACTTTGACCTGGGACATCTGCGCACGCTCGTCGAGTTCGAGCGCCGGGGCTCGATGCAGGCGGTGGCCGCGGCCACCGGCTACTCGAAGTCCGCCGTGAGCGCCCAGCTGGCCGCGCTGCAGAGGGAGGCGGGAGTCGTCCTGCTCGAGCCCGCCGGCCGCCGGGTGCGCCTCACGGCCGCGGGGACCCGCCTGGTCGAGCACGCGCGCTCGATCCTGGCCGCGGCCGACGCGGCGCGGCTCGACCTGACCGCGCAGGCCCCGATCGCCGGGCGCCTGCGGGTCGCCGCCTATGCCAGCGCGCTCGCCGACGACGTGCTCGCGGTGACCAGGGCGCTGCACGAAACCCACCCGGCGCTCGAGATCCACCTCGAGGAGCGAGAGCCCGACGAGACCTTCGCGCTGCTGCTCGACGGCGAGATCGACCTCGGCTTCACGTATGACTACACGCTCGCTCCACGCGCGCCGCGGCCCGGGATCGAGACGCGCGTGCTGTGCCACACCCCGATCTGCCTGGCGGTGCCGGCGGGCCTCTCCGGGCTGCCCATGCGCGTGCGCGATCCGGAGGAGCTGCGGGCGCTGGCCGGGCGGGGATGGGTGCTCAACTCGCGCGGCCACGACGACGACGAGCTCGTCGCCAGGGTCGCCGCGCGGGCCGGGTTCGAGCCCGAGATCCGCCACCGGGCCGACGCCTTCGAGGTCGTGCTGCGGCTGGTGGCCGCCGACCTCGGTGTCGCGCTCGTGCCGGCGACCACGCCTGCGCTCCCGGGAGTGAGGCTGATCGAGCTCGGCGAGCTCAGCGGCGCCCGGCGGATGGCCGCCGCCACCCGTTCGGGGCAGGCCGGCTGGGCTCCCGTCGCGCTGATGGCGCGGCTCGTGGGGCAGCGGGCTGGACGGGCCCCCACCCAACGCACTGGACAAATGTCTGATGTCGGAAACCCCCCGACCTTGACTACGATGCCTGCGTGATCTACTGCGTGATTCCCGAGCCCCTCGCCGAAGAGCTCTACGACAGGATGTCGCGCTACTACGCCGAGGATCCGAACGTCGAGGTGATCGTCGACCGCCGTAAGGCCTCCCGCCGCCGTCCCGACTCCACGGGCGGTGGCAACCGGCAGGTCCGAGACCGCCGGCGCCCGCGCATCACGGGCGAGATGCCCGAGCTCGCACTCGACGTAAACGGCGAGTAAGTGGCCCTCCCAGCGTGAAGCTGGTCCTCCACGTCGACGGCGGCGCGCGTGGAAACCCGGGCCCGGCCGCGATCGGCGTCGTCGTCTCGGCCTCCGAGGGCGAGGTCCTCGAGGAGCTGGCCGAGCGGATCGGCGTGGCGACGAACAACGTGGCCGAGTACCGAGCGGTGCTGCGCGGGCTGGAGCGAGCGCGGGCGCTGGGAGCGAGCGAGGTCGAGCTGATCGGCGACTCGGAGCTCGTCGCGCGGCAGCTGACCGGCGCCTACAAGGTCAAGCACCCGGCGATGAAGCCCCTGCACGCCGAGGCCCGGCGAGCGCTCGAGGGCTTCGAGCGATGGCGGATCCGGACCGTTCCCCGGGCGCAGAACGCGGCCGCCGACGCGCTGGTCAACGCGGCGCTCGATGCGGCCGGGTGACAGTTTCCTGCCTCGTCGCCACGGGTAAGCAACAGCCCGATGAACACCGTGGTGCAGGCAGCGCGACGGTTGGTCGAGCATCGACCGGGGCGACGGGTGCTGAGCCTGTATCTGGACCTCGACCCCGAGCGCTTCGCCACCGCGCCGGCCCGGGCCTCGCAGGTCCGCTCGCTGGTCGACGAGGCGGCCAAGGAGATCGAGAACACCCGCGAGTTCGGCCGCGAGGACCGGCTCGGCCTGCGCGAGGACCTCGAGCGGGTCAAGGACTACCTGCTCTCGCGAGAGCCGCCCTTCCAGGGCGCCCGCGGGCTGGCGGTCTTCTGCTGCGGCCGGGACGATCTGTTCGAGACCGTGAGGCTTCCGCGCTCGGTGCCCGGGCGGGTGGTGCTCGACAGCACCCCCTACGTCGAGCCGATGCTGGCCGCGGCCATGCAGCGGGAGTGGTGCGTGGTGCTGGTCAGCCGCCGCCGGGCGCGGGTGCTCACCGGGATGGCCGACGAGCTGCGCGAGAGCCACGCCCGCGAGGACGAGGTCCACGGCCAGCACGATCAGGGCGGCTGGTCGCAGGCCAACTACGAGCGCAGCGTCGAGAAGGAGGTCGACGACCACCTGCGCGCCGTGGCCGAGCTGATCGAGCGAAACCTCCGCCGCGACCGGTTTGATCGCCTTGCCCTCGGCGGGCCTCCGGAGATCGTGCCGCGCCTCGAGGGGATGCTGAGCGAGGAAGTGCTGGCGCGTCTGGCGCCCGAGCGCGTGGAGGTCGACGTCTCGAGCGCCGGCGAGGCCGAGATCCGAGCCGCGGTCGCCCAGCTGGTCGAGAAGGACGATGGCCGGCGGGAGCGGGAGGCGCTCGACCGCCTGGCCGCTGGCCTGGGCAGCGGCGGACGCGCCGCCGCCGGTCCCGAGGACACCGTGGAGGCGCTCAACGAGCGGCGGGTGGAGACGCTGCTGCTGGCGCCGGGCTTCGACCGCGAGGCCGCCCGCTGCCAGGGCTGCGGGATGATCGTGCTCGACGCCGACGGCCGCTGCCCGGCCGACGGCGGCGAGCTCCAGCACACCGCCCATCTGCGGGAGGCGGCGGTCGAATGCGCGCTGGCTCAGGACGCCGAGGTCATGATCATCCGCCGCTACCAGGATCTCGGCCCGTTCCAGGGCATCGGCGCCCTCCTGCGTTTTTAGTGCAATGTGGAGGGAGAATTCGCCGAGCGGGCTCTTCGATGGGAATGCCTGGGACATTCCCCGTGTACGCTGAGCGCGTGACCGAAGCACTGATCGAGCTGAGCGAGCGCCTGCAGGACGCGGCCGAGCGCCTACGCGGCGGCAATCTCGAGACTGACGCCACGCTGGAGCTGATCGAGGAGTGCGCGCGGCTGGCCTCGGAGGCGAGCACCGAGGTGGACGGCGGCGTGCGAGCGGCACTCGAGCCGCTCCCGGATCTCCCCGGACAGCTGCCGCTACCCACGGCGTAGTGTCCGCCGCCGTCACGGCGCCCGCATATCCGGAGCATCTGCGCTCCCAGGTCGAGCGCTACCTGGAGCAGCTGCACTTCTCGCACGAACCGGCGACCGCCGGGCTGGATCAGGCGATGCGCTACTCGTTGCTCGCCGGCGGCAAGCGGATCAGGCCCGTGCTGGCGCTCGCCACCGCGGGGGCCGTGGGCCTCCCGGGCGCGTCGGTGCTGCCGCTGGCGGCGGCGATCGAGCTCATCCACACCTACTCGCTGATCCACGACGACCTGCCGGCGATGGACGACGACGATCTGCGACGGGGCCGGCCGACCTGCCACAAGGCTCACGGCGAGGACGTGGCGATCCTGGCCGGTGACGGGCTCTACGCGGAGGCGTTCTCGCTGCTGCTCAGCTCTCAGGAGGCCGACCCTCCGCGTCTGCTCGCCGCCGCCAGGGCGCTGGCGGCCGCCACCGGCGTGCGCGGGATGGTCGGAGGGCAGTACATCGACGTCTCCGGCAGCGCGCCCGAGGGCCCGGACGGGCTGCGCCACCTGCACGAGCTCAAGACCGGGCGGCTGATCGGCGCCAGCATCGAGTGCGTTCTCTTACTCGCGAGTTCGTTACAACCTGACACAATCACCCTATTCAGATCATTTGCCGGCGAGCTCGGCGTGCTGTTCCAGATCGTCGACGACATCCTCGATGTGACCGGCACGGCAGAGGCGCTCGGCAAGCCACAGGGCACCGACGAGCGACTTGGAAAGCGCACATACGTGACTGAGTTCGGACTCGACGGCGCCAGGCAGCTGGCTCTCGATTCCCACCGCCGCGCCCGAGCGCTGCTGGCGAGGGCGGCGCCGGCGGGAGCCCCCGAACTTGAGCAGATCACAGACTTCATCGCGACCCGTAGCTTCTAAATGACCGACCTTCTAGCCCGAATCAACGGCCCCCGCGACCTGCATGGCCTGAGCGACGACGAGCTCCAGGCCCTGGCCCAGGAGGTCCGCGAGCACATCATCGACACGGTCGGGGAGATCGGCGGCCACTTCGGCGCCAACCTCGGCACCTGCGAGATCGCCGTCGCCGTCCACTCGCTGCTGGACTCCCCCCACGACAAGGTGCTCTGGGACGTCGGCCACCAGGCCTATCCGCACAAGATCCTCACCGGCCGCCGTGACGATCTGCACACGATCCGCAGGTACGGGGGACTGGCGCCGTTCTGCGCGATCCACGAGTCAGAGCACGACGTGATGGGTGCCGGCCACGCCTCGACCGCGATCGGCTACGCCGTCGGGATCAAGGAGGCGATGCGCCGCGGGCACGGCGAGGACGCCAAGGTTGTGGCGGTCGTGGGCGACGGCGCGATGACCGGCGGCGTGGCCTTCGAGGCCGTTCACGGCGCGGGCGGCCTCGGCACCCCGATCGTCGTCGTCCTGAACGACAACGGCATGTCGATCGCCCCCAACGTGGGCGCGCTCTCGCGCTATTTCAACCGCGTCCGCCTGAACCCCAAGCTGTGGCACGCCCGCGAGGGCATCGAGGGCGGGCTGACCAAGCTCCCGGTCGGAATCGGCGCCAGGTTCGAGCGCTTCGGCCCCCACTTCAAGGAGTCGATCAAGGCCTTCTGGGCGCCCGGCCTGTGGTGGGAGGAGCTCGACTGGGCGTACATGGGCGTGATCGACGGCCACGACGTGGCCGCGGTGCGCCGCGCGCTGCGCGAGGCCCTGGACGCCGAGCGCCCGGTCGTCGTCCATTGCGCGACGGTCAAGGGCAAGGGCTTCGCCCCCGCCGAGGAGGGCGGTCTCGAGGGCATGGAGAAGTGGCATGCCGCCAAGCCGAAGTCGATCGCCAACGGCGCCCCCGCCAAGGCGGTCGCCCCGCCCTCGCCGGTGGCGCCGATCCCGCAGTACACCGAGGTGTTCGGCAACGCCCTGGTCAGCGAGTGCCGTCGCGACCAGCGCGTGCTGGGGATCACCGCGGCGATGAACTCCGGGACCGGCCTGAACATCCTCCAGCGCGAGCTGCCCGAGCGCTACTTCGACGTCGGCATCGCCGAGCAGCAGGCCGTGCTGCTGGCGAGCGGCCTGGCACTCCAGGGCTGCAAGCCCGTCGTCGCGATCTACTCGACCTTCCTGCAGCGGGCCTACGACCAGATCGTGCACGACGTGTGCCTGCAGAAGCTGAACGTCGTATTCGCGATGGACCGCGCCGGGCTGGTCGGCGACGATGGCCCAACCCACCATGGCGTGTTCGACATCCCGTACCTGCGCTGCCTGCCGAACATCGTGCTGATGGCCCCGCGGGACGAGGCGATGCTCGTGCACATGCTGCACACGGCGCTTCGCCACGAGGATGGGCCGGTGGCGATCCGCTACCCGCGAGGCGCGGCGCTGGGCGTGCCGCTGCCGGCCGCGCCGGTCTCGATTCCGGTGGGCACCGGCGAGATCCTGCGCGAGGGAGACCGGGTCGCGCTGCTGGCGTACGGAACCGGCGTCGAGAAGGCGCTCTCGGCGGCCGACATCCTGGCCGACCACGGAATCTCCGTGACCGTGGCCGACGCCCGCTTCGCCAAGCCGATCGACGTCGGTCTCGCCGCCCAGCTCGCGGCCGAGCACGAGCTCCTGGTCACGGTCGAGGAGGGCGTCCTGGCGGGCGGCTTCGGCTCGGCGGTCTGGGAGTGCCTGTCCGACGCCGGCCTGGCGCCGCGGATCCTCCGCGTCGGCCTGCCCGACCGCTACGTGACCCACGGGGCGCCGAAGCTCCTGCATCGCGAGGTCGGCTTCACGGGCGAGCGGATCGCCGAGCGCATCGAGGCGGCCGTGGCCCAGCACAGCCTGGCCTAGATTCGTCTAGCCGGCCTCAGTCGCAGGTACTGCGAAGCGCCCCGGCTGCCGATATCTATGGGCGAATGTCAGCCCTTCAGCCGGCAGAAGCTGATCCGTCCGACGTCTCCCGCGGGACGGCAGCATTCATCTCGCGTCAGCCCGTGCTCGACGCCCAGCGCCGCGTGACCGGCTATCGCGTCGCCTACGCGACCGGCGATGGGGGCCGGTCGCCCGCCTCGGAGGGCGCGGACACGCGCCTGTTCGGCGACGTCATCAGCGTCGTCGGGCTCGAGGAGCTCGTCGGCGAGACGCTCGCCCACCTGCCGATCTCGCGCCGCCTCCTGCTCACGCTCGGGGTTCCCCCGGTGCGCCCGGATCAGGTCGTGCTGCGGGTGACCTTCGAGCACGCGTGCGATCCCGAGCTGCGCCTGGTCCTCGAGGCGCTGGCCGGCCGCGGCTACTCGCTGTCGCTCTACGACCTGCCCGGGCCCGCGCTCGAGCCGGACCTCCTCGGCCTGTTCGGGATCGTCGAGGTCGACTGTGCTCGCTGGGAGTCATCGGATCGCCGCGCCGCGGTGAGGACGATCCTCGACGAGCGGGCGGCGCCGCTGGCCGTCGGGCTGCAATCCGAGGAGGCATTTCAGGACGCCTGCGAGATCGGCTTCGAGCTGTTCGCGGGGTCGTTCTACTCGAGCCCGCGGCACACCGAGGTCCGAAACGTCCCCGTCGGGGCGCTCGGCACGCTGGCCGCGGTGGCGCAGATGCAGGGCGCCGGGGGCGACATCGACGAGCTCGTGAAGGTGATCGACCGTGACCTGGGGCTGAGCGTCAAGCTCCTGCGCTACATCAACTCCGCCTACTTCGGGATGCGCAGCCAGATCACCTCGATCCGCCAGGCGGTGATGATGCTCGGCTCGCGCGGGGTATCGCGCTGGGCGATGATGGTCGCCCTCACCGGCGGTACGGCGGCCCCTCCGGAGCTGTCGGTGATGGCCCTGACCCGGGCGCGGATGTGCGAGGTGCTGGCCTCGGCGCGCAGCGAGGTGGCTGGCGACGAGATGTTCCTGATCGGGCTGCTGTCACTGGCCGACGCGCTGCTCGACGTGCCGCTGGCAGTGGTGCTCGACGAGCTGCCGCTGGCCGATCACCTCGCTGCCGCCCTGCTCGAGCGCTCGGGTCCCGCGGGGGCGATCCTCGACGCCGTGATCAGCTACGAGGTCGGAAGCTTCGAGGCCTCGAGCGTCCAGGCTCACCGGGGAACCGTGGCCGACGCGTATCTCGACGGGCTGCGCTGGGCGCGCGAGAGCGTGCGCGGCATGGCTGACTGAGCGCCCGGACCCGCTCGAGGGAACGAAGGAACCGCTGTCGTGGCGGGCCATCCCCCCGGACCGGGAACGAAACGACCGGCCGTCGTGGCGGGCCATCCCCCGGACCAGGAACGAAACGACCCGCCGTCGTGGCGGGCCATTTCAGAGGGAGGAGAGATGTGCGCTTTGGTTGGCGCACCTCGATGATGCCCCAGCTCTCGGACGCGCTGTGTGACTTCCGTCACGCTTATACCTTTACGGTAGGTATACTCGCGGTGCATGGCAAGCAGATGCAAGAACCGCTGCAAACACGCGGTTTTCGCAATTTCCGCTCTTTTCCGTCCGCGCCACATGCGATACGTTCCGCTCAGCGCGGACAAACGCCGTGCGTCCATTGCAGCGAGTCAGACGCCCGTGGTGGCGGGCACAGCCGGAAACAACCGAATCAGAAGGAAGTTGGGGCCTAGAGGCTTGCTGGTTCCCGATACGGCCCCCGGTGGAGGTGGCCCTCGATGCTTGCTAGGGACCGAGGGGTGGCTGAAGCCGGAGGGTCCGTATCGCGCGCTACGCTGCCCGGTGAGGATTCCGTTTGTGCGCGGCGCGTCTAGGCCCGCGCGCATAGTGACGATGACACCGGACGAAAAACCATCCAGCGGCAACCAGCGGCCCCCGCGCGCCAACCGGTTCGTCTGGCGGAAGGGCGACCTTGTGCCGGTCGAGCCAGGACAGAAGCCGCAGCGTCCGACGCAGATGACGCAGCCCGCGAAGGGCGAGCCGGTCGAGATTCCGGTGCCTGAGCGCGAGGACGTGCTGGGCGCGCTCGCAC
>DATGJM010000169.1:0-8437 GCA_035295205.1 Solirubrobacteraceae bacterium | reverse complement strand
CATCTCGGCCGTGGCCGGGCTCAGCTACTCCGGCCTGGTGCTCGGGCCGCCGCTGATCGGCTCGCTCGCCGGCGCACTGTCGCTCCGGGCCGCGCTCGTCGTCTTGCCGGTGCTGACGGGGGTGATCGCAATGCTGAGCCTGCGCGCGCCCGCGTTGCGGTAGGGCTCAGGCGGGCACCACGACCGCAGCCAGGATCCGCTCGATCAGCTCGTCGAAGCCGATCCCCGCGGCCTCCGCGGCTTGGGGCAGCAGGCTCGTGTCGGTGAGGCCAGGAATCGGGTTCAGCTCGAGCACGTACAGCTCGTCTGTCTCGCGCTCGAGCATCAGGTCGACGCGGGCAAAGCCACCGCATCCGAGCAGCCGGTAGACCTCGAGCGCCATCTCATCGGCGCGCTCCGCGACCCCCGATGGCAGCTCAGCCGGGCAGACGAATCGCGTGCGCCCGATCTCGTAGCGGGCCTCGAAGTCGTAGAAGTCCTCGGTCATCGGGACCGCCTCGACCGCTGGCAGCGCGCGCGGCACGCCGTGCTCCTCGACGATCGACACCGCCAGGTCGCGTCCGGAGACGTAGCGCTCGAGCAGCACCTTCCGGTCGTAGGAGATCGCCGCTACGAGCGCGCCCGGGACGTCGGCCGCCGTGCGCGCGAACTTGATCCCCAGCGCCGAGCCCTGGCGAGCAGGCTTGACCACGATCGGGAATCTCAGGCGCTCCTCGATCGCGGGCAGCGCCTGGGCGGCCCCGAGCTCGCGAAAGGCGGTCTCGCTGAAGGCGAAGAACTCGGGGGTGGGGATGCCGGCATCGCGCATCGCGTGCTTGGCCAGGACCTTGTCGGCAGCGCGGATGCAGGCCGACACGCGTGATCCGGTGTAGGGGATGCCCATCACCTCGAGCAGCTCCTGCACGGTGCCGTCCTCGCCGTCGCGGCCGTGCAGAGAGACGAACGCCAGCTCGGGCGGTTCGGCGCTCAGCCGCGCGAACAGGTCGGGGCCCACGTCGATCGGCAGAACCTCGTGGCCCAGGCGCTCGAGCGCGTCTTCGACGCGCGCGCCCGACTTCAGCGACACCTGGCGCTCGAGTGAGCGCCCGCCTTTGAGCACCGCCACCCGGCTCATCCTGGTTCAGCCCCCAAATCGGGTGCGCTCGCTGTGGTCTTGGGTTCTAAACCCTGCATATCCGGGTTTCCGCCCCATATCTCGCTGGCCGCACACGATTTGGGGCCAAAACCAGGCGCTCACCTCGCCCGCTGGCGCTGCAGCGGCAGGACCTTCGCGAGCTCCTCGGCAGCCGGCGGCTCGTCGGCGGGCGGGCGCGCGGCGGATGCGGCCGACGAAGCCCGCACCGGCGTGGCGCCCGTGAGGGTTCCGTACAGCGCCACCTGCTCGCAGACGATCTCGCCCAGCCGGCGCATTCCCTCGCGGATCTCGTCCTCGCCGACGCCGGAGAAGTTCAGCCGCATCGACGACCCGCCCCGGCCGTCGAGGTAGGCCGCTCGCCCGGGCACGAACGCCACCCGCCGCTCGAGTGCTCGCGCCAGCAGGTCGGTGGTGTCGATGTAGTCCGGCAGGGTCGCCCAGATGAACAACCCGCCTTCCGGGTGGGTCCAGTCGGCCTCGCGCGGGAAATGCTCGGCCAGCGCGTCCAGCATCACGTCGCGCCGGCGCCGGTAGATCTCGATCAGCGAGCGCACGTAGCTCTCCCAGGGCCCGGAGTCGAAGTAGGCGCCCACGAAGTACTGCGACAGCGACGAGGAGCAGAGGTCCGCACCCTGCTTGCCGATGTTCATCTTGTGCAGGACCGGCGCCGGCGCGGCCGCCCACCCGAGCCGCACGCCCGGGGAGAGGATCTTCGAGAAGGTCGAGCTGTAGATCACGAACTCGCCGCCATCCAGGGTCCGCAGCGTCGGAAGCGGCGAGCCCTCGTAGCGCAGGAGCCCGTAGGGGTTGTCCTCGAGCACGAGCAGCTCGCGCTCGGCGGCGATTCGCACCAGCTCGTGCCGGCGCTCGAGCGACAGCGTCACCCCCGCCGGGTTGTGGAAGTTCGGGACCGTGTAGATGAACTTCGGCCGGCGGCCCTCCAGGTCGAGCCGGTCGAGGGTCTGCTCGAGCTCGTCCACGCGCATCCCGTCGCGGTCCATCGTGATCTGCACGACGTCGGCCTCGTAGGAGCAGAAGGTCGGCACCGCGCCCGGATAGGTCGGCGCCTCGGTGACGATCACATCGCCGGGATCGACCAGTGTCTTGCACACGAGGTCGATGACCTGCTGTCCGCCGGTGGTGATCAGCACCTCGTCGGGATCGATGTGCAGGCCCTCGGCCGCCATCACCTCGACCACGCAGCGCTTGACCAGCGACAGGCCCTCTGTCGGCCCGTACTGCAGCGCCCGCGCGCACGACTGCATCGCCACGTCGTTCATCAGCGAGGCGTAGGAGTCGGCGGGGAAGGTCGAGGTGTCGGGGAGGCCGCCGGCCAGGGAGATCACGTCCTCGCGCTCGGTCAGCGCCATGAGGTCGCGCATCGCCGAGGATTTCATGACCTGCGTGCGCTTCGCGAACAATCCCGCGTAACGCTCGATGTCCCGTGCCGTCGACCGCGGGCGCCTGGGAGCGGGGCTCACCTGGGTCCAGCCCTCTCGTCTATCGTCACGGTCCTCCAAGGTACAGCACGGTGCACCTCGCCTTCGACATCTTCCAGGGGATCGGGATCGCGGCCGCGGTCGGGGTCCGCCCATTCCTCCCTTCGCTCGTGGTCGGCGCGCTCGCAGCCGGGAACGTCGAGATCCACTTCAACCACACGAGCTGGTCTTTCCTGCAGAGCGCTCCATTCCTGCTTGTGATGGCCGTGGCGGCGATCGCGCTGGCGCTGCTCGAGCGCCGGCTCGGAGCCCGGGCCGTGAGCGGCGGCAGCGTGGCGGGTGGGCTCGCCGGCGTCGGGGCCGTGCTGGGGGCGCTGCTGTTCGCGGGCTCGCTGGCGCGAGGGCACTATGCCGCCTGGCCCGGCCTGATCGCGGGCGTGGTGTGCGCGGCGGTCGCGGCCGCGGCCGTCGTGCCGCTCCTGGCCCGCGTGCGCACGGGCGGCGACCAGTCGGTGACGGCGACGCTTCCGATCTACGCCGAGGCCTTCGCGATCGTGCTCGCGGCACTTTCTGTGGTGGCGCCGCCGGTGGGAGTGATCGGCCTGGCCCTGCTCGTCTGGCTGCTGATCGCCGGCCGCCGGCGCGAGGGCCAGAAGTACGCAGGCCTGCGGATTCTCAGGTAGCGGTGCCCCGCCGAGCGCGTAAGCACTCGACGAAGAAGCTCGTCCTCGTAGTCATCGACGCGCTGAAGCCGGCGATGCTCGAGCGCGCCGTCGCCACCGGCCGCGCCCCCGCGCTCGCCCGCCTGATGCAGGAAGGTGTCTATGTCGACGACTGCGTGGCCGCGTTCCCGTCGGTCACCCCGGTCTGCGCGGCCACGATCACCACGGGCGTCGGCCCCGACGAGCACTGGATCCCGAGCATGAACTGGTACCACCGCGAGGAGGCCCGGTACGTCGAGTACGGCTCGAGCTTCTCGGCCAGCCGCCAGTTCGGCGTGCTGCGCTCGCTCACCGACACCGTCTACCGGATGAACGCGGAGCATCTCTCTCACGACGTGAACACCGTCTTCGAGACCCTTGACGACGCCGAACTGCGCACCGCCGGCACCACCTATCTGATCTACCGGGGCCGCCACCACCACGAGGTGGCCAACGAGACCGCGCTGGCCCGGATCGTGACGTCGACCCTGTTCCGGCGCACCATCGACGGGCCTCGCGAGCTGTTCTACGCCGACCTGTACGCCAGCCGGAAGACGGGCTGCCGCGGCCAGCTCGGGATGCCGGGCATCCGCGACCAGCACACGGGCTGCGTGGGAGCCCACCTGATCGAGCATGACCTGTTCGACTTCCTGCTCTTCTCGCTGCCCGACAACGACGCCTATTCGCACAAGAACGGGCCCCATGCCCAGGTCACCTCGATCGCCGCCGCCGACCGGCAGCTCGAGCGGCTGATGCACGCGGCTGGAGGGCCGGACGCCTTCCTCGAGGAGTACGCGGTGATCGTGTGCTCTGACCACTCGCAGGCGTCCGTTGAGGAGCGGATCCGGCTCGATGAGGCGTTCGCCGACTTCGACGTGGCAAATCAGAGTGCCGCGCGGTCGGCCGGGGCGGAGGTCGCTCTCAGTCCCGCGCAGCGCTCGGCGATGATCTACGCCCTCGACGAGGACAACCGCTCCGAGGTCCTCGCGCGCTCGATCGAAGCCGCCGAGCAGCTCGAGGGGGTGGACCTGTTGGCCTGGTGCTCCCAGGATGAGGCGGTGGTCCGCACCCCCCGGGGTGAGCTCCACTTCGCTCCTGGCGGCGACATCGAGGACGACCGCGGCCTGAGCTGGAGTGTCGAGGGAGACCTTGACGCCCTGGCCGCGAGCATCGAGGACGGCCAGTTCGTCTGCGACGAGT
Organism: Solirubrobacteraceae bacterium; assembly: GCA_035295205.1. Classification (GTDB taxonomy): domain Bacteria; phylum Actinomycetota; class Thermoleophilia; order Solirubrobacterales; family Solirubrobacteraceae; genus Palsa-465. The sequence goes on along the minus strand of DATGJM010000169.1, from coordinate 3,962 downwards.
ACCCGGACGCGCTCTGCCGGCTGTGGTCGGCGCTTCGCTGCCCGACCGCGGGCGACGTGCTCCTGTCAGCGGCGCCTGGCTATGAGTTCGTCGACTGGGGCGGCGCCGACCACGTCGGCGGGGGCAGTCACGGGTCGCTGCACCGCTCCGATTCGCTGGGTGTTCTGCTGTGGTGCGGGACCGGTCCAGACACACGTGCGTACAAACCACAGTGGAGTCTTCGCGACATCGTGCCGATGATCTATGAACACTTCGGGGTACTCTCTCGCGACCGCGGCGGCGTTCCCTGAACCGGTTAGAGACCCGTTAGGCGCACCGCAGCCGTGAGCTACCCCCAGATACATTTGCCCCCCATGCCCGACGAGCTGACCACGACGGTCGAGCTCCCGTTCCGCGCCCGCGTGCGCGACGGGGTTCGCCGTACACACAACTGGCTCCAGTTGCTGCGCTTCGCTGCCGTCGGCGCCAGCGGGTACGTGGTCAACCTCGCGGTGTTCGCGACCTGCGTCCACGCGATCGGCATCGACTACCGTGTCTCCTCCGCGATCGCATTCGTGGTCTCGGTCAACAACAACTTCTGGTGGAACCGCCACTGGACGTTCTCCGCCAAACAGGATCATCCGTTTCTCCAGGCGGTGCGCTTCTTCGCCGTCTCGCTGGTTGCGTACGGCTTCAGCTACGTGATCCTGGTCGCGCTCGTCACCGGACCTGGCTTCAGCAAGGTCGTAGCCCAGGCGTGCGCGATCGTGGCGGCCACGCCTCTGTCGTTCATCGGGCAGAAGCTTTGGAGCTTCAGGGCCTGAGGCTCCGCCTCCGGCTCGGATTTGCCGCAGCGCTCGCGCTCCTGTCGCTGATCGCATGCTCGCCGGCGCGAGCGGTGTCCAGCACCTGGACGGACCCGAACGCGCCCGTCCTCGTCACCGACACGTCGGCACCTCCGAAGGGCTATCGCCTCACGGCGCAGATCGTCGAGCGGATCGCCACCCGCGATCCCCGCGTCCAGGCGGAGCTGCGCCGCCACCGCAACCTGATCCCCTACGAGTACACGAAGGGGGCGGATCGATGGCAGGTGAGCTGGTTTACCCCGCCGCCGCACCAGAAGGAGCTTCTGCAGGTCTACATATCCGATTCAACGGGCCGCGTCACCGAGGTCTGGACCGGCTTCCAGGTCGCCTGGACGATGGCCCGGGGCTACCCCGGGGCCTTTGGCCGCCAGGTCAACTCGTGGTACGTGTGGCTGCCGCTGTGCCTGCTGTTCATCGCCCCGTTCCTGCCGTTGCGCCCACTGCGCCGCCCGGGGCTGCTGCACCTCGACCTGCTGATCCTCCTCGGCTTCTCGATCTCGCTGGCCTTCTTCAACCACGCTCGGATCGGTCTGTCGGCACCGCTCGCCTACCCGTTCCTGCTCTACCTGTTCGGCCGGCTGCTGGCGATCGGGTTCGGACGAGGCCGCGCCCGGGTGCCGCTGCGCCTGCTCGTGCCCGTCCCCTGGCTGGCGCTCGCGGTGGTGTTCCTCGTCGGCTTCCGCGCGGGCCTGAACATCGCCGACTCGAACGTGATCGATGTCGGCTACGCGGGGGTGATCGGCGCCGACAAGATCCTGCACGGCCAGGCGCTGTACGGCCATTGGCCGCCCGACAACGCCTACGGCGACACCTATGCGCCGGTCAACTACTACGCCTATGTCCCCTTCCGCGCCATCTTCGGCTGGGGCGGGAGCTGGGACACGCTCCCCGCGGCACACGCCGCGGCGATCGCCTTCGACCTGCTGACGCTGCTCGGCCTGCTGGCGCTTGGCTGGCGGATCCGCGGGCCGACGCTGGGGGTCGTGCTGGCCTATTGCTGGGCCGCGTTCCCCTTCTCGCTCTACGCCCTGGCCTCCGACAGCAACGACTCGCTGGTCGCGCTGCTGATCGTCGTCGCCCTGCTCGTCCTCACCTCGGCGCCCGCGCGCGGGGTCGCGGGGGCGCTCGCCGGGCTGACGAAGTTCGCGCCGCTCGCGCTCGGGCCCCTGCTCCTGCGCGGAACCGGTTCGCGCCCGCCGAGTCGAAGGCAGATGCTCGTCTACGTTCTCGCCTACGGGGTGACCGCGCTCGTGGTCATGCTGCCGGTCCTGCTGGACAACAACCTCCGGGCCTTCTGGCACGACACGCTCGTCTATCAGGAGGGCAGAGGCTCGCCGTTCTCGATCTGGGGGCTGTGGGGCGGCCTCAGCTTCGAGCAGCACCTCGTCCAGGGCGCCGCCGTGGCACTGGCGCTGGCGCTGGCCGTGGTGCCTCGCCGGCGCGGGCCGGTGGAGGTCGCCGCGCTGGCAGCCGCGATCATCATCGCGCTCCAGCTTGGGATCACCCACTGGTTCTACCTCTACATCGTGTGGTTCTTCGCCCCCGGGATCGTGGCCCTGATTGCGGTGCAGATGCCGGCGCCGGCCCTAGCCGAGCGCGCGGCCGGGCGGCGCAGGTTCCAGCACGAGCTCGATGGATTCGGCTCGCATCGGCTCGGAACAGCGGATCACGACGCCGTTCAGCCACGGGTCGTCTGAGGAGGTCTCAAAGCGCACGGGCATCTTGGTCAGCATCGCCTGAACCGCCTGCTCGCGCTTGACGCCGATTACCCCGCCGCGGGGTCCCGTCATGCCGACGTCGGTGATGTAGGCGGTGCCGCCGGGAAGCACCCGCGCGTCGGCCGTGGGGATGTGCGTGTGGGTGCCGACGACCGCGGTGACCCGGCCGTCGAGATGCCAGCCCATGCCCACCTTCTCGCTCGTGGCCTCTGCGTGCATGTCCACGAGCACATGGTCGGCCTTGCCCTTGAGGGCGTGCAGAGCGGCGTCGATCTCGGTGAACGCGGGCTTCCCGGCGTTCATGAACAGGTTGCCCGACATCGAGACCACCCCGAGGCGCGCGCCGTCGCTCTCGACCACGCACCAGCCGTGACCGGGCTGGCTCTTCAGGTAGTTCGCCGGCCGCAGGATCCGCTCGTGCTCGTCGAGGTAGGGATAGATCTCGCGGTGGCGGTAGGTGTGGTTTCCGAGCGTGATCACGTCGATCCCGGCCGCGAACAGCTCGTCGGCGACCCGCGGGGTGATGCCCACGCCGCCGGCCGCGTTCTCCCCGTTGACGATGATGAAGTCGGGCGCGTGGCGCTCCCGCAACGCCGGCAGGAGTGAGAGCAGCGTGCGCTTGCCGACGCCGCCGACGATGTCCCCCACGAACAAGATGCAGATCGGTTTCAACATGGCCGCCAGCGGACGCATACTTCCACGCAGATGGGTTTGAGGCCGACATGGGGCGAGGAGGACGAGGCGGGCCTGGCTGACGAGCACACCGCCGCCGAGCCCGCGGCCGCGTCCTCGCCGGGGATCCCGCCCCCGCCGACGGTGGTCCCGCGCTGGATCCAGGCCGTCGTCCTGCCGCTGGCCCTGCTGGGGCTGTGGGCGCTTGCCCGGGCCGCGGGCACGGTGCTGATCATCCTGCTCGTCGCCAGCGTGATCGCGCTGATCCTGAACCCGATCGTGCGCCAGCTCGAGCTGCTGCGCGTGCCCCGGGGCCTCGCGATCCTGCTCATCTACCTGGCCGGCTTCGCCGCTCTCGGCGGGATCGGGGTCCTGCTCTCTGATCCGATCAGCACCCAGGTCACGCACCTGCAGCACGACGTGCCGAGCTTCATCAAGCACGCCAACCACGACCTGGCCAACGTCCAGAAGTGGATGGACCGCAACGGGATCAACATCAAGATCCAGCAGCAGGGCCAGACCGCGCTGCAGACGCTCCAGAAGGACGTGCTGAAGCGCTCGAGCGACATCGTCTCGTTCTCCCAGAGCCTCTTGCAGTCGCTGGTGACGATCGGCTTCGACTTCGTGCTCACGCTCGTGCTCTCCGTCTACCTGCTGGTCTATGGGCGTGAGATAGGCGCCCTGGCGCGCCGGCTGATGCCGCCCGGCGACGGGACCGCCGAGGACG
>DATGJM010000168.1:0-15396 GCA_035295205.1 Solirubrobacteraceae bacterium | reverse complement strand
AACGGCTTCATCTTCACGCTGGCCATGCTGATCCTCCTGGCCGGGCTGCAGACCGGGATCGTCAGCGGACAGTCGCTCTACAACCTGCCGAACGCGTTCACCTACATAGGGTCCGCCTACCTGTGGGGCGTTCCGGTCTCTCTGTACGCGGCCGCCGCGATCTTCGTGGCCGCCGGCCTGTTCCTGCGCTATCACCGGACCGGCCGGGCGATCTACGCCATCGGCGGCAACGCCGAGGCGGCGCGGGCGGCGGGCATCAAGGTCGACCGCATCCGGATCGGCGTGTACGTGGTCGCGGGCATCCTCGCCGCCTTCGGCGGGCTGATGGAGGCAGGGCGCCTGGTCACGGTCACCGCCTCGCAGGGCAACAACCTCATCTTCGCCGTCTTCGCGGCCGCGGTGATCGGCGGGATCAGCCTGCAGGGAGGCCGAGGCAACATGCTCGGCGCCGCGAGCGGCGTCGTCCTCCTCGGGCTCGTGCAGAACGTGCTCGTCCTCGATCAGGTCCAGACGTACTGGATCGACGCCGTGTTCGGCGGCGTGATCGTGGTGGCGCTCGTGCTCTCGCGAGTCATCGGCGGCGAAGAGGCGGCCAGGTGAGCTCCGTGGCCCGTGTGATCGGGCTCGAGACCCACGACGTGCGCTTCCCGACCTCGCTGCACCGCGACGGTTCGGACGCGATGAATCCGAGTCCCGACTACGCGATGGCCTACGTGATCGTGCGCACCGACGCCGACGACGGGCTCGAGGGCCACGGCTTCGCGTTCACGATCGGGCGCGGCAACGAGGTCGCGGTGTGTGCGATCCAGGCCTTCGCGCCGCTGCTGGTCGGGCTCGAGCTCGACGCGATGCTCGACGATCTCGGCGGGCTGTCGCGCCGGCTCACCGGGGACAGCCCTCTGCGCTGGCTCGGCCCCGAGAAGGGTGTCGTGCACATGGCTGCCGGCGCGGTGCTCAACGCGGCCTGGGACCTGCGGGCCAAGCGGGAGGGCAAGCCGCTGTGGCGGGTGCTGGCCGAGATGGAGCCCGAGGCGCTCGTGGAGCTCGTCGACTTCCGCTACCTGAGCGACGCCCTGAACCGCGATGAGGCGCTCGAGCTCCTCCGGCGCGGGCGCTCCGGCAGCGAGGTACGTGCGGCGCGCCTCCTGGATGAGGGCTATCCGGCCTATACGACCTCGGTGGGCTGGCTGGGCTACTCCGACGAGACGCTGGCCGCGCTGTGCGCCGAGGCCGTCGAGCAGGGCTTCCGGCAGGTCAAGCTGAAGGTCGGCGCGGCGCCCGCGGTCGATCGGCGACGCTGCGAGATCGCCCGCGGTGTCGTGGGGCCGGACGTCGGCCTGGCCCTGGACGCCAACCAGGTCTGGGACGTCGGAGAGGCGATCGAGCGCATCCGCTCGTTGGCCGAGTATGGGCCGGCCTGGGTCGAGGAGCCGACGAGTCCCGACGACGTGCTCGGGCTGGCCGCGATTCGCAGGGCCGTCGCTCCGGTCCGCCTTGCGGCCGGCGAGCACACCGCCAACCGGGTGATCTTCAAGCAGCTCCTGCAGGCCGGAGCGATCGACGTGATGCAGATCGACGCCTGCCGGGTGGCGGGCGTGAACGAGAACCTGGCCAACCTGCTGCTGGCGGCCAAGTTCGGGGTCCCCGTCTGCCCGCATGCCGGCGGCGTCGGGCTGTGCGAGGTCGTGCAGCACCTGGCGATGTTCGACTACGTCGCCCTCAGCGGCTCGCTCGAGGGCCGGATGATCGAGTGGATCGACCATCTCCACGAGCACTTCCGGGACCCGGCGCGCGTCGAGGGCGGCCGCTACGCGGCGCCGACCGCGCCGGGCGCCTCATCGGCGGTTCACCCACCCACGCTGGGCGAGTTTCGCTTTCCGGACGGCCCGGCGTGGCTCGACGGCCGCGCGGATCCGAAGCTGCTCGCGCTCTGATGGCTCTCACCGACGAGGCGATCGAGAAGATCAAGGAGATGATCGTCTCGGGATCGCTCAGCCCGGGGGAGCGCCTGCCGAAGGAGGACGATCTCGCGCGCACGCTCGGGATCTCCCGGAACTCGCTGCGCGAGGCGGTGCGCGCCCTGACGCTCGTGCGCATCCTGGACGTGCGCCAGGGCGACGGGACCTACGTGACGAGCCTCGAGCCCCGGTTGCTGCTGGACGCGGTCAGCTTCGTGGCCGACTTCCACCGCGACGACTCCGTGCTCTACCTGATCGAGGTCCGCCGGATGCTCGAACCCCAGGCCACCGCGCTGGCCGCGCGGAGGATCAAGCGCGGCGAGGTGCAGCGGCTCTCGGCGCTTGTCGACGAGGTCGACGCCGACTCCGACGTGGAGACGCTCGTGGCCAACGACCTCGAGTTCCACCGCCGGATCGCCGACAGCTGCGGCAACCCGGTGCTGAGCGCGCTGCTCGACTCGGTCTCGGTGCCGACGGCGCGGGCGCGGGTGTGGCGCGGGCTGACCGAGGACCGCGCGCTCGAGCGCACGCTGGACGAGCACCACGAGATCGTGGACGCCCTGGCCAGGCACGAGCCCGAGATCGCCGCGGCCCGGGCCGCGACGCACATCGCCGGCCTGGAAGACTGGTTGCGCAAGGCCCTGTGACGCTCCCTTCGAGGCTTCCGCCGTTGACCGCGCTCTCCTTCGGTGGCGCGCAGATCGGCAACCTGTACCGGGAGACCAGCGACGAGGAGGCGTCCGCGGCGGTGTCAGCGGCCTGGCAGGCCGGGATCCGCTACTTCGACACCGCGCCGCACTACGGGCTGGGGCTCTCCGAGCGGCGCCTGGGCGCGGCGCTGCGAGCGCATCCGCGGGAGGAGTACGTGGTCTCGACGAAGGTCGGCCGGGTGCTGGATCCGGCGCTCGAGGACGCCCCCGACTCCGAGGGATTCGCGGTCCGGACGAGGCTGCGCCGCCGCTGGGACTTCAGCCGCGACGGGGTGCTCCGCTCGCTCGAGGACAGCCTGGAGCGACTGGGCCTGCACCGCGTCGAGATCCTGTTCATGCACGACCCCGACGAGCACTGGCGCGAAGCCGTCGAGCAGGCCTGTCCGGCGCTCGAGGAGCTGCGCGGGCAGGGCATGGTGCGGGCGATCGGCGCGGGCATGAACCAGGCCGAGATGCTGGCCGAGTTCGTGCGCCGCACCGACATCGACGTCGTGATGCTGGCCGGGCGCTACACGCTGCTCGAGCAGGGCGCGCTCGACGAGCTGCTGCCGCTGTGCGAGGAGCGGGGCGTCGGCGTGGTCGCGGTCGGCGTGTTCAACTCCGGGTTGCTCTCGCGTGCGCAGCCGCAGGCCGGCGCCAGGTACAACTACGACGAGGCCCCGCCCGAGCTGATCGGGCGCGCGCGCCGGATCGCCGACGTGTGCTCGCGCCACGGCGTCTCGCTACCGGCGGCGGCGCTTCGCTTCCCGCTCGGCCACCCGGCCGTGGTGTCGGTCGCCGTGGGGATGCGCGACGGCGCCCAGGCGCGGCGGAACGCGGAGCTCTTCGAGCAGGCGGTGCCGTCAGATCTGTGGGACGAGCTCAAGGCCGAGCGCCTGCTGCGCGCCGATGCGCCCGTGCCCTGACCGCTGAGCGTCGCTTCGCCCGGGTAGGCTCCCGGGCAGCATGATGAAGATCCTGTTCAAGCCCTTCGGGCTACTGGCCGGGCTGATCGCCGCGCGGCTGGGCAAGAGCATTTTCAGCGCGGTGTGGTCGCAGATCGACAACGCCGAGCCACCGCCGGCGACGGCGCCGCACGCCACCATGGGCAAGGTCGTCGGCGCCAAGGCGCTCGAGGCGGCCACGCTCGCCGGGACGGCTGCCGCCGCAGACCGGATCGCCGCCAAGGCGTTCCATCATCTGACCGGCTACTGGCCCGGCAAGGACCCCGAGCCCAGGTAGGCATCGCCGGCGAACTGGGCGAGGCCGGCTCGGAACCAGTCGGGCATCGGCTTCTTGCTTAGCGTCTGGGGATCCACGATCACGTGGCGAAGCGTGCCCTCGACCAGCACGGCGCCATCGCGGGTGACGGAGTGGTGCGTGGTCAGGCTGGTGTTCCCCATGTGAGTGACCGCCACCTCGATCTGCACCAGCTCGTCGAAGCGGACCGACGCCCGATAGCGCAGGTGCGACTCGGCGACCACGATCTCGATACCGCGCTCGACCGCGGCCTGGTAGCTGCCGAACGCCGCCCGCCACAGCTCGGTCATGTCGTCGTCGAACCAGGCCAGGTAGTGGGCGTTGAAGACGACGCCCTGCTGATCGCACTCGCCGTAGCGAGCGCGCCAGCTGCGGGTGAGGGGGGCCTCACTCATCGCGGCTTCGGGAGCGCAGCACGAACCCGCGCTCGGCCAGCGCGGCGAGCGCGTCCTCGAAGGCGGCGAAGTCTCTGGAGACGAGCGCGTCGATCGGCAGTCCCGCCGGGCCGTGCGCCCGGACCCAGCGCCGCAGGACCTCCGGCGTGGTGCCCACGTCGTCGAGCAGCGCGAGCAGGATCTCGAGCTCGTGGCGGTGCTCGATCTGGCCCGAGAGCAGGGTCAGCGGGTCGACGTCGAGCACCTGGCAGAGCTCGTCCTCGGTGAGGCCGAGCAGATCCATGAGCCGGGCGGCACGGGTGCTCTGAAGCTGGCGGTGCTCACTGTGGCCGGGCATGCCGGGTGGGCTCCGATCGGCGCTAGAAGAGATGGTTCTCTGCGAGCCGTGCTGGCTGCTGCTGGCCCGTAGCGGAGGGTTGCGAGTTTGCAGGGGATTCGCGGTGTGAGGTAGGCCGCCCGATGCGCGTTCGTGCTGCGGCGTCCGGCTGCGTTCGTTGACATCGCGTTGACACGCAACCAACCTCCCGATCCACGTTCAGCGCTCCGGGAGTCTGACGGCTACCTGGTGACGCGGTCGATCTCAAGACATATCTCAAGGGTCGAAGCCAGGGCGCGAGCCGTCGGGCCCCGCCCTCGAGGACCGGGCTAAGGTGCTTTGCTCCCGCTCGGCGTCGGTCGCCGGCGGGTGCGCCCCGCACATGCTCTCTCCACTCCCGGGCCTGCTCCTCGGCCCCGCGAGCGAGCTCCAAAGTCTTGGGGGGATTCCCCTTCGCGGTGGCGGCGTGCGCTGCGATCGTCGGGTCGACCATAGGCGCGAGAACGATACCTGTCGGGTTATCGAGGTCCGCACCCGTGCGCTTATTCGGAGCGACCGAGCGGCTCGCGTGCCATCGGCTCGCTTGCCGACGCGCTCGAGAAGTGCGAGCCGTAAGCCGAGCGCGCCGCCTGGGCCGAAGCCGGTGAGAGGAGGCGGCGCGCTCGGCTCGGTTGTTAGGAATCACTGAACGCGTCGGCCGAGGATCTCGACGGCTTTAGCCCCAGCCGGCCGTTCCTTCCGCTATTTGCGACAGATCAAGGGGGGGGCGCGGTCAGGGGCCTGAGCCGCGATCGAAAAGACCCCCGCCCTGGATCCTTCCACGGCGGGGGCTGCGCGCCCAGTTGGGGGCCAGACGGGCGCGCAAGGTGGGGCCTAAACCGAATTGTTCCCCGAATAGTTCTGGCACGGACAAGTATGGGCTGACTTCATCGCTCGTCGCGCGTTGTTCTTATGCGCCTGGTTGGGGGCGTAGTGTCCGGCACCGACGCGCAGGCGGGATTTGTGCGTTGGTGCCGGGCGACCGAGCGGCTTGACGCGAGGCCGCCCTCGTAGATCGAGGCGGGCAGCAGCTGGAAGTACTTCGTCCACAGCTGCCACACGATGCGCCAGGGCTCGCTATCCGGGGTGACCTCCTCGACCGGTAGGTACGCGCTCTGGCGGCTCGCAGGGACCACGGGGATGCGCCGCGGCGAGCTGCTGGGCTCCAATGTCGCTCCGTCGACCTGGAGGGCGGAGGGCTGCGGGTTCAGCAGCAGCTGCTGCCACGAAGGGCGGCTGCACGTTCGGCCCGCCGAAGTCTCGCCGCTCCGAGCGGACGGTCGCGCTCGACGCGGGGAGCGAAAACCCATGATTACCAGCAAGTTCTCGGAGCGCCTGCGCGCTCTGTGTCAGAAGAGCTGGTTCTCGCCGCCGAACACGTCGCTCACGGATCCGTCGGTGAAGATCTGGCGGATCGAGTTCGTGAGCAGGTCGGCGCAGGACAGCACTCGGATGTTGTCCAGGGCGGAGGGCGGGAGCGGGATCGTGTCCGTGACGACGATCTGCTCGAAGTCGGCGGCGGCCAGGTTCTCCCAGGCGTTACCGGAGAACACGCCGTGCGTGGCGGCGGCGTAGACGCGGCGGGCCCCGGCGTCGCGGACGGCCTGGGCGGCCGCCTTCAGCGTGCCGGCGGTGTCGATGATGTCGTCGACGATCACCGCGGTCTTGCCGGCCACGTCGCCGATCACGTAGAGGATCTCGGCGACCTGCTGGGCGGGGCGCTCCTTATTCAGGATTGCGAGGTCGGCCCCGAGCTTGTTGGCGAACTTCTTGTTCAGCTTGACGCGGCCGGCATCGGGCGCCACCACGACCAGATCCTCGAGGCTGAGGTCGGCGAAGTACTGGGTGAGCATGAACAGCGCGGTCATGTGGTCGCAGGGCTTCTGGAAGAAGCCCTGGATCTGTCCAGAATGAAGGTCCATGGTGAGGATCCGGTCGATGCCCGCGGCCTCGAGCATCCGGGCCACGAGGCGGGCGCTGATCGGCTCACGCGGGGCCGACTTCTTGTCCTGGCGCGAGTAGCCGTACCAGGGCGTGACGGCGATCACGCGGTGGGCGGAGCCGCCGACGGCCGCGTCGACCATCTCGAGCAGCTCCATCAGCGCGTCGTTGGCGCTGAGGCCGTAGTCGGCGTTGCCGCACGTAGGCTGGACGATGAAGACGTCGGCGCCACGCACCGACTCCTCGTAGCGGCAGTAGACCTCGCCGTTCGAGAACGTCTTCAGCGTCACCCCGCTGAGCTCGACCTCGAGCTTGGAGGCGATGCGGGCGGCGAGGCCCGGGTTGGCGCGGCCGGCGACCAGCATCAGCCGCTTGCTGTAGTTGAGCTGCATGTCGGTTGGGAGGCGGGGCTCGACGCTCGTCTCCAGCAGGCTCATGGCGCTGCTCAGTGTACGCGGACGGGCCGACGGGAAGGCGCCCGCTAGGGCTGCTCGGAGTCCGCCTGGGCGCGCTCGGCCGCGGCCTGCTGGCGGCGGCGCTCGGTGTAGCCCTCGACGTTCGTCTGGCGGGCGCGGGCCACCCCGAGCGCACCCGGGGGGACGTCCTTGGTGATCACCGAGCCGCCGGCCGTGTAGGCGTCGTCGTGCACGGTGACCGGGGCCACGAGCATCGTGTCGACGCCGACGAACACGCCATCGCCGATCGTCGTGCGGCTCTTGTTCGTGCCGTCGTAGTTGGCCGTGATCGTCCCGGCGCCGATGTTCGTGCCCTCGCCGATGTCGGCATCGCCGATGTAGGAGAGGTGCGGCACCTTCGATCCCGCGCCGACGTTGGAGTTCTTCACCTCGACGAAGGCTCCCGCCTTCGAGCGCTCGCTCAGCACCGTCCCGGGGCGCAGGTAGGAGAACGGCCCGACGCTGGCCCGCGCGCCGATCCTCGCGCCCTGGGCGTAGGAGTGGACGACCGAGGAGCCCTCGCCGACCTCCGTGTCGATCAGCGTGCTCAGCGGCCCGACCCGAGCGCCGCGGGCCACGCGGGTGCTCCCGTGCAGGCTCGAGAACGGCGCGATCGTCGCGTCCGCCTCGATCTCGACCCCGGCATCGATCACCGTGCAGGCCGGATCCACGATCGTCACCCCGGCGCGCATGTGGCGCTCGTGGATGCGGCGCTGGGCGACCGCCCGCACCGCCGCGAGCCCGACCCGGTCGTTGATCCCGAGCTCGCTCGAGTCGGAGATCACGTGGGGCCGCACCGCCTGGCCCCGGGAGCGAAGCACGGGCACCACCCCGGGGAGGTAGATCTCCCCCTGGGCGTTGTCGGAGCCCACCTCGGCGAGCGCCGAGATCAGCGCCTCGGCGTCGAAGGCGTAGATCCCGGTGTTGATCTCCTGGATTCGGAGCTCGTCCTCGCTCGCATCGCCCGGCGCCTTCGTCTCGACGACGCGCGCCACCATCCCGTCGCCGTCGCGCACCACCCTCCCGTAACCGGTCGGGTCATCGAGGATCGCCGTCGCGAGCGTGGCCGCGGCTCGCGAGGCGGCGTGCGCGTCGGCGAGGCCGCGCAGCGTCTCGGGGGTGATGAGCGGGTGATCGCCGTTCAGCACGATCACCGATCCCGCGCCCTCGAACTCGCCGGCCGCGGACCGGACGGCGTCGCCGGTTCCGAGCGGCCGCTCCTGGATCGAGAGCACGACCTTGCCGCCGCCGTTCAGGCCGTCGACGACCTCGGCCAGGGGCCGCGCCGGGCTGTCGACCACGACCACCTTGCCCGCGCCGGCCTCGAGCGCTGCCGAAACGGGCCAGGCGATCATCGGCCGCCCGCAGATCTGGTGCAGGAGCTTCGGCGTCTCCGAGCGCATGCGCGTCCCCTCGCCCGCGGCCATGATCACCACTACCGGCGCCGTCATGGCCGTGGATCGTAGAGCCAATCGGCCGCCCCGCCCCCCACCGGCGGCCGAACCCCGCGCGCCGCTGCAGTCCCGTGCGCGAAAAGGTGCAAGCGAAGTCACGCGGCCGGTTCGCTTGCACGTTTGGTCCCCTCAGGGCACTGAACGTGAAAACCGTTGGCTGCTGCGCGTTCGCTTGCACGTTTTGCGTGCGTTCGGGCGCGAGCGGAGGCGGGACTCGAGTGGTAGTAGTTGGGGAGCCTGGATTCGAACCAGGACAGGAGGCTTCAAAGGCCCCAGTGCTGCCGTTACACCACTCCCCAGTGCCTTGCGGGGCGGGGTCGATGGGGAACTTAGCTCATGACCCGAACCGGTACACCGTGCCGGCTGCCTGCGGTGGCGCGTCAGCCAGCGCGGGCAGCGCTTCGCGCAGGACGTCGGCGAACTTCGCCGGACTCTGCCCCATCAGCTCGATCAGCCTGGCCACCGGGGTGGTCTCACCGGGCAGGACCTCGTTGGCGTAGTCGGTAACGAAGCCGATCAATCCGTACGGGAGCTCGAGCTCGCCGCACAGCACCGTCTCGGGCCCGCCGGTCTGGCTGACGGCGACGACGCCGCAGGCCGCCAGCTGGGCGATCTCGGTGGGCGTGTTGAACCGCGGGCCGTCGACGTGGCCGTAGGCGCCACCGTCGCGGACCGCGTGGCCCGAGCGCCGGGCACCCTCGAGGAGCGCCGCGCGAACGCCGGCCGAGTACGGGCCGCCATGCAGGATCCAATGCGCCCGCTGCGGATCGCCTGGCTCGACGAAGAACGTGCACAGGGAGCCGTCCGGCAGGCGGTTGGAGGCGAAGTGCAGGTCATCGAAGACCACGAGCGAGCCGAGCTCCAGCGAGGGGTCGAGCGCGCCGCAGGCCGTGCAGCCCACCACCGCGGTCGCGCCGAGCTCGCGCAGCGCCCAGATGTTCGCCCGGTGGGTGACCTGGTTCGACAGCCGGACATGGCCGGCGCCATGGCGCGAGACATGCAGCGCCTCCACGCCCGCATAGCGACCGCGGGTGACCGCAGCCGAGCCGAACGGCGTGTCGACGGCCAGCGGCGAGCCCTCCTCGAAGCCGGGCAGCGCGTAGGTTCCGGACCCGGTGATGATCCCGACCGCCACGAGGCGATCGTAACCGGCGCGCCGCTAACAGGCGGTGGCCGTCGAGGACCCGTTCGGGACGCACTGCGTCTCGCGCGAGATCTCCCAGCCCGAGGTCAGGATGTCGAACAGATACGGCGGCGCCAGGTACTTCAGGCGGTCGTCGTAGTTGTAGTTCTTCGCGTAGCCGGTGACGATCGTGCCGCTGCTGGATGTGGCGACGGTTCCGCGGAACCGCTGCACGAGGGCGCCGTAGATGGTCAGCGTGCCGTGCGTGGTGCCGCAGTCGAAGTTGTCGACGATGAACGAGTGCTGCAGCGACATGATCGCGGCGTCGATCGTCGGGTTGTTGATCGAGGTGCCCTCGGTGCCGCAGGAGCCGATCGAGTCACCGCGGTTGGACTCCGCGTGCTCCACCCGCACGAACTGATTGGCGACCAAGCCGAGGACGGCGTTGCCGGTCGGCACACCACCGGAGGTCGTCGTCGTGACGTTGCCGGTGACGATGATGTTGTTCGCGGCGGCGATCGTCGCCGAGGTCGTGTAGTTCCCGCTGACGTACACATCGCCCGCGCACCCGGAGGTCGGATAGGAGGTGTTATACGGGTCGTACTGGGCGGGCGAGCAGCCGGTGTTGTTCTGGACGTAGATGATCGGGTACTGCGTCAAGTCGACGACGGAGGTCGTGCACGTCGACGGGCAGTTCGTGACCGTGGCCTGCGTGCTCGACGGCGTTCCCAATTGGATCGTCGTGATGCCGCTGTAGACCTTGCCGTAGCTCGTGGCGTCGTTGAGCAGGCCGGAGTTGTCGTTCGGCTCCGGGTCGAAGTAGTTGGTGACGATCGTGCCGTTGATGACCGCGTTCTGGCAGCCATTGCCGCACAGGCTGCCGGCCAGCGTGGCGATCTTGTCGGACGAGTTACGCCCGAACGTCGGCGAGGCGCCGGTGTTCACGAGGAACTGGTCCTGGGTGTACATGCCGCCGTTGATCGTGTCCGCGGAGGCCCAGTAGATGTTGCACTGGCTCGGTCGGGTGCCAACCCGATACCAGACGCCGCAGCCCGAATACGTGGAGCCGATGCTCGAGTCGAGTGCCTCGTAGACCGTGTAGTACAGGTAATCGAGCGGGCTGATGCGCCTGAAGCTCGCGACGAGGCCGCGCTGCACCGGAGGATCAGCTGTCCCGGACTGCCCGGACTGCCCGAAGAACTTCATCGTCAGCGAGCCCGAGTTGGTGTCGATCATGCTGTTGACGATGTTCGACGAGTTGCAGGCGCTGTTGCCGTTCGCCGGCACCGGCGAGTACTCGTAGCTCTGGCCGGTCGTATTCCCGGGCACCGTCGTCCAGCTCGACACGGAGTCGTTCGAGCAGGTCTGCCAGTAGCTCGAGTTCTGATTGAGCTGGTACAGGTAGCTGTTCATGCCCGCCCGGGCGGCGTAGTAGGCCTTCTTGCCGTTCAGGTCGCTCTGGCCGAGGTGAGCGTCCTGTTCGAGGGCCACGAAGGTGGCGGCGACCAGCAGGGCGGTCACCATGAGCACGCCCATGGCGATGATCATGGTGAAGCCGCCCTCCTCCGACAGGCGGCGGCGGGTTGCGTGAAGCAGGCGGGAGATGTTCATGCGCATGGGACGAAGGTCGCGCCGTTACCGGCATGGTTGGCGGGTGGGGTGAGCCTGAGCACAATCTGGTCCTGAACCGTCGAGCTCACGTTGCTGAGCCCGGTCTCGACCAGTGAGCTCGACTGCGGCGCGGCGCTGAGCGTCACGAGCACCTCGCTCGTCAGCGCAGCGTTGGCGGACGAGAGCGGGGTCGCCAGCGGCGCGGCCGCGGGCTTGATCGAGGTGCTGCCCGGCAGGTAGTTGATGCCGTCCTGGATCATCATGTACGTGTTGCCGGCCGAGTCGGTGTAGGCGGTGCCGCCGTTCGTCGGCTGGCTGAAGTCGAAGTACTGGAAGACCGGCGTGCTGCCGCTCGCGCTCACGTTCGTGGCCAGGATCACGGTCGAGCTCGCCGACGAGCTGAACGTCCAGTTCGGCGAGGTTCCGCCGGTCGCCGCGTAGGTGTAGTCGGTCAGCGTTCCGGTCCCGGACGAGTAGACGATCTTGTGCTCGACGGGGGTCGGCGACGGCGCGTTGGCGGGATTCGAGCTCGAGAAGTTCCCCCACAGGCTGACGAAGATCAGGTTGTTTGCATCGCTCGAGGCCTGGACCGGGGTGACGCCCGACGCGACGCAGGCGGAGTGCAGCTCGTCCTCGATCTTCTGCGTGACGATCCGCGCGTTCTGGCTGGCGCCGACCTTGCTGAAGGTGCGGGTGGTCTGACGGAGGGTCACGTCGACCATGGTCATCAGGGCGCCGATGACGACCACGCCGGCCATCATCGCCACGAGCAGCTCCATCAGGGTGAAGCCCTCCTCGCTGCCGATCGCGGTCCACACCCGATCGCCCATCAGCACAGACCGCTCGTGCTGGTCGAGGTGATGTTGACGTTGACGACGGTCGGGGCGGCGAAGTTCGTCGCCGTCACGCCGGAGGTCGTGGCCTTGCGGGTGCTGCCGCCGGTCGTGTAGTCGGCGCACACCGACAGCGTCCCGGTCTGGCCCGAGGCGCTGGCGGTGGATCCGCTGGTCGCGGTCGAGGCGAACGGGACGCCGGGGTTGGCGAGGACGCCGTTCGTGCTCGTGGCCGCCGCGGCCCGGATGCCCTCCGTCCAGGTGTCAGTGCAGGTCGTTCCGGTGCCGCTCGAGAAGATCACCTTCGAGTGGGCGGGGGCGATGCGCGTGCCGTTGTAGTACACGTTGACGTCGAGCGCGGGCTCCTGCACGGTGAGCGCCGAGGTGGAGCCCGGGCTGACGGTGGCGGTGTTGTACCCCGTCGGCGGCTCCTCCTGGAGGCACCTCCCGGCCCACAGCCGGTAGTTGTTCGTGTAGGTCCACGGGGTGCCCGAGAAGCCGAACGGGAACAGGCTGCTGGCGGTGAGCGCTGTGCTCCCGGTCGTGCTCCCGGAGGTCACGCTCTTGGACGCGGTCATGCTCTGCGAGCCGCCGGCTCCGTACCAGCTCAGGTCCGTGGCGGCCTCGCCGGTGACGGTGGTCGCCGTGGTCGAGGTGTCGTTGGGATAGGCGCCGGTCGAGAACGCAGCGTTGACGGTGCCCGCCAGGCCGATGACCTCGGGATTGTTCGTCGGGCGCGTGGTCCCGCTGCCGGTCACCGAGGCGGTGTCGGAGAGCGGGTTGTTTCCATTCTCGTCGACCCAACCGGTCGCCGCGACCGTGACCGTGTAGGTGTCGGGGTTCAGGCCCGTGAAGACGACGCAGCCGTTGCTGTCGGTCGCGGCCGACTCGACATCGCCGCCCGAGGATTGGCCGGTGGCCGTGACCGTGGCGCCGGAGACCGCGGACCCGGTCTGGTCGACCACGGGCACCATCAGGGTGCCGTCGGCCGGGGGCGTGATCAGGCTGTCCTCGCTGACGCTGTGGCTGCCGTTGACGTCGGTCCAGGTGGCGGTCGAGACCGTGTGGTAGTAGGCGGCGGCGCTGGAGCCGGTCGTCGTGCATGGCGCACCGCCCGTGGCGCTCTCGATCGTGGCCTGCGAGGACACGGTGTAGGTCGTGCCGCCGAGCCCGACCGAGTAGCTCTGGGGCGTGGCCAGGCTGCTCAGCTGCTTGACCGACAGGCCGCGCAGGCGCTCCTGGTCCTGCTGGGCGATCTCGTCGGCCTGGGAGCGGTGCTGCTCATAGCCGCTCAGGTGGGCCGCGGAGAGCAGGCCCTGCGCGACGCCGACCGAGATCAGGATCACGATCAGGGCCGTCGCCATGATCTCGATCAGGGTGAAGCCCGCCTGGCTCGAAGCGCCCAGACGCCACCGGCGCAGGCGCGAGCCTCCGGACCGGCGTGCTGGCTGCTTCGGGTGTAGGGACCGCACGACACCCGGGTTATCGGCAGAGCGGGCAGAATCACGAACCCCTGTCGCCCAGGGGGTGGACGGTTATTCGACGCGCCCGGCGAAACGCTCAAGCCGTCGCGGACGCGTGGCTCCGGGCTGGATCCGGGCCGTCCTCGAGGCGGGCGAGGAGCTCATCGAGCGCTCGTGGCTTGATCGTGTCCTCGTAGACCTCGTAAGCCTGCAGACGGCCCCAGACGAGCCTGCCCCAGATCACGAACCGGTTGTCATAAACCCGCTCTCCGTCCGGGGAGTCGTACCAGGAGCGCCCGCGGATGCATACGGTCATCCGCCACGGCCAGCCGCCCGCGAGGACTTCGTCGGGCTCGGTCTTGACCCCCACGCGCACCAGACGCTCGAGCCAGCGCCGATGCGCGTCGCGGCCTTCGAACGACCCGGACCACGAGTTGTCCCCGGGGAAGTCGAAGCGGACATCCGGAGCGTCGAGGAGGAGGGTGGGCTTGATGTTCCCGGCCCGGGTCTGGGCCATCACGTAGCTGATGATCCGCTTGGCAATCCACGACAGCATCGGCGAAACCTCCCACTAGATTGATCGCTCTATCTACTACACTACCCCATATGGGGAAGGGGAGCAGCTTGAGAGGTCGCGCCGATGACCCGCGGGCCAGGCGAATGACCCCGAGGTCGGGCGGATGACGGGCACTCGCGAACGGATCGTGGCCACCAGCGCCGAGCTGTTCCGCCGCCAGGGCTACGTGGCCACCGGCGTCAAGCAGATCGTCACCGAGGCGGGCGCGCCGTTCGGCTCGCTCTATCACTTCTTTCCCGGCGGCAAGGAGCAGCTCGGGGCCGAGACGATCCGCACCTCGGGCGCGCTCTACGAGCTGCTGATCCCGGCCGTCTTCGACCACGCGCCGGACCTGCCCACCGGCGTGCGCATGTTCTTCGCCGGCGCAGCCGCCCACCTCGTCGAGACCGGCTACGCGGATGCCTGCCCGATCGCCACCGTCGCGCTCGAGGTCTCGAGCCGGAGCGAGACCATGCGCACCGCCTGTGCCGAGGTGTTCGACTCCTGGATCGACGCTGGAAGCGGCCGCTTCGAGCAGGCCGGCCTCGAGCCTTCGAGCGCCCGCGAGCTCACGATCGCGATGCTGTGCGCGCTCGAAGGAGCGTTCGTGCTCGCGCGCGCTCAGCGCACCACGGAGGCCCTGGAGATCGCGGGCGAGCTGATGGCGCAGAGAGTCAGCGCGGCACTCGACCGCCCCCCGCCCCCGGCTCGGTAGCCGGACCGCGCGGCGCGGCGATGCCCAGAACCCGCATCGCCTTCAGGCCCATCGAGAGCTTCTCGCGCCCGTCGGTCGAGGAGACGTCGAGCCCGGTGAGCTCGCGCACGCGCTCGAAGCGGTAGCGGATCGTGTGGCGGTGCGTGATCAGCCGCGCGGCGGTGGCGTTCACGTTCGCGTCGCACTCGAGGAACGTGGCCAGCGTTCCGAGCAGGTCGGTCTCGTACTGCTCGTCGTAGGCGACGAGCGGGCGCACGGTCTCCCGGTAGAAGCGCCGCAGCTCCGCCGGGTCGCGCATGTGGGGCAGCAGCAGCTGGTAGGTGCCAGTCTGCTCGAAGGACATCTCCACCCGCTCGGGATCCCCCTCGACGACGTTGGCCGCCAGGAGCGCCTCGTCCCGAGCCCGGCGCAGCTCGAGCGCATCGCCGGTGTGGCGGCTGCGCCCGACCGCGAAGGCGAACCCGGGAAGCCCCGACTCGAGCTCGCGGAGCATCGCCGCGCACACCCGGCGGCCGGCCTCCCCGTCCGCGTCCGGCGCGAGCACGACGACCTCCCCGGCGACGTCGGTGGGCGCGGCGATCGCACCTG
>DATGJM010000167.1:0-15831 GCA_035295205.1 Solirubrobacteraceae bacterium | reverse complement strand
TCGAGATCGTCAGCTGCTGGCCGTCGCTCGTGAGCAGTGTGAGCGAAGAGCCGTCGCCGGCCAGCGCCTGGATCGTCCCGCTCGCCTCCGCGCTCACCGGAGCGGCCGTCACGGTCACCTGGTGGGCGATCAACCCGCCGTTCAGCGTGGTGGCGATCACCTGGATCAGATCGCCCAGCTCGAGCTGGGCCGAGAAGGGGGCGCCGCGGGTGAGGAAGGTCTCAGAGCTGCCGTCCGCCGCCACGGTCGTGAACGACGACCCGTCGCCGGCGATCGCCGACACCGTCCCGGTGAGGGCCTGCGCGCCGGCGAAGCTGACCGCCCCGGCGACCATCGTCCCCACCCGAGTCGAGGAGTAGCCGACCACGACGCGATCGCCCGTTTGCGCGCCCGCCCACACGGCCGGATCGCCGCTGGTCTGGAACGTGAAGATGTGACCGTAGGTCGTGCTCTCCCGCAGCACCCAGGGCAGGAAGTGGTAGCGCTTGTAGGCGCGGCTGTAGGCGTCCGGCGCGCCGTCGTAGAGCCAGCCGGCGCCGCCGCGAGCTGAGCCACCGCCGCCGCCATCGGAGGTCCCGAAGAAGCGGCCGTCGATGTTCATGAAGATGTGGACGCCCGGGTCGTCGTAGAGCGTGACCTCGAGCGGTCCGCTGCCCGCCCCCGGGGCGATCAGGTGCTCGGCCCGCAACTGCGCGACCACGCCGGCGTCATTTGGGACCCCTGAGCCCGCCTGCCAGAGTCCTGTCGCGGACAGGACCGCGGTGACGGCGCCCGAGCAATCGAAGCCGACGCGGCGCGCCCGGCGTCCCCGTGCCCCCGAGGCGGCGCTGGCCACCCCGGCCTGGGGATGGCCGCCGCCCCATACGTACGGATAGTCGGCGTGGGTGATCGCGTTCGCGGCCCGGATCATGGCGTTGGTCATGCCCATCCGACGGCCGGCCGTCTGGACGCTCAGCCAGTAGCTGCCGCTCGAGACAACGGTTCCCGATACCGACCCGGATCCCGCTCCCGCAGCGTGCGCGCGAGCCCACGCAGGGGCGACGCTCGATGAGGCGAGCGCGCATGCGAGCACGCTGAAGCTGACGAGCAGGCGTCTCATGGGTCGAGACCTACATCGGCCTGTGGGCAGCGAACGTGAGCCCTCGCCAGGGCCCGTGGCCGGGTGCGGTCAGACCCCTGACGGCCGGTGAGCGGACGGCGGAGTCAGCGACCGCGAGGCGGGGCGAACAGCTGCGCGAACGCGTCGATCACCGCCGGATCGAACTGCGAGCCGGCCCCGGACATGACCTGTGACATCGCAGATTCGGGGTCCAGCGCCGTGCGGTAGGGACGGTCGCGAGTGAGGGCGTCGTAGACGTCGGCGACGGCGGCGATCCGGGCCCCCAGGGGGATCTCCTGCCCGCTCAGGCCCTGTCCGTAGCCGCTGCCGTCCCAGCGCTCGTGGTGGCAGAGGGCGATGTCGCGGGCCAGGCACAGCAGTGGGGCGTCGGAGTCCGCCAGGATCTCGGCGCCGGCGAGCGTGTGGCGCTGCATGATCTGGCGCTCGTGCGGGTCGAGCGTGCCCGGCTTGGCCAGGATCGCCTCGGGAATTGCCAGCTTGCCGATGTCGTGGAGCGGCGCGGCGACGCGCATCGCCTCCACGAACTCGAAGCCCAGCCCCATGGCCTGCGCCAGGCGACCGCTCAGGTCGCCGACCCGCCGGCGGTGCTCGGTGCCCTCGTCGCGGCAGCACGCCGCGGCCCGGGCGAGGCGCTGGAGCGTCTCGGCGTGGGCGAGCTCGAGGCGGCGCGTGGCTTCGGACACCGTCTGGTCGAGGTCGCTCAGCAGCCGGCGGCTCTGGAGCAGGTTCCGCACCCGGCTGATGACCTCCGCCGGATCGACCGGCTTGGTCACGAAGTCGCGGGCGCCCATCGACAGCGCCCGCCGCCGGGCGTCGGAGGAGTCGTCGGCGGTGACGACGAGAACGGGCAGAGTCTGAGGCGGGACGAGGTGCTCGCGTACGCGTCCGAGGACCTCGAAGCCCGTGAGCTTCGGCATGTGGAGATCGAGCACGAGCAGGTCGGGATCCCATTCGCGCACCAGGGCTTCGACGGCCTCCGCGCTGTGTGTCGTCTTGATCTCCTCATAGCCGGCGCCGCGCAGGATCATGCGGAAGAACTGGGCGTTCACCGGGTTGTCGTCGGCGATCAGGACCCGCATGTCCTGGGTCGGCACCGGGCGGCTGGGTGCCTGCGTGATCTGGGCGGCTTCCATCGTCCGAGTGATCGGCCGCGGGCGCCGGGGTTTTACGGGGGTTTGCGGCGCCCCCGGTCATCAGGGCCCGTGTTACGCCTCGATCGCCACCGGTGCGACGACGTCGCTCGCCAGCTTCTGGGTGCGCCGGCGCGGCGCGGCCAGGAGCGCGCACCCTGACCCGAGCAGGGACAGCCCCGCAGCCACGGCCAGGGCGGGCCGGAATCCTGCGTCGAAGCTCGCCGGGCTGCCGAGGTGCCCGTGAGCCGCAAAGACGGCAGTGGCCAGCGCCACACCGAAGGCGCCGCCAAAGCGCTGAAGCGTCGTGTTCGTGCTCGACGCCTTGCCCAGGGCGGCCGCCGGCACCGAGCTCAGGGCGGCGGCCGGGGTCGTGGGAATGGCCATCGAGATGCCCACGCCGGCGATCACCAGTGGCGCCACGAGGCCGCCGTAGCCGGCACCGGTCGTGGCCTGCTCGGCGAACCACGCCAGCCCGAGGGCCTGGAGCAGCATCCCGCTGGCCATCACCGGTCGAGGCCCGATGCGATCGGACAGGGCGCCGGCGGCCGGCGCGACCAGGATCGGCGTGGCCGTCCACGGCAGAAGGCGCAGGCCCGTGCCGAGGGGCGAGTTCCCGCGGGCGAACTGGAAGTACTGGGCGACGAGGAAGGCGGCCGCCATTATCGCTGCGGTCATCAGGAACGCCGTGGCGTTGGCGGCGGTGAACGTGCGGTCGGCGAACAGGTCGAGCGGGAGCATCGGCGCGGCAGCGCGCCTCTCCCAGGAGACGAACCCGGCCAGCAGCAGCGCCCCGGCGATCAGCGTGCTCACGACCTCGGCGCTGCCCCAGCCCGCGGCGCCGGAGCGCACGAGCGCCCAGACGAGCAGGCTGGCAGCGGTGGTGACGAGAGCCAGGCCGGGCAGGTCGAGCGGCGCCGCGGGCCCCCGCGTCTCGGCCAGACGGATCCGGGAGAGCAGCACCGCGGCGGCGCCGATCGGCACGTTGACCCAGAAGATCCAGTGCCAGTCGATACCCTGCGTGATCGCTCCGCCGATGACCGGGCCCGAGGCCACCGCCAGGCCGCCGATCGCGCCCCAGGCGCCGACGACCGCACCCCGGCGCTCGGCCGGGAAGGCCGCCGTGAGGATCGTGAGCGACAGCGGCATCACGGCCGCCGCGCCGACGCCCTGAAGCGCCCGCGCAGCCAACAGAAGTCCCACGTTCGGGGCCAGTGCGCAGGCGGCTGAGGCGAGCGTGAAGACGCCCAAGCCGAGCGTGAACACTCGGCGTCGGCCGAAGCGATCTCCCAGCGCCGCCGCCGTGACGATGCCGGCGGCGTAGGGCAACGCGTAGGTGTTCACCGTCCACTCGAGGGTCGAGACACCGACCTTCAGGTCGTGCTGGATCGCGGGCAGGGAGGTGGCCACGACGAGCGCGTCGAGCGCGATCATGAAGAAGGCCACGGAGGTCAGACCGAGCGTCCACCGGGGCGAGGAAGCTGTGCGTGCCATCTGATCAGAGCTCCTGAGAGGTTGGGGTCTGCTCGGTCAGACACCAGCCTGTTCGGAAACTGATCGCCGGACTACGGGTGGTGCACGGCCGCCAGCAGGGCGGCGTAGGAGCGCACGAGTGCGGCCCGCTCTTCGTCGATCAGACCGCTGCCCAGGTCGCGGCCCTCCTGCACCCAGCGGTCGGAGTGGCGCATCGCGAGCGCCCGCTGCTCGGCAGCCATGCGAACCTCCTCGGACGGGGCTCCGTAGACGTAGGCGTACAGCGCCGCGAGGGCATCGATGAGCTCCGCCTCCTCCGCGCCGGTTCCGTGCTGGTTGGCACGGTGCACTCGCCACCACTCCACCTCGAGCTCGGCCGCTCTTGCCGGATCGAAGCGCTCGCTGTGGTAGCGGCGCACGAGGCCGTAGAAGCGCTCCATCGTCTGGCGGGCCCGGTCAGGATCGTTGTCCGGGGAGGGCGCCCATTGCTGGTTGGCTCGCAGCACGAGCCACGCGCCGCGCAGCGTTGCGGGCCAGGACATGCCGAACATGTGCCGTGTCAGCCCGAGCGACGCTCGCAGCACCTTTGGCCACTCGCGGCGGTAGTAGCCGACCCACGCGTCGGTCTCGAGCTCGCCGAGGCGGCGCGGGTCGAACGCCCGATGGGGCTTGACGTGGCCGGCCTCGGAGACGAACGGGCTCACCCCGCCAACGCTACTCCGTACTTACGAGGCGGGCTCGGTCGGCAGGTGGATCTCGGGCGCGGCCGTCTCCAGCTGAGCCCCCTTGCAGGTGGCGCTGTGAACCTCCTCGGTGAGCGCCCGCAGCTGCTGGGCCAGGGTGTGGATCTGCTCGGTGAGGTCCGTGTTCTTCGTCAGAAGGTCGGTCTGGAACTGGGAGAGCTCTTCGCGGTGCTTGGCGGCCGCTTCCTCGTTGGCCTTGTCGGTCCGGGTCTGGGCCTTCTGGGCGATGATCACGAGAGCTCCGGTGTAGAACGCCACGCCGCTGAAGATCAGGTTCAGCAGGATCCACGGCTCCGGGTCGAACTGGCGCCCGTGGGCGAGGGCACTGACCGTGTTACTGACGTAGTGGAGCGCGCCGTTGGACAGCACCCAGGCGACGATCACCACGGTGCCGATGACCACGAAGGGCACGGTCCCCATGCCTGTGGCCACCTTCTCGGCCATGTGCTCCATGAAGCTGCTGCCGCCGGCGTATGGCGAGGAGCCATCGCCCTGCTCGTAGTGCTTGTGGTGGCGTAGCGGATCCCTCAGGTCCATGCTCCCCCGGCGGTTGTGATCATGTGCGGATCAGCACAAGGTGTTGACGGCTCGGCCTGCTTTGCCTCAGCGCACAGCTCGGACGGTCAGGCGCCGTGCGAGGTCGAGCGCGTCCTCGACCGAGTCGAAGCTGAGCTGCACGCGATAGCCGTGGCCGCGCGGGCCCGGGGCGACCTCGAGCTCACGGCCCAGGACCGATCCGAGCGTGTCGGCGATCCGCAGGACGGCATCCTCCTGGTCCGGGTGCAGAGGGGCCGCGAGGCGGCGTCCGCGCGTCTTCGGTTTCTGCGAGCCGGAGTTGAGGTCCCGCGCGCGGGACTCGAGCTCGCGCACCGACCAGTGGCCGGCGACTGCGGCGCGGGCCAGCGCCCGGCGCTCACCGTGATCCTCGACCATCAGCAGGGCACGGCCATGACCCTCCGTGAGCTCGCCCGCCTCCATCAGCGTCAGCACCTCGTCGGGAAGGTCGAGCAGCCGGATCAGGTTCGAGATCGCCACCCGGCTGCGCCCGACGCGCAACCCGACCTGCTCGCGTGTCAGCCCGAGCTCGTCGACCAGGGCAGCGCAGGCGCGAGCCTCCTCGACGGGGTTGAGGTCCTCGCGCGCCATGTTCTCGATCACAGCCAGCTCGAGCGAGGCCGCGTCGTCGTGATGGCGGATGACGGCTGGGATGTCGTCGAGCTCGGCCAGCTGGGCCGCGCGCCAGCGGCGCTCGCCCGCGATCAGCTCGTAGCGGCCGCCCGGCAGCGGGCGCACGAGCACCGGCTGCAGCACTCCGCGCTCACGGATCGAGTCGGCGAGTGCGACGAGCGCGTGCTCGTCGAACACGGTGCGCGGCTGGTCGGGATTCGGCGAGATCAGCTCGACGGGAACGCGCCGGAGCTCCTCCTGATCGTCGCGCGGAGCCACGGTCAGGATCGCTGCGAGACCCCGGCCCATTCCCCTGGGTCCGGGGGCCAACTGCTTCATCTCGGCACCCTTCGGTCGTTCAGCCACGCGCTGCCACCTCCTTGGCGAGCTCGAAGTAGGCATCGGCGCCCGCGCAGTGCGGGTCGTGGTGGATGACCGGCTTGCCGAAGCTCGGAGCCTCGCCGATGCGGACGTTACGGGGGATCACGGTCTCGAACACGAGCGCCGGGAAGTGCTCGCGGACCTCGCGCTCGACATCCTGCGCCAGCCGGGTGCGGCCGTCGTGCATGGTCAGCAGCATCCCGGCCACGGTCAGGCGGGGATTCAGCTCGCGCTGGACGAGCGACAGCGTGTCCAGGAGCCCGGCCAGCCCTTCGAGAGCGAAGTACTCGGCCTGGACGGGCACGATCACCCTGTCGGCGGCCACCAGCGCGTTGACCGTCAGCGGGCCGAGCGAGGGCGGACAGTCCAGCAGCGTGAACGCGTACGCCCGGCGGACGTCGGCCAGCGCGTCGCGGAGCCTGGTCTCCGAGCCCGCGATGCGCGGCAGCTCGACGTTGGCCCCGGCCAGATCCGGTCCTGACGGGGCGATCCAGAGATGCTCGATCGCCGTGGGGCGGACGACGTCGGCCAGATCGACGGCGCCGGCCAGCGCGTCATAGACCGTGTATTCGCAGTCCTTGCCGAGCCCGAGACCGATGGTCGCATTGGCCTGGGGGTCGATGTCCACCAGCAGCGCCTCGTAGCCGGCCTCGGCCACGCAGGCCGCGAGGTTGACCGCGGTCGTGGTCTTGCCTACTCCACCCTTCTGATTGGCGATCGCGTAGACGGTGCCCACGGTCCGCAAACTAGCGAGACGACCGGTCGGATCTTGCACGTTCTATCTCCTTCCCAGCGGACGCTTGGCAGCCACCCCGGGGCGGCGGGGAAAACGGTCCGGCGTTTCCCTGACCTTCGACATCAGGTGGAGGTGTCGGCTCTGGGCTCCCGGATATGGCTGCACGCGGCGGATTTCGCCCGGTTGCAGTCCGAGGATGTCCGCCGCGACCTCAGCCTCGAGTTCAGCCTCCGGATTGCGCCTGCCGCGCCACACCACCACCGTTCCGCCTATGCGCAGGAGCGGAGCGGCGTATTCGGCGACTACCGCCGGGGACGCGAGCGCCCGGGCGGTTACGAGGTCGAATCCGGTCTCGGGGTCGAGTTCCTCGGCCCGGGCATTGATGACGGAGACGTTCGCCAGGTCGCACGCGGCCGCGGCTCGCCGCATGAATTCGCACTTCCGCGTGACGCTGTCGATGAGCACGAACTCCGTGGAGGGCAGCGCGATCGCCAGCGCGAGCCCAGGCACGCCTGCGCCCGAGCCCAGATCGGCGGCACGGCGGGCTGTCCGGACGGGATCGAGGTCAAGGGCGACGAGGGAGTCGGCCAGATGGTCGTCGATGATGCGCCGGCGGTCGCGCACCGCGGTTGGCGCCAGAGGGTCTTCCGCCAGGGCGTCGAGCAACCGCTGTAGCCGGCTCGTGGCGACCGCGCCGAGGCCGAAGCGCTCGGCGAGCTCAGCCACCAAGACGAGCCTGCTCACGCTCGATGAACGCCGCATACCGAGTTCGCATCTCCGCGAGGCGCTCTGCCGCGTGGCCGTCAAATCGCTCGAGGTCCGCCTCCTCCAGGATCGGCAGCACGTCCCGGACGAGAACTCGCCCGCGGGCCATCCACTGGTAGTAGCTGCGGCCGCCATGGTGGTAGGGACCGTACAGTCGGCTCTCGGGGAATCGCTCGACCAGCCACTGGAAGAGCGCCTCGTGACGGACGTGCATGCGCAGCGTGATCTGGGGCTGCTTACCGTCGCCGCCGAACGAGCCCTCGCCGACGAGGAGCCCGATGAACAGCCCGCGGTCGAAGTCCGACAGTTGTTTCACCGTCGAGAAAGACGTGAAACGCTAGTCGACGACCGGCGCCACGACGAGCCGCCGCGCGGGCTCCTCGCCCTCGCTGTACGTCTCGACGTCGTGGCGGGTCTTCAGGTGCTCGTGGACGACCTTGCGCTCGAGCGCGCTCATCGCCTCGAGGCGCACCGCGCGGCCGTCGTGGATGGCGGTCTCGGCGGCCTGGTCGGCGGCGGCCCGCAGGGCGACCGCGCGGCGCTCGCGGTAGCCGCCGGCGTCGACGACGAGACTCTTGCGGGCCGGCGTGCCGCGGAACGCGATGCGATAGGCGAGGTGCTGGATGGCATCGATCGTCTGGCCGTGGTGGCCGATCAGCGAGCCCACATCATCGCCCACGAACTCGCCCATGATCGTTCCGTCGTCCTCGCTGACCCGAACCTCGGCGTCGATGTCGAACTCGTCGGCCAGACGCTCGAGGAGTTCGCGCACCTTCTCGGCTGCCTCGCTCACGCTTACCTCCTTCGACCCGAGCGTTTCTTCTTCTTCCGTGGCGGAGGCGGAGGCGTGGCGGCCGGCTTCTCCTTCGTCGCCGTGGCGGCGCCGTCCTGGGGCTGGGCGGCTCTCAGCCGGCCGAGCAAGCCGCCGGCGCTCGGGGCCCCGGCACCAATGCCGTTCGTCGCGGTCCCACCTCCCGTCGTGGCGACCACAGGCGTCGGACCGAGACGGCGCCTGATCAGGTACTGCTGGCCCATCGTCCACAGGTTCGTCGTGATCCAGTACACGAGCACGCCGGCCGGGAAGCGGATGATGAAGACCACGAACAGGAGCGGCATCAGCAGCACCATGATTCGCTGGTTGCGGTCCATCGTCGGCGCGCTCATCATCAGGCTCGAGGCGAGCATCGTCCCGATGTAGAGCACGATCAGGACGACCAGCGTGACGCCGGCGGCATTGGTCGTCAGGTCATGGATGAAGAGGAAGCTCGCGCCGTGCGAGCCGCACGGCTTCGAGGTTCCGATCACCGTGTGGCCGTTGACGATCGTCTTGGTCTGGATGCCCGGGCAGATGTCGCGGCGCAGCTGCTTGCGCAGCATGTAGAAGAGGCCGATGAAGACCGGGATCTGCGCCAGCAGCGGGGCGCAGGAGCCAAACGGATTGACCTTGTTCTCCTGGTAGAACTTCATGACCTCCTGGTTCAGGCGCTGCTTGTCGTCCTTGTACTTGGCCTGAATCTGCTTCAGCTCCGGCATGTGCGCCTGCATGCGCTGCATCGAGTGGAACTGCTTGATCGCCAGCGGCAGCAGCAGCGCCCGCATGACGACCGTGAGGAGCACGATCGACCAGCCCCACGGCACGCCGAGGCCGTTATGGAAGAACTTGATGACCGCCTCGAAGATGTCGATCAGCGGCTGGAAGATGTTGGCGAAGACGAGCATTTATCCGGCGCTCGGGGCGCTGATCCGAGACTTGAAGAGCCGCTGATTCTCGACGGGGTCGAAACCTCCGTGGCTCCAGGGGTTGCAGCGCAGAAGCCGCCAGGCGGCCAGCACCAGCCCGCGCAGTATGCCGAATCCGCCGATCGCCTGCGCGGCGTACTCGGAGCACGATGGGTAGTACTTGCAGCGGTTGCCGAACAGCGGAGAGAGGAGCCGCTGGTAGCCGCGGATCACCAGTACGAACGCGCGGCCCGCCATCACTCCTTGCTCCCGGTCTCGCCGAGCGCCCGGTCGAGCAGCTCGCCGATCACGCGCCTGACGCCCGCCACGCCCTCGCTCTCGGCCAGCGCCTGCGCATCGCGGCGGGCCACGACCACGGCATCCGTCCCTCGTGGCAGACGGGTGCTCTCGGCTGCGAACGCCTCGCGCAGCACGCGCTTCACGCGGTTGCGCTCCACCGCCCCGCCGACCTTGCGCGAGACGGACAGGCCAAGTCGAGGATCGACGTCCTCCCCGCGCGGGAACACGCAGAGCACGAACTCACGGCAGGCATACGAGCGACCGCTCCGGAAGACGCGATCGAAGTCTGCGCTGCGCGACAGCCTTCCTCGCCCTGCCCGCGACCGAGCCCGGGGCGTCCCGTGCATCAGACGGTCAGTCGCTTGCGACCCTTGTCGCGTCGGCGCTTCAGGAGGAGCCGGCCAGCGCGCGTGCTCATGCGAGCGCGGAACCCGTGCGTCCGTGCGCGCTTACGTTTCTTTGGCTGATAGGTGCGTTTCATGGGCTATCGCGACCTGGAGGGCAGGCCGTCGGGCAAGTATACGCAGCCCCTTTGCGGAGGCTCTTCGGGGGACTTGGAGGGCGCCGGTCCTTTTTCCCGCGCTTTGCGCCAAGGCCTCCCGACGCGCCCACGCCAGGCTCGAGCGCCGCTGGTATATTCGCCCTCCGGTCGGCCACCGGTCGGCCATCTCGCCCATGTACCTCGAAAGCTCCCGGAGGGAGTCGCTTGGAGCTGTCCGCGCATCTCGACGTCACCACGGTCTGGCGCGAGATCCGCAACCGGCTGCGCAGGACGCTCGGCGACTCGATGTACTCCGTCTGGATCGAGCCCCTCGAGCTCGATTCGCTGGACGAGAAGACGCTCATCCTGAAGGCTCCGGGCGAGACTGAGGCTTGGCTGCGCAAGCGCTATGGCCGCGTGCTCGATCGCTGCGCACGGGCGGTCCTGGGTGAGGACATCGAGGTCCGCTTCGCCGGTGAGCGGCCAGCCCGCGCCGGGGCTGCGGTCACCGCCGAGACGGGAGTCGACTCGCCGACTGGATCGCTGAACCCGCGCTACAGCTTCGACCAGTTCGTGATCGGCGAGGGCAACAGGCTGGCCCATGCCGCCGCTCTCGCCGTGGCTGAGCAGCCGGGCCAGACCTATCCGGTCCTCTTCCTGTACGCGCCGCCCGGGCTCGGCAAGAGCCATCTGCTTCACGCGATCGGGAACTACATGCTCACCCACACCCCTGACGCGCGTGTGCGCTACACGACCGTCGAAGCCTTCACCAACCACTTCGTGAGCGCACTCGCGGGCCGCAAGCTCGAGCGCTTCAAGCAGACCTACCGGGACGTCGACGTCCTGCTGATCGACGACGTGCAGTTCCTCGCCAGCAAGGCCAAGACCGCCGAGGAGTTCTTCCACACCTTCAACGCCCTTCAGGACCGCGGCCGGCAGCTCGTCATCACGTGCGATCGCCTCCCGTCCGAGCTCGACGGGGTCGAGGAGCGCCTGCGGGAGCGCTTCCAAGCCGGCTTGGTCGCCGACATCCTGCCGGCCGACCTGGCCACGCGCCTCGCCATCCTCCGAAAGCGCGCCGCGCTCGACGGCGTCCCACTCGGTGAAGACGGCGTGCTTGAGCTGATCGCCGAGCGCGTGACCGAGAACGTGCGCGCACTCGAGGGCGCGCTGATCCGGGTGGTCGCGTTTCACTCCCTGACCGGCCAGCCCATCGACCTGGCCCTCACCGAGCGGGTGCTCACGAGCATGGGCTACACCCGGAAGGAGACCCCGGAGCCGGCCCGCTCGAGTGGCAGGGAGGAGATGCCAACCATCTCGATCGAGCAGGTCCAGCAGACCGTGGCGTCCCGTTTCGGGCTGGAGCCCGCCGCGCTCATCGGTGACAGCCGCGCGGCTCGGGTCGCCTGGCCGCGGCACCTCGCGATCGGGCTCGCACGCGAGCTCACCGGTGCCTCGCTGGCCGAGATCGGTCGCGCGTTCGGCGGCCGAAGCCACAACACCGTCCTTCACTCCTGTCGACAGGTGTCCAAGCGCCTGTCGACAGACCACCAATCGATCGTCGACTTCGAGGAGCTCACCGGAGAGCTTCGTGACGGCAGTCGTCACGACCGGGGCTGTTGACAGACTTGCCTGTCCGCTCCGCTCAACAACTTTCCCGCTCGCTGCGGGCGATCGCCGACTTTTCAACATTGTTCATTCGCCTATGACTCCTATCTTCCTTCTGAGGTATCCATCGTGAAGATCTCACTCGAGCGAGACGCGCTGCTCGGCCAACTGCAGACCGTCAGCCGGGTGGCATCGACGCGAAGCGCGATCCAGGCCCTGTCCGGCGTCCAGCTCATGGCCTCCTCCGAAGGCTGCGAGCTCCGCGCCACCGACATGGATGTGGGACTGCGGGTTCCGCTCGAAGCCGAGGTCGTGCGCGACGGCGTGGTCGTACTGCCTGCGAGGCTGATCCTCGACGTGGTCAGGGCGCTCCCGGCCCCGTCCCTGACGCTCGAGCTCCGCTCCGCCGAGCAGGACGTCGAGCTCGTCTCCGGCAGCGCGACGTTCCACATTCGCGTCCTGCGCGCCGAGGACTTTCCGCCCTTCCCCGAGCCCGACCCAGACTCCTCGGTGTCGCTGCCCGCCGCGGCGTTCGTGTCGACCGCGCTGAAGGTCGCCGGTTCGGCGTCACGCGACGAGACCCGCCCCGTGCTCACGGGCATCCTCGTCTCGGCCTCGGAACGCGAGCTGCGGATGGTCGCCACCGATTCGTACCGCCTGAGCGTCAAGGAAACGGTGCTCGAGGCGCCGCTGCGCCAGGCGTTCGAGGTCAACGTGCCGGCGCGCGCCCTTCAGGAGCTGGCCCGCGTGGCCGGCCATGTCGAGCAGGAGCAGCTCGAGGTCAGCGTCCGTCAGAACCAGGTGCTGTTCGTGCTCGATGGAGTCGTGCTGTCCTCGCGGCTGATCGACGGCCAATTCCCGAACTATCGCCAGCTGCTCCCGGAGAGCTTCGAGCACGAGCTGCGGGTGGCGGGGCCGGAGCTCACCGACGTCGTGCGGCGCATCAGCCTGCTCGCCCAGAAGAACGCACCGCTGCGTCTGTCCTTCCAGCCCGGTGAGCTCACGGTGTCGGCCCAGACGCCCGACGTCGGTGAAGCCCGCGAGTCGCTGCCGGTCGCCTTCCAGGGTGAGCCACTGGAGATCGGCTTCAACCCCGATTTCCTGCGCGCCGGTCTGGAGGCGATCGAGGAGGGCGATGTGCTCCTCAAGCTGATCAGCCCGCTGCGGCCGGGGCTGATAGAGGCCGCCGACGAGAGCCGCTTCCAGTACCTGATCATGCCGATCCGGCTGAACGTGTAGGGGGTCATGCACGTCGCGGGCCTCACCGTGCGCGACTTCCGCTGCTACGAGCAGGCCGAGGTCACGCTGGCAGAGGGCCTGACCGTCATCTCGGGGCCGAACGGGGCCGGCAAGACCAACCTGCTCGAGGCGCTGTACTTCGGGTGCACCGGTCGCTCCTGCCGAACCGCGAACGAGCGCGAGGTGGTCCGGTTCGGCGCCGGCACCACGCGCGTGGTGGTTCGCACCGTGGCCGACGACGGCCCGCACGAGCTCTCGGTCGGATTCACACCGGGGGAGCCCAAGCGGATGCGCGTCGACGGTGCGAGCGTCGAGCGACTCCTCGATGTGCCGGGGCGGCCGCTCGTCAGCGTGTTCCTGCCCGACCGGCTGGAGCTCGTGAAGGGGGCGCCGGCGCTGCGCCGGGCGCACCTCGACCAGCTCGTCTGCGGTCTGTGGCCGGGGAGGGCCGCGACCCGCCGGGCGTACTCACAGGCCCTGGCCCAGCGCAACGCATTGCTCCTGCGCATCCGCTCCGGCCATTCCAGCCGCGGAGCGCTTGAGAGCTGGGATATCCAGCTGGCGCGCGCCGGTGTGGCGCTGATGGCCGACCGCGCCGCGGCGGTCGACGAGGTGCGCGAGCGCTTCGCAAGCCTGGCGGGCGAGCTCGGCCTCGATGGCGAGCCGTCTGTGGCCTACCGGCCGCGTTCCCGAGCGCAGACGGCCGATGCCCTGGCGGCGGAGCTGCGCGAGCGCGTGCCCGGCGACCTCGAGCGTGGATTCACCGGACATGGGCCCCACCGGGACGATCTCGCGCTCGCTCGCGCCGGCCACGACCTGCGCGCCTACGGCTCCCAGGGTCAGCAGCGCCTGGCCTTGCTGGCATTGCTGCTGGCCGAGCGGGAGGCAATCGCGTCGACTCGCAGCGCACCGCCGCTGATGCTTCTCGACGACGTGATGAGCGAGCTCGACCACGGCCGCCGTGAGTCGCTGGTCGAGCTCCTGCGCGAAGGCGGCGGACAGTCGCTGATCACCACCACCGACCTCGAGCACGTGCCGGGCGGCGAGTCAGACGACGTCGCTCGACTGGCCGTGCGGTCCGGTCGGGTGCTGGTCGAGGCCACCGCGTGAGCCCGTACCGCCGCGCTCCGCGGCCGCTCGGATTCGCGCTGGAACGCATGCAGGTCGAGCTCGCGCCGGACACGCTGCTGGCCGAGGTTCAGCAGGCCTGGCACGAGGCCGTCGGCGAGGCCATCGCGGCGGCTGCGCAGCCCACGGGCGAGCGCGCGGGGGTGGTCACGGTGTCGTGCGTGGCAGCCGCGTGGTCGCAGGAGCTAGACCTGATGGCGCCGATCCTGATCGGGCGTCTGAACGAGCGTCTGCGCCGGGGGCGGGTGACCCGGCTGCGTTGTGTGACAATCCCGCCGCGCGAGTGGTGAATTGCCGTGTTTTGCAGGCAAAACAATGTCCCGTTAGACCCCGGTCAGAGGGGCTGCTGTGCTAATATTGTGATCAACGGTTTGTGACGCCCCGGCTTGCCGCGCCAGGCGCGGTTCCGGGGCGTCTCGATGTGTTCGGAGGATCTTTGGCGAACGACGCCGGCGCCGAGGGGCGCCCTGAGAAGAAACAGCAAGCGAGATACGACGCCCGGGACATCATCGTCCTGGAGGGCCTCGAGGCGGTCCGCAAACGCCCGGGGATGTACATCGGCTCGACGGGCGAGCGTGGGCTTCACCACCTCGTCTACGAGATCGTCGATAACGCGGTCGACGAGGCGCTTGCAGGTCGTAACGACAGCGTCGAGGTGACGATCCATCCTGACAACTCGGTCACGGTGGTCGACAACGGCGCGGGCATCCCTGTCGGGATCATGGAGAAGGAGCAGCGCCCGGCGGTCGAGGTCGTGTTCACGGTCCTTCACGCCGGCGGCAAATTCGGCCAGGGCGGCGGCTACAAGGTCTCGGGCGGCCTGCACGGCGTCGGCGCCTCGGTTGTCAACGCGCTCTCGGAGCACCTGACCGTCGACGTCCGCCGCGAGGGTTATCACTGGATCCAGGAATACGAGCGCGGCAAGCCGCTCTATGACCTAAAGCGCGGAGAGCCGACGAAGGAGACCGGCACCACGGTGACCTTCGTGCCCGACTCCGACATCTTCGCCGAGACGGAGTTCAACTTCACCACGCTCGAGGAGCGTCTGCGGGACACCGCGTTCCTGACTCGCGGCCTGCGCATCGTGATCGTGGACGAGCGGGCCGGCGGACACCGCGCCGAGTTCTGTTACCAGGGCGGCATCCGAGACTTCGTCGAGCACCTGAACCGCAACAAGGAGCCGATCGGGAAGAAGATCGTCTACTTCGAGGGCGAGAGCGAGAAGGAGGGCGCTGTCGAGGTCGCGATGCAGTGGAACTCCTCCTACCAGGAGTCGGTCTTCTCCTATGCGAACAACATCAACACGATCGACGGCGGCACTCACCTCTCGGGTTTCCGCTCCGCCCTGACGAGCGCGCTGAACGGGTACGCGCTGAAGACCGGCGAGCTCAAGGAGAAGGATGACCGGCTCACCGGGGAGGACGTCCGCGAGGGTCTCACCGCCGTCATCTCGGCCAAGCTCGCCGACCCCCAGTTCGAGGGCCAGACCAAGGCCAAGCTCGGAAATCCGGGCATGCAGAGCTTCGTGCAGACCGTCGTCTACGCCCGGCTGATCGAGTTCCTGGAGGAGAATCCCCAGGACGCCCGCGCGGTGATCCGCAAGGCAGTGCAGGCCGCGCAGGCCCGTGCCGCCGCGCGCAAGGCCCGCGATCTCACGCGTCGCAAGTCGGCGCTCGAGAACTCGACCCTGCCCGGGAAGCTCGCGGACTGCTCGGTCAAGGACCCGTCGCTCGCCGAGCTGTTCATCGTCGAGGGCGACTCGGCCGGCGGCTCGGCGGTGGACGCCCGCGACCGTAACACGCAGGCGATCCTGCCGCTGCGCGGGAAGATCCTGAACGTCG
>DATGJM010000166.1:0-2976 GCA_035295205.1 Solirubrobacteraceae bacterium | reverse complement strand
ACGGCCCGGACAGGCTCCTGGCGTCCGCCCCGTGCGTGCGTTCGCGGGAAGACTCTGCCCTCGGACGCGGCGGCGATCAGGCTCGCGTCTTCCGCGACGACGGCGACGCTGCGTGCGGCGCGCGTGTGCAGCTCGAATTAGTCGTCGACGATCGAGACGCCGGGGGGCCCACCCGGCACAGGGGCGCGATCCAGCCCGGCCGCCGCGTACGCATCGGCTTCGTCAAGCGTCTCGTGGTCCATCAGCGCCTCCGCTAGGGCGTCGAGCTGGTGACGGCGGCGAGTGAGTAGGTCGCGCACCTCAGCGTACGCGGAGTCGACAATGCGGACGACCTCGTCGTCCATGCGCCGCTGGGTGGCCTCCGAGGGCTCGATCACCCCGGGCAAGAGCGGGCTTGTGCCGTCGCTTGGAAGTAGCGCGATAGGGCCGAGCGGGCTCATCCCCCAGCGGCCAACCATCTGCCGCGCGATCCGCGTCAGCTGCTGGATGTCGGACTCGGCCCCCGTCGTGCGATCCCCGAAGACAATCTCCTCGGCGAGGCGTCCTCCGAGCGCAACTTTGATCACAGCCAGCAGATGCTGCTCGTCGAGATTGAAGCGGTCGGCGTCCGGAGCGGAAAACGTCACGCCAAGCGAGTGGCCCCGGGGGACGATCGAGACCTTGCGCACTGGATCGGCTCCTGAGGTCAACATCCCGACAATGGCGTGACCGGCCTCGTGGTAGGCGGTGCGGCGGCGGTCTTCCGCACTGATCAGCACCTTGCGCTCCGCTCCGAGCACGATGCGCTCCAGCGCGTCCGTGATGTCGCTTCGGCCCACCCGCTCGCGACTTCGCCGCGCCGCCAACAGCGCAGCCTCGTTGACCAGGTTGGCGAGATCCGCGCCCACCATGCCGGGGGTGGACGCAGCGATCGCAGCCAGATCGACTTCCGGGTCAAGCGGCACCCCGCGCGTGTGGACCCGCAGGATCGCCTCGCGGCCCGCCCGGTCGGGCGCCTCGACGGCCACTCGGCGGTCGAAGCGGCCCGGCCGAAGCAAGGCGGGGTCTAGGATCTCGGGCCGGTTAGTCGCGCCGAGCACGATCACCCCGGCGCGCACGTCGAAGCCATCCATCTCGGTGAGGATCTGATTCAAGGTCTGCTCGCGCTCGTCGTGGCCGCCGGAGATGTTTCCGGCGCCCGGGGAGCGCGACCGACCGACGGCATCGAGCTCGTCGACGAAGATGATCGCGGGTGCCGCCTCCTTGGCCTGCTTGAACAGGTCGCGAACCCGGGCGGCGCCCACCCCGACGATCATCTCTACGAACTCGGAGGCCGACATCTGAAAGAACGGCACCCCGGCCTCGCCAGCGACGGCGCGCGCCAGGAGCGTCTTCCCCGTGCCAGGAGCGCCGCTCAGCAGAACCCCCCGCGGGATTTTGCCGCCCAGGCGCAGGTACTTGTCAGGATTGCGCAGGAAATCGACGATCTCGGTGAGCTCCTCCTTGGCCTCGTCGATCCCGGCCACGTCGTCGAAGGTGACCGACTGGTCGCTGCTCTTGAACCGGCGCGCCCGGGAGCGCCCGAAAGCAGCCGCTCCGCCGCTTATGCCCGACAGACGGCGGAGCAACAGGAAGGCCAGCGACAAGAGCAGCACTGTGGGTCCGAAGCCGAAGATGAGGCTGACGAGGAACGAGGGCCCGCCCTGGGCCGGGCGAGCGTTGATCGTCACTCCCTCGCGCTCGAGCAGGGCCAAGAGCTCCTCGTAGTTGGCAAAGAACGGTACTTCGGTGGCGAAAGCCCGAAGGGGGCGCATCGAACTTTCCGGCGGGTAGCGTATGGGCCTCTTCAGCATTCCCTGGAGAGAGCTCCCCTGGGAGATGATCTGACTGACCTGCCCCCGCGCGACCTCGTTCAGGAACGTCGGGCTGTATGGGATGCGGACCCGGGGCGCCGGCGCCAGAGCCTGCGAGGCGATCCAGAAGTTGAGGATCAGCAGACCGCCAAGGACGGCCAGACTGATGCGCCGGCCTCGCGGGCTCAGTTTGCGCCGCTGCCCCCCCTTCCGTCCGCCACCGGTGGACTCTTCGCTCACCTGGCCCGCCGCGGAATGTCGGCGGGAGCGGCCGGGAGGGTCACCGAGATCACTGTCGGACCGCCCGGGCAACTGTCGATTTTGGTGGCGCCTCCCAGCATCCTTACGCGCTCATGCATGCCCACCAGCCCAAGGTGGCCTTCGCGTGCCGCCCGCACCAGCGTGCGCTCGGGGTCAAAGCCTTGGCCGTCGTCGGTGACGGTGGCCTCGACTCCCCCGTCGATCGCTGCAAGGCGCACCGTGACCTTCGAAGCCTCGCTGTGCTCGCGCACGTTGCTGAGCGCCTCCCGGATGAGACCCAGAAGCGTGATGTGCTGAGAATCCGTAAGCCCGCCGATGTCGCCTTCGGTGATCAGCTCCACCTCGATGGCGGTCCGCCCGGTGAAGTCCTCGATGAGCTCGGCGACTGCGTCGGGGAGCGAGCCGGCCTGCAGGAAAGGCGACTGCAGCGAAGCCGAGATCCGGCGGAGGTCACCGTCCAGCGCGACCAGGCGAGCTTGCAGGTCCTCGATCCGGCCGAGGAGCCGGTGGCGGTCATGATGGTCGCCCAGTAGCGAGGCCAGCTGGGAATGCAGGAGCTGCATGTCCTCGGCCAGCAGGATCGCGTCCTGCTGGGGTCCGTCGTGAAGATCGAAGCGCAGGCGCGTCAGCTGGCGCTCGGTCCTGGCCATGGCCTCGGCCCCCGGCGTGCCGATGTAGGCGGCGAGCTGGTGGCGCTCGAGTACCGTCGCAACCGCAGACGCCGCGGCGCGAAGCAGAAGCTGCGTGTCCGCGTGGGCATCCGACAACCCTGAGGCGATCAGCGCCGCCCAGGACGCCGGTGCAACGTCCAGCCGCGCGGCGATTTCATTCTTTGCGACTGCTGACTCATCGCCCCCACGAAGCAGAGAACGGGCAAGTCGAC
>DATGJM010000165.1:0-3755 GCA_035295205.1 Solirubrobacteraceae bacterium | reverse complement strand
GGCACGTACACCGCCGCGCTGCGCACCGGCGCCTCGCGGAGCACAACCTCGTGGCCAGCCTCGAGCCTCACCCTGACGTCATCGCGCACGCCGGCCCCCGCGACCGCTGCGACGTTGGCGATCGCGAGCTCGAGCGCCGTTCGTACCTCGGGGGCCAGGCCGGCGACGGCCCCGTCGATCTCAGCAGCGCTGACGCGAGCCGGGAGCGGTTCGGCGCCCGCGGTGTCGAAGCGGCGTGTGTAGGCGCGCAACGCCTCGTCGCCCGCCGCCCGCACCTCGGCGATGATCTCCGCCACCTGTTCGCGCACGGATTGTCCGGTGGGCACGAGCGCGCGCAGCCGGGCCGCCACTCGCGCGGCCGGCTCGCCGGCGGCCTGCACGAGCTCACAGCGCATGCACGCGCTCCAGCAGCTTGTCGATGGCGCCGGCCTTCAGCTTGTGGGCGACGGGGTTGGCGATCAGGCGCGCCGTGCAGTGCGCGATCTCCTCGCGCACGGTGAGCCCGTTCTCGCGTAACGTCGTGCCGGTGGCGGTTAGGTCGACGATGCCCTCGACCAGACCGGTGAGCGGGGCGAGCTCGACCGACCCCTTGACCTCGACGATCTCGGCCTGACGCCCAGTGGCCTCGAAGTGACGGGCTGCGGTGCGCGGGTATTTGGTGGCGATCCGGACGACTCCGAGCCGGCGCAGCGCCTCGGCGGCGCGGTCCTCGCCGGCCACTGTGGCCAGCACCATCGTGCACCGGCCGTAGCCGAGGTCGACGAGCTCGTAGACCTCCCGGCCGAACTGCTCCATGAGCACATCCTTGCCCGTGATGCCGATGTCCGCCGCGCCCGCCTCCACGTACGTCGGCACGTCCGAAGGGCGCATCGTGATGATGCCGACGTCTTCGAACAGGAGCTTGCGATCGTTGGCGCGCACCTCACTGGTGTCGATGCCGAGCCTGTCGAGCACGTCGAGCGAATCGGTCAGCAGCGCGCCGCGTGGAACGGCGATGCGTAGCCCGGTCATCGCCCGCCCCGCTCCTCTCCGGTGAGGGCGATGTGCACGCGCTCGACGTTCAGCGCGAAGCCGGCCGCCGGGAGAGGGCGCCCGAACTGCCCCAGCAGCTCGTCGTAGCGCCCGCCGCTGCCGATCGGGACGCCGTAGGCCGGGTCGTAGACCTGGAAGACGGCGCCCGTGTAGTAGCCGAGGCTCCGGACCAGGCCGAGGTCGAAGATCACCCGCCGCGCGGCCTGCGAATCGAGCTGCGAGTGCAGAGCGCGAAGGCCGCCGATCGCGTCGTCCACGGCCGCGGGCAGGTCGTCCAGGACCTCGGGTCCACCCCGGGTGCGTGGGATGCGCAGCAGCAGCTCCGTCTCGGCCGAGCTCAGGCCGAGGGTGCGCACCTCTCGCTCGACCCCGACGAAGTCGCCCTGAACGAGCTCGGTGAGGATCCGGTCGGTGGCGGGTGGGTCGACGCCGAGCGTCTCGAGCAGGGTTGGGTAGAGCGACGCGCTCCCCACCCCGACCCGGAAGTGCTCGAGCCCGGCCGCCTCGAGGACCGCACAGAGCACGGTCAGGACCTCTGCGGTGCCCTCCGGGGCGGGCGCGCCGATCAGCTCCACCCCGGCCTGCAGGAACTCCCTGGACTGCCCGCGCTGCGGGCGCACGCCGCGGTAGGCGTGGGCCATGTAGCAGAAGCGCAGGGGCGGGTCGGCGTGGGCGTAGCGGGTCGAGGCCATCCGCGCGATCGGGACCGTCATATCGGCCCGCAGCACCAGCACGTCGCCGTGCTCGTCGAACACCCGGTAAGCGGGCCGTGGGCCGCTGGCGCGAGGGAGGGTGGTCTCGTACTCGAGGGCCGGCGTGTACACCTCCCCGTAGCCCGCTCGCTCCATCACCGACCGCATTCGGTCGGTCATCGCGCGCAACTCGCGCATCTCGTCCGGCAGGACGTCGCGCGTTCCGTTTGGGATCCGGTCGGACATGGCCCGCCTATTACAGCGAGGCCGCGGGCTGGGTGACGGCTGCCCGCCCTAGCCGATCACGGCTCTATCCAGCGGATGTCGAACTCCGGGGAGTCGGGCGTGGTTTCGGAGGCCGTGCCACGGATGCTCGTCGGGGTGCTGCCGTTCTTGAACCAGCGGACGGTCAGGATCACGTAGTCGCCGGCGTTCAGATGGACGAGCGCACTGACACCCTCGGCCGCTCCGGTGCTGTTCTGAAGCGCGGTCACACCGACGCGCTTGGAGAAGTTGTTGACGTAGATCTCCAGCTCTTGAAGCCCAGGGCCGTTGGAGGCCCAGACCGCCTCGCCGTGGACGGCATACAGACCGCTGATCGGAGCCGTCAGCCTGGCGTTGTTGACGGTGGTCGAATGCACGCCGTCGGCGTTGAACTGGTCCGTGTCGAAGGTGAGGATCGTGTGGGCGGTCAGGCTGTCCGGGATTGGCTGCTCGTCAGCCACGTTGGTCACCACGGCGGCGGGGATCGTCCCGATGGCGGCGGGAGTGACTGCGCCGGGAGCGATCGCCGGGCTCGGATACGTGCCGGTCAGGGCACCGCCCGCGGGCACGCCGTTGATCGTCGCGTTCGACCCCGCAGCGCCGGTCAGTCCGCGTGGCCCGGTCTGCGACCAGGCCACCGCCAGCTCTCCCAGCGTGCGGTGCCTGCCATGGCCCCGCGGCTTGCGGCACTGGCTGGCCCTGGTGACGATGCGGATCGCTCCGCTCGCGCGGTTGACGCAGGCGTGGAAGACGCCGTGCCTGTCGGGCACCTTGCCACCCGAGATCACGGCGTAGCTCGTGCCGCCTAACGAGACGAACAGGGCTGCCGTCGCAACGACCATTGCCGGCGACGGGGTGATAGCGCGGATACCTCTCACGGTCCCCTCCTCGAGCGCAGACTCGCCCGATCGACTTCGCTGGAGCGGAGCCTAGAGGTGCGCGGGGACGTCGTCGACCCGCGTGATCCGAGCCCCGAGCTCGCGCAGGCGCTCGTCGATCCGCTCGTAGCCGCGATCGATGTGGCGGACGTTGCCGATCTCGGTGACCCCCTCGGCGCACAGCGCCGCGATCAGGATCGCCATCCCTGCCCTGATGTCGGGCGAATCCACCCTTTGGCCACGCAGCGGCCGCGGCCCCACGACGATCGCCCGGTGGGGATCGCAGATCGTGATCGCCGCTCCCATGAGCTGCAGCTTGTCGGTGAAGAACAGCCGGTTCTCGAACATCTTCTCGTGGATGATCACCGAGCCCTCAGCCTGCGTGGCCAGGGCCACGGCGATGCTGGTGAGGTCGGCCGGGAAGGCCGGCCACGGCCCGTCCTCCACCTTCGGCATGTAGTCGCCGGCGTCGTTACGGATCACGAGGCGCTGGTTTCCGGGCACGATCACGTCGGAGCCCCGAACCTCACTACGCAGGCCGAGACGCTCGAACACCAGGCGGATCATCCGCAGGTCCTCGGGCACGGTGTCCTTGACGATCAGCTCGCCACCGGTGACACCCGCCAGGGCCATGAACGAGCCGATCTCGATGTGGTCGGGAGCCACCGTGTGCGTGCACCCGCGCAGGCTGCTCGAGCCGTGCACGGTCATGACGTTGGAGCCGATGCCGTCAATCGGCGCCCCCATCGACACGAGCATGCGGGCGAGGTCCTGGACGTGTGGCTCCGAGGCCGCGTTGCGGACCACGGTCGGCCCGCGGGTGAGCGCGGCGGCCATGAGGGCGTTCTCGGTCGCCATCACCGACGGCTCGTCCATCAGCACGTCGCCG
>DATGJM010000164.1:0-6923 GCA_035295205.1 Solirubrobacteraceae bacterium | reverse complement strand
CGAGCGGACCGCCCAGTGAAGCCGGCCCAGAGCAGGTACACCATGCAGGACTCGATCGAGAGCCAGACGAGCGTGTGGACCAGCTTCACGGCTGCGATCGCCGTCCGCCGGAACGCGCCTGGCTCATGGCTCGGCTCCCTGCACAGGTCGACGACGTCCTCTCGTGGGCGCTCGATGTCGGCGTGGGACTCGACGGCGATCGAAGTCATCGCTGTCAGGCTCTCGCCCCGGTTGGCGGCCGCCATCGGTAGTTGTGCGCAGACCCTCGCGCCCTCGCTGTTCAGCGCGGGTCCGGGAGCACGTCCGCGAGCTCTCCGTGGCAGCCCTGGCGTGCCCATCCGAGCGCGGTGCCGCCGTGGAGCTGGTCTCGGATGAGCGGATCTGCTCCGAGGTCGAGCAGTGCGACGACCGCCTCGCGCTGGCCCGCTTGCGCGGCGAGGTGGATCGCGGGCACGCCCTCGCCGTGATCCGGTCCCCCGAAGCTGGCGAGCTGATTGGGATCGGCGCCGAGCGCCACCAGCGTGCGGACTGAGTCGACGCGGCCATTGACGGCCGCCCAGGTGAGGGGCGTCCCGCGATACGGATCGGCGTCGACCCGCGCGCCGAGCTCGACCAGCAGCCGTATCGCCTCGTCGCGGCCGGCCTTGGCGGCCCACACGAGGGCTTCGTCGAGCACCTCCTGGGGATCGTCGGAGGGCTGCCAGGCAGGGAAGCCGCCGTGGGGACGGTAGAACTCGCGGTGGGCGCCGGCCTGCGGCGTGCCGACGAGATCCCGGATCATCCCGGGGTCGCCGAGTCCCGCGGCGACGCGCAGGTTGCCCGGTTCGCTGCCGAGCAGGTCCACGACCTCGCGGTGGCCCCAGAACAGCGCCTGAACGAGCGGGGTGCCGCCGTCGCCTCGGGCGGACAGGTCGGTCCGCCCCCCGGCGTCGAGCATCAGCTTGGCGAGCTCGCGGTCGTTGCCGTAGCCGGCCTGGTGGAGCTTTGTCCAGCCGTAGTCGTTTCCACGGTTCGGGTCGGCGCCCCGCTCGAGCAGCAGCGAGGCGATCTCGAGGTTGCCCGCCATGCCGAGCAGATCGTTGCCGTTGGTCCCGCGCTGCACTACGAGATCGGGGAACCGATCCAGCAGCTCGCGCAGGCGCTCGCCATCCCCGTCTTCGACCGCTCTGTATGCGAGCACGAACGGAGTCGGTCGTTCCTGGCCGCGCTGCATCGCCCCGACGTGCCGGCGCAGCTCGCGCCAGCTCCCGAACCCGTGCCGTGCGGCGAGGTCGCGCCTCGCTTCAGCGATGCTCACGCCGTTGACCGAGGCGATGCCATATGCGCGGCCCTCGTAATACTCGAGGTCGGTGCGGAAAGGCTGTTCGAGCGCGAGGCGCTCGACGTATGACTTGAGCCTTGGCCAGCTGTCGAAACCCAGCTCGCGCGCGAGCTCGAACTGCACGTCGGCGAGCCTGGCGCTCTCACCGGCCGCGCGGCGCTCGCGCACTCGCTCCTTCGCCTGCTTGCGCAGCTGCTCGAGATTGAGCTTGAACGTCATCGTGGCTCCCTTCCGTCGCGCCGGGCGTCCGCCTGGTCCGGCTGGAGAGGAAGCGTGTTCACGACCGTCGGACAAGGAGGGTGGGCTCGGCCCTTTCCGCGGACTGGATGCGGCCCTCGCCGCATCGGCGAGTCTATGAAACGGTCGCTCGGGGCCGGACCTGGGCGGGCCCTGCATGGCCCGGCAGCTGACGTGCCGGGCCATGCTGTGAAGGTCGTCTCAGCTCGACGGCGGTGCAGGCGCCGTCGAGCCATACGCGACATTGAACCCGTCGGTATCGCTGTCGGGGGCAGACGGGGTCGACACCTGGACCCTGCTCTGCACCATGGCACCACCCTCGCTGGCCGTCAGGTGCGGATTGCCGCCGTTGACCGTTCCCGGGTCGAAGGTCGCCTCACCGTAATGGGCGAGCGGCGCGACGCGGCCGCCCACGGTCGGAGCCTCCTCGATCCACTCGGCCGACGTCTGCGGGCCGCTGTACGTCTGCGTGGTGGTGAAGCTCTTGCCGGTGGTCACGTCGTTGATCGTGATCGTCCACGAAGAGCCGGAGCCCTTGGTGATCGTTGCCGTCATCGCGTCGCCCGGCTTGACGGGCACCGACGGAATCACGGTCTCGGCGGCAGGCAGGATCTCCCACCACGCGTCGTAGTGCGCCGAGCCGCTGTAGTAGTCGGACTCGGTTCCGGTCTGGATCAGGCTGCTGTTGTTATAGCCGTCGATCCCCGCCCACTCGGACGAATAGGACGCCTTGCGCGTAGCTGACACCGCCTGCACGGTCCAGCGCGCCGTCACCGAGGTGAAGCCGGAACCCGTGACCGCGTACCCGGACCAGTTACTCGAGGACCAGCCGGCGGACCTTGGCGTCCGGGGCAGCGGGATCCGTTGATGGTGGAAGATCGCGCTGCCTGCCACCGATCCGGCGGGCAGTCCCGCCATCAGCAGGCCGGCACCAGCGAGCGCGCCGGCGGCCAGCGCACGACGGAACGTCTTCTGCATGAGGCTCCTCCCGTAAACCTTGTTACGAACATCCCCTCGTCAGCGCTGGCCCCATGCGTCTCGCAGCGTCAACGGGAACGCGGGCATCC
Source organism: Solirubrobacteraceae bacterium (assembly GCA_035295205.1). Lineage (GTDB taxonomy): Bacteria > Actinomycetota > Thermoleophilia > Solirubrobacterales > Solirubrobacteraceae > Palsa-465. The sequence continues at coordinate 4,298 of DATGJM010000164.1, read as the reverse complement.
TAACCCACGTGGCAAGCGCCGGCCAAGGCCCGGCCGAGGACGTACTTCAGGGCAGGGCAGACGCGAAGTGGGCGATCCAGGACTCGAACCTGGGACCTCTTCCTTATCAGAGAAGCGCTCTAACCGACTGAGCTAATCGCCCGGCGGCCGCCCATTCTAGCCTGGCTCCGCGGGGCCTCCGGGGGCGAGCCGCGAGCCGCTCGCCGGGCCGGAGCCGAAGTCCGCCAGGGCGCTCAGCACGGACAGCAGCCTGCGCGGCTCCACCCCCGAGAAGAAGGCCGCGTCCGCGGATTCGACTGCCGTGATCGCCCGCGGGGCCAGGGCGGCCCCGGCGGCGGTGACCGCCAGTCGCCGGGCGCGAGTGTCGACGGGATCGACCGTGCGCCGCACGAGCCCTTTGCGCTCCAGGGCGCGGATCACCTGGGAGGTCATCTTGATGTCGGTGCCGGCGTGACCGGCGAGCGCGACCTGCGTGGGCTCCCGCCCGTGTTCGTTCAGCCACCAGGTCGACGCCAGCAGCACGAACTGCACGTGGGTCAGATCGAGCGGCGCCAGCGCGGCCACGATGTGGCGCTGCCAGCGCAGCGCCGCGTGCCAGAGCAGGAACCCGGGGCTCTGAGCCGGCTCAAGCGGGGGCATCGGCGGCCGCGCGCCCGGCGAACTCGATCAGTCCCGCGATCGTCTCCGGGAAGTCGGCACTGATCGCCGGGCCGAGTTCGTCCGCCATCGGACCCGTGGCCTCGAGCCGATAGATCAGCCGGTTGCGGTCGCCGTCGGCGGCTTCGACGATCTCGTGCGTGGTGCGGATCACGGTCGCCCCGAGCCGCGCCTCGTCGACGAACCGCGAACCTTCCGCGACGTCCACGAGGACCAGTTCGACCGGGTCGCTCCCGAGCGGTGTCATCGTGATCCTGCTGCCGTCGGCGAACGGGCCCTCGAGCTCGATCGCGGCGATGTCCGGGTTCCAGAGCGGCCAGCGGCTCACATCAGCCCAGGCCTCCCAGATCGCCTGCCGAGGCACCGTGGTCTCCTCGCTGTACTCCTTGGTCCACATGAGAGTTCCTCCGTGTAGAGATGATCTGCGCACAGACTATCACAGAGGTTTGAGTAGTCAGCGCATTCCATGCAGCTTGCGCCCACAATCGCTGATTTAATGCGTGTAAGGGCTGGAAGCGAAAGCAGGCGCCACGGTCATGATTGACGCAGGCCCCGGCTTCGCCGGACAACTGAAGGGGAGCATGTCCCATTGGCGCCGCGCGGATCCCGCGACGGAGGTCGACTCCCATCTGATGGCCCGCTCGCTCGGCATCGTCGGCGCGATCGGCTGCGGGCTCGTGTTCGTCTACGTCCTGCTCCCCGGCGCGTCGCACACCGACCGCCTCGCGCTGGTGCTGCTGGCTGCGATCGGCCTCAGCGTGGGCCTGCCGCTGGCATGCGGGCTCGCCGACCGTCAGCCGCCGATCGTGTTCGAGGGCGCCGTTGTGCTGGCCACCGCGCTGACCTCGCTCGGCGTCTACTTCGTGCACATGCCGGCCTCGCCGGTGATCCTCTTCTACCTCTGGTGCACGCCGTACGCCTTCTGGTTCTTCACGCGTGCGCGAGCCCTGTTCCAGACGGCGCTCGTGGTGATCGGCTTCAGCGCCGCGCGCCTCCTATCCGGCGCAGTGCACCCGGCCCTCGCCGGCCCGGCAAGCGATGCATGGGGGGAGATCGTCCTGCTCACCGGAACCGTGATCGTCTCCGGTGAGCTCGTCTACCGGATGCGGGTGCGGATCAGCGAGAGCCAGAGGCGGGTCGCACGGATCTTCGAGAGCGCCCCCACGCCGATGGCTCGCATCGGCCCCGACCTGCGCTACATCGACGCCAACCACGCGTTCTGCAAGGCCCTCGGCCGGCCGCGCTCCCAGGTCGTCGGCGCCCACGCCCTGGACTTCGTTCCCGATGACCAGCGGGAGCGAGGCACGCGGATCACCGACGATCTCTTCGCGGGTCGCCGCCACAGCGTGCAGCTCGAGCGCGACTATCTCCGCGCCGACGGCACGCGGCTGCGCTTCCTGACGAACATCTCGATGCTCGGCGAACCCGAGCTCGGCCTCCAGGAGGCCTTCATCCAGGCGCTCGACCTCACCGAGCGCAAGCGGGCCGAGGACGCGCTCGCGGCCAGCGAGCGGCGCTATCGCACGCTCGTGGAGACTGCGCAGGCGGTCGTCTGGGCTTCGGATGCCGAAGGGGCGATGACCTTCCTGAACGACGCGGTGCGCTCGGTGCTCGGCTATGAGCCCGAGGAGCTGCTCGGCCGCCCGGTGGCCATGGTGCTGCCCGAGCACGATCGTGCGGCGTCGGCGCAGCTCTTCGCCAGGCTGCGCCACACCCACACGATGTCCGGGGAGACGGTGCTGGTGCGCAAGGACCGGAGCACGATCATCGCCACCTACAGCGTCGCCGCCCAGCGCGACCAGGCGGGCGAGCTGACGGGCTTCGCCGGCACCGTGATCGACGTGACCGAACGCCGCCGGGCTGCGGAGGCGCTACGGGTCAGCGAGGAGCGGCTGCGCACCCTGATCGACAACGCGCCCGCCGTGATCACCGTCCGTGACCCTGACGGCCGGCTGACCGTGGCCAACCAGGAGATGGCCCGGCTGCTCGGTGTCGAGCCCGAGGCGCTGCTCGGTCAGCTGATCGAGGATCTGCACGCGCCCGAGCAGGCGCAGGCCTACCGCGAGTACGACGCGATCGTTCGTGAGACGGGCGAGCCCGTGGTGCACGACATCGCCTTCCCGCTGCCCGACGGCGAGCACGTCTTCCTGGCGGTGGCCTTCCCACTGCCCGCCGGCCGGGGCGAGGCGCCCATGATCTGCCGGATCGCGGTCGACGTGACCGAGCGCGAACGAGCTCGCAACGCCCTCGTGCGCAGCAACGAGGAGCGCCGGCGCCTGCTCGCCGAGCTGGTCCGTGCGCAGGAGGACGAGCGGCGCCGCATCGCCGCCGACGTGCACGACGAGTCGATCCAGGTTCTGGCCGGCGTGGCGATCAGGCTCGGCCTGCTCAACGGGCTGCTTGACCGTCCCGAGCAGCAGCGGCTGACCGCGGGCCTCGACGAGTCCGTCCGGCGCGGGATACAGAGCCTGCGCCGGCTTCTCTTCGATCTGCGCCTTCCGGCTCTCGACGAGCTCGGGCTCGCGGCCGCGATCCGGAGCTACCTCGAGGAGACGGTCGGGGTCGAGGGCACGAGCTACAGCCTCGACGACCGCCTGGAGGCCGAGCCCCCCGGAGAGCTGCGCACGGTGCTCTATCGCATCGCCCAGGAGGCGCTCTCGAATGTGCGCAAGCACTCTCATGCCACCCACGTGGACGTTCTCGTCGAGGGCTCGGTCGACGGCTTCACCGTCTGCGTCCGCGACGACGGCGTGGGCTTCGACGTCTCCGAGCAGGCCGCGCAGGCGCCTGGGCATCTGGGCCTGGTCGGCATGCGCGAGCGCGTGGAGGCCGCCGGCGGCTGGATCGAGGTGCGCAGCGAGCCCGGCCACGGGACCGCCGTGGAGTTCGGCGTGCCCGCCGACGAGGCCGTGGCGACGATGGCGGCGGTGGCGCAGGAGCGCCCAGCTTGACGTGGGGGTCGGGTAGGGCCGGGCCCCCGCCCAGCCCTACCCGGCTCAGCCTCCGCTACGACGAGGCGATGCCCTCGATCCCCACGGGCAGCCCGCTCACGAGGCCGAGTTTCGTGAGCGTCCCGTCCGGGTTGATGTGGAACTCATCGACCGTCCCGCCACCCGTATCGGCGTACAGGAAGCGGGTGCCGCTCGGCGAGGTGAGATCGATCGGACCCGGCTCGGTCGAGGCGGCCACCCCGATCAGCGCCGGCTGGCCACTGGGACCGATGCGAAACGCGCTGATCGGTAGAGCATTGGCCCTCCTCTCGATCTGGCTGTCGGAATTCGGTCGACCGAGGGTTAAGGCATTGCCCGCGGGCGGCGGCATATACCGCCCCGAGCGGGTGGCTTTCGCAATCCGTAAGAAGTCAGCCGCGGGCGGCGAGCGCCTTGGCCCGCTGGCGCTCGGGGCTCACGCGGACGACGTTCCAGGCCAGTCCGACACGCTCGAGCCCGGCGATGACCCAGCCCGAGATGTCGATCTCGGTCGGCCGCAGCCCGTGGAAGGCCGAGCGCGGGAACGCGTGGTGGTTGTGGTGCCAGGACTCGCCGAAGGAGAGGACGGCCAGCCAGCCCACATTCGTCGACTGGTCGTCGATGTCGAAGCGCCGGCGGCCGAAGAAGTGGCAGACCGAGTTGATCGACCAC